>CAYJIX010000073.1:0-9633 GCA_964370375.1 uncultured Desulfovibrionaceae bacterium | reverse complement strand
TCAAAGACTCACCTAACGGGAACGCCTTTGGCGCCCGCCTAGTTGGAACGGCTATGCCACTAGCGTGGTCCCCTTCGGGCAGGAACGGTGCAAGTGAATTGCACCCACTCTTGATTTTAGTCTTGCTTAAAAGCAAAGCTTTTTAGCAAGACTTATAAGGCTTCGCGTTGTTTGGTCGCATTGGCTGCCGCCAACGCTCCAAAAGACTCAGCACAATGAATTGTGCAGGAGTCTTAAAGTCGGCTTTTTTCAGGCACAGTTTTTTTCATACAGCTTGACTTTTGCCGCTCAAAAGAGCATGCTTTTTGCAAACAATAAGGAGCTGCCATGAATATTTTTGATACGCTTATGACCAACGTATCCCATTCTTCTGCACAAGGTGTTATTGGTGTTGCAGTTATTGCCGCCTATTTTATCCTTATTGTGGGGGTTGCGCTTTACCGTGTAAAGCAAGGTAGCCATATGGATCATTAATGGGCTGTTTGTTGCTTTTTTCTTCAACATATTCAACGGATCCATAAGGAATATATGAATACTCTTTCCATCACTCGCGCGCTTATCAGCGTAACCCACAAAGACGGCTTGCAAGATTTTGCCACTTTTTTACAGGATCAAGGGGTTGAGCTTGTTTCTACAGGCGGCACGCTTACGTTTTTAGAAAAAGCAGGGCTTCGTGTGACCGCTGTTCATGATGTCACAGGTTTTCCCGAAATTTTGGGCGGCCGCGTTAAAACCTTGCATCCTTTTATTCACGGCGGCATCCTAGCCGATAAAGACAATCCCGAACACATGACAACCTTGCAAGCAAACGGCATTAAGCCTTTTGACCTTGTTTGTGTCAATTTATATGATTTTGAAAGCGCCCTTGCAAAGAACCTAGAACCACGTCAAGCCATTGAAGAAATTGACATTGGTGGCCCTTGTCTTTTGCGTGCTGCCTCGAAAAATTATCACAGCGTGCTGACCTTGTCCTCATTTGACGATTATGCCGCTGCCACCGAAGAAATCAAAAAAGGCGTGTCCTTAGAGTTTCGTAAGCGCATGGCCGCGAAAACCTTTGAACGCACATCGCGTTATGATGCCATGATTGCAGGCTATCTTGCGTAACAGGCTGCTACTATGCTGTCCTAACATTCTGTTTAGTTGAATTCATGACTGTTTCTTCATCTTTTTGTCGCGTTGTTGCCGGAATCATTTGGCACGACGCGACAACGTTTTTGGCCGTACAACGTCCTTTGGGCAAACGTCATGCCGGCATGTGGGAGTTTCCCGGTGGCAAGATAGAGCAGGGCGAAGGCGCACAACAAGCCCTTGAACGCGAACTTTATGAAGAATTGGGCATTCATGTACGCAAAGCTGAACTGTGCTCGCGCTTTGAACATGCCTACTCGTTAGAATTGACCGTGGATCTAACGTTTTTTCACGTGCGCGCGTATGAAGGAACGGTTACACCCCGTGAAGGGCAACATTTATGCTGGGTCACAGCGCAAGAAGCGTTGCAGCTTGCCTTTCTTGAAGCAGATATGCCTCTTTTACAGCTATTGGCTGAAAAATCATCGCAAGCGTAGCAAAAAAGCGACCAAGCAGGTGGCAGGCTAAACAGTTCACGCCGTTCTATACGTTGCAATTTGACGTAGCAATCGCCTTTGCTTTGCAACGCCGCGATTGTTCTTTATTGTATAACGTCCTATGTCATCGCTTTTTTAGCTGCTGGACACGCTCCCTGCCTTCATGATCTGCCCTGTATACGTAATTTCAGCCCCACCTTGCGCCACAATGCGTTCCTTGAATTTGTCATCGTGAAGCAGGCTTATAATGGCTTTTATCCGCGCATCTTCTACATATGCTTTAGGAATAACAAGGTCATAGCGTTCATGGGCTAAGGGCACAAAATCAAGGTCAAGGGCTTTTGCCGCCGCATAAATACCCATGCCGCAATCAGCAATACCTGTAAGCACATTGACAGCCACCGCCATGTGCGTGACTTCTTCTTTTGCATAGCCTTGCACACTGTCAGGCGCAATGCCTGCTTGTTGCAAATGATGGTCTAGCAAAATGCGCGTGCCTGAACCGCGTTGACGGTTGATAAATCGAACGCGCGTAAGGTCGCTAATGCCCTGCACCTTTTCAGGGTTGCCTTTTGGCACTATCAAACCCTGATGACGGATGGCCAAATTGTACACAACAACATCAAGGTTTGGCGCAAAACGCAGAAGAAAGGGAAAATTAAAATCGTTGTGCAAAGGCTCAAACAGGTGCATGCCTGCAAGGTGGCAGGTGCCTTTGGTAAGGGCTGTGATGCCCCCCATACTGCCCACATGAGCAGAAATAAAGGGCATGCCAAACCTTGCCATAAGCTCATCTGTGATCAGATCAAGGGTGTTGTCGTGGCTGCCAACGCAAACAATGCACGAATCAAGTTCGTCTTCATGCACCATAAGCTCGGCAGTTACCGTATCGCCTTCGTCCAGTCCTTCAGAAAAAGCAGGGATACGCGCCATGGCTTGCGCCTTGGTCACAGAGGTGATGTTGCCGGCACCGCGCTGCAAGGGAACGCCAATCATGGTGTCGCCCACATGGCCAACGCAAAGGCGAACATGCTCTTCCATCCCCGGGCGTGAGGGCAGGGCTCTGGCCAAGGTCACAGGAATTGTGGGTTTTTTGGGCACAAAACGATAGTTTAGCCAGCTCATCAGCGGATAAATAAGCTCTTCAAAGCAAACAAGCGCGCTTACAGGGTACCCGGGAACCCCTATCACAAGTTTATTGCGGCAAATGCCAAGGATAGAGGGCTTGCCCGGCATAACAGCTATGCCATGGACAAGGACTTCTCCTTCCATCTCGATAATTTGCCGTGTAAAATCTTTAGACCCGGCAGATGAGCCAGCGCACAACAAAATAACCTGCGCCGTGGAATCAAGGGCTTTTTGCAAGGCCAAGTGCAAGGAGGCAATATCGTCAGGCACAGGTTTTGTGCGTGTAGCCATGCATCCTGCGTTTGTAAAAAGCCCCATGAGCATTTGAGAATTGGACTCTACCACTTGTCCGGCTTTTGGGTTTGGCTTATGGGCAAAATCCAAAACTTCATCACCTGTGGGGATAATGCAAGCGTTGATCTGTTGCCAAACTGGCACTTCCCAAACCCCTGCCGTGAGCAGCGCGCCAATATCCCAAGGGGCAATTTTGTGGTAACGAGCAAAGAGCAACTCGGTTGCAACCACATCCTCACCCATGCGCCGCACATGCTGCCACGGGAAAGCAGGAGCTTCAATGGCAATGCCTTCAGGGCTTTCTAGCACATGCTCAATCATGATGACTGCATCACAATGCCTTGGCAGGGCTTGCCCTGTGTTTATGGCAATGGCTTGTTCTTTTGATAGAACAACAGGAAAGCCCTCTCGTGCTTCAAATGTTGCTTTGGCTTCAACCGCATAACCGTCCATGGCTGCACTGTGATATGTGGGGGATGATAGCTCCGCATGCACAGGGCGCGACAGCACACGATTTAAGGCAAGGTGCGACGGGATAACTTCCTCTTGTATCAAGCTTTTCCTGTCAAGGGCTTCTTGCACACGCTTTACAGCGTCTTTTGGCGATACGGTCTTTAGGTAGATGTTGCGGGTCATAAAGGGCTCTTTTATTTATACAATTAGTGGTTGTGTATGCAAAGTGTGTTCGTAAAGTACAGGAGCGCGCAAAGTCATAACGGCTTGCCAGCGTGTTATCCACTGTGCCGTATTTTTTAACAAAAAGCTATGGGGAAAGTGCCGATTAGCATGGACAGCTTACTATGTCCAACGCATGTTAAGAAAAAGATGGCTTTAAAGTAAAAATCCACCGGTCAAACCGATGGATTTTTACATAAAGACCTCTGCACAATTCATTGTGCGAGGGCTTAGGAGCGTTCACGCAGTTACATAGTGATGATGCCAAAAAGCTATATAAAATTATGGAAAAATTTATGTAGCTTTAACCTTATCTGTGTTATGTTCCCTTACAACCTTGCCTTTTTGCGTCTTCCGGTTTTTGTATATTGTGGTTTGATGACAGATTGTTGGCCATGCCTATGGGTTTCGTGAAAGGCTTTAAGTCGCCGTTGCACGCGCAATATACGCTGAATAGCTTCGCTAAGGCCAAAGTACAGAGCAGACAATAAAATGCCAAGTCCAAGTGATACTATAGCAAGGAGAATAGATTGAACATTCAATGCCTCATCAGAAGAGTTTGTTTGCCACAAAAAGTATAAGCAAACAAAGGTGCCTAAAATCCACACAACATGTCCGCATGCTTTTAAAAAGCTTTCAAGGGGCATGCGGGTGTACGGGTTGACTTCTGTATAGCCAATCCAATCTTCACTGCCACATTCAGGACATGATGTTAAATAGTCAGAAAAAACATAGCTACAATTTGAACATTGCAAGCGTTTTCTAACAGGTTCCAATGTTTCTCGTATTGGTTTTTTTCTACGTACAAACAGTATTTTTTTCTTCATGTAAACTCCTGATACTATGTATAGCTACACGTAGAATTTATGCAGTAAAGGACAAGTGCGCGTGCGTTGCAATTTCTGGGCGTCTTCTTTGTATAAAGAAAAGAAGTATCAATATAGCAACACCAAAGGCATAGCCTACAAAACGCATTTCAATGGGTAAGAAGAAGCCTGTAATAATGTGCGGATAGAATAATAAAACGGTTGCAACAGCAAGCAATACCATTTCAAAAAACGTATTTGACCTAATATACCAGCCCTGTATGAGCGATGCAAACGCGATACAGGCAAGGCATGTCATACAGAAAATGAAAATGCCAAGAGGCACACTTGTGATATTCCATAGCAATAAATCATGGTTAAAGAAAAACACAAGGGGAAGTATGGCTGTGCGAATATCGTACAAAAAGCCTTGTATGCCTGTTTCTATTGGGTCAGCTTCCGCAATGGCTGCCCCTGCATAGGCGGCAAGCCCAACAGGCGGAGTATCGTCTGCCAAAATGCCAAAATAGAAGCAGTATAAATGCGCCGCGATCAACGGAATGACAACAGGTGCGCCATGTATATCAATACTTGAAGCAAATTGCACCAATATGGGCGCAGTTAGCGACGCCATGATGATGTAATTTGCCGTTGTTGGCAGACCCATGCCAAGCAAAAGGCTGGCAACAGCTGTGATAAGTAACAGCAAGATGATATTGCCTGCTGATAAAATTTCTACAAAATAGGTGATTTGCTGTCCTAACCCTAAGGAAACACAGCCCACAATAATGCCAGCAGAAGCCGTTGCCATGGCAACGCCTGCCATATTGGTGCCGCCGCCTGCAAGTGCCGTTACAAGGAGCTTCATGCCGGCTTTAAAACCTTGCCATAACGATTTTTTTTGTAAATGCGCTGCAATAATAGGCTGACCAACCATGATGACTGCCAAAAGGACAATCGCGCGAAATACGGAAAGTTCTGCTGAGTGCTGCACTATAACAAGTTCGTATAAAAGCATTACAATAGGAATAAGAAAATGCACGCCGCTTAAAAGCACTTTGACAAAATCCGGCAAATCCTTTTTTGAAAGGCCTTTTAAGCCCAATTTACAGGCTTCAATATGGATTATCCATAATAATGCCACATAGGAAGCAAAAGCCGGCACTGCCGCAGCTTTAGCCACTTCTATGTAGGGGATGTTGACGTATTCGGCAATAATAAACGCTGCTGCACCCATAACGGGCGGTGCAAGCTGCCCGTTTGTTGAAGCTGCAACCTCAACCGCCGCCGCTTTTGCAGGAGGATAGCCCACTTTTTTCATAAGAGGTATGGTAAAGGTGCCCGTTGTCACCACATTGGCGATACTTGAACCAGAAACAAAACCCGTTAACGCAGAACCCAAAACAGCCGCTTTTGCCGCGCCGCCGCGGTATTTGCCCAAACCTGCAAGCGCAAGCTGAATAAAATAATTACCGCCACCCGCTTTTTCAAGCATGGTACCAAAAAGTACGAATAAAAAGACGACAGTTGCCGAAACATTTAAAGGAATTCCGTAAACACCTTCGGTATCCATTGTCATTTGTGAGATAAAGCGAGTAAGGCTAACACCTTTAAAGGCGAACAGATCTGGCAAGTAAGGGCCTAAAAAGACATAACATATAAAGCCAATGGCAATGATTGGCAACGCAGGGCCAATGACGCGCCTTGTGGCTTCTAAAAGTAAAGCCACAATCAAAAGGCCAAATACGATATCGCGCGTTATGGGCATGCCAGCCCGTGAAGAAATGCCAACGTAATCAAAAACAATATATAATGCAGCAAAAGCCGCGAGTATGCCTAATATATAGTCAAGTACGGTCACCTTGTTCATAGCAAGCAAAATGCGCAAATCCCACGAAGGGGATTGTGTGTTTTTGAGCATTGGGATGTTGAGATAGACAAGAGAAATGGCAAAAGCTAAATGTATAGCGCGTAGATACAGACTGTCGATAAGCAAAAAGCTTGCCGATGCAAGTTGAAACAGCGACCATGATAGCGCAATGACCATGGTCAGCATGGTTGTAATTCCTATGGAATCGCCACGTAAACCGTGTTCGGCATCTGTTACTTTTTTTTTGTAATCTTTCATATCTACGCTCAGCCTTGTTTCAGATTGAGTAAGGGAAAAGCCCTTGCCCTAACAAGCTGTTAAAGCAAGGCTTTTCCCTAAAATATCACAAAATTTACTTAAGCAAGCCAACCTCTTTGTAATACTTAATGGCACCTGGATGCAAAGGAGCGGTAAGTCCTTCAAGCATGCCTTCTTGTGTAAGGGTTGCAAGGGCAGGGTGGAGCGATTTGAATTCGTCCAAGTTTTCAAAAATTTCTTTTGTGAAAGCATAGACAACGTTTTCAGGGGTATCGACATCAGTAATAAATGTAGCAAGCATGCTTACGGTAGGCACTTTGCCTGCTGACGCGTTGGTGGCGTCTTGATATTGGCTCATATCAATTTCGCCCTTGGTGTAATAGGGGAACTTCTTTTCTAAAGCAGAAATATCTTCAATGGGAACGATGCGAACTTTACGTTTGCCGGCGGTTGCTTCTTTAATGTTTCCGTTTGGATGCGCCACTGTGTAGAAAAAGCCGTCAATACGTCCGTCTTGCAACATGCGCGGCGCATCGGCTGCTTTGATGCCTTCGGCTTTTAAATCTTTTTCAAAATCAATGCCGCTTGATGAGTACAGGTCAATGGCGTTTTGACGCTGACCGGAACCAGGGTTACCGATATTGATCACTTTACCTTTAGAATCTGCCAAAGATTTAATGCCGGAATCTTCAGCTGCAACAAAGGTAATCATTTCAGGAGCTAATGAAAAGACAGCGCGCAAGTCTTTTTGTGGCTTTCCTTCCCATTCGGAAAGGCCGTTATAGGCTTGGTACTGTCTGTCTGCTTGGGTAATGCCAAAATCAAGGTCGTCAGACATGACAGCATTGATGTTAAACACAGACGCACCCGTTGATTCAACAGTGGCGCGGATGTTGTATTCGTCTTTTTTATTGTTCACGATTTTAGCAATCGCGCCGCCGGTTGGGTAATACACACCTGTGATGCCGCCCGTGCCAATGGTGATAAAGGTTGGCGCAGCGTGTGCCGTTGCTGTAAGCATGAAGCCAAGAGAAAGCAGCGTTGCAAAAAACTTTTTAGACATAAAACTTCTCCTTTTTATAAGTTAGCTTAATTTTTAGCTCACGTTTTTACAAAATGCAAGGTATAAAAAAAATAATCATATGATGCGCTTTTTTTCACATGTAAAAAAAGAATATTTATGAGGGGTTTTTGAAAAAAAATACAATAATTCATTGTGTTATAAAAATCACTGCGCCATAAATTGTATGAAAAAAAGTTGTAGACAAAATGTTGATACGGGGCTTGTGCTAAAATGACACTTCAAAAAAAAAGATCGCGCAGTACGAAAAATATGTCAAAAAGTAGTGATTTTTAGTATGTTTTATTGAAATAGATGATGATGGAAAAACACAATTTGCTGATTTTTGTGCTGATATTGGTATGAATATAGACACAGCTTTTTCGGTTTTTGCAAAAAGGGTAATTTGTGAGGGGAAATTTTCTTTTTAGATAAAAGCCAATACTCCAAATGCAAAAACATTGCAGGCAATACAAAAGATTGAGGAAAGCCTTATAAAAATGCCAAACAAATTCAAAAAAGAGTATAAACTTGTTTTAAAGCGTGGCTATTACGACCGTCTTTTACAAGCAATTATTGAGAACCTTGCAAATGCCTAAACTTTACCCCAAAACATGCCCCAAAACATTGACATGGCACATGCCTAACGGTATTTTAGCCAAGCAATGTTTTTGAAGCGATAGTTTTATTCAGCGTGCCTTTTGTGCCTGCCGCATGGTGAAAAACGCTGTTTTTATGGTGCAAACGCTGTTTTTTTAGGCTACTTGCCTATCCTTAAACCATTGCCATACTTTGTAAGAAGAAAATGTCTTGCTAACGCTAACTCACATAAAAGGATGAAATATGAAAAATTTCAGCGGTGCCATAGGTATTATTGGCGGCGTAGGCCCCTATGCAGGCCTTGACCTTATGCGCAAAATCTTTGACCAAACCACAGCCAGTAAGGACCAAGACCACTTGCCTGTGATCCAGTATTCCTTGCCGCACAAAATTGCTGACCGTACAGACTTTTTGCTCAAAGGCGCCAAAGACAACCCGGGCCTTGTGATTGGCGAAATCATGCTTGGCCTTGCCAATTCAGGCGCAACAGTGCTTGGCATGCCTTGTAATACTGCGCACAGCCCTGCCATTTTGGCTCCTGCCTTAGAAATGCTGGCCAAACAAGGGAACGTGCGCTTTATCCACATGATTGACGCTGTGGGCGAACACATCCGCACCAGCATGCCCGATGCAAAAACCATTGGCATCCTTAGCACCGAAGGCACCTATGAAACACGCATCTATCAAGATGTCTTGGAAAAGGCCGGCTACACCGTGCAGTTTCCTGATGCAGCAGGGCGCAAACGTGTGCAAGCTGCCATCACAGATCCTGAATATGGCATCAAAGCCAAATCCAACCCCGTAACCGCCAAGGCCAAGCAATTGCTCATGGACGAAGCGCGTGCGCTTGTTGCAAACGGTGCGCAAGGTGTTGTGCTTGGCTGCACTGAAATCCCCTTGGCCCTGACCGAAGCGTCTGTGGACAACGTACCGCTCATTGACGCCACCAATGTTTTGGGCACGGCAATTATTAAAGCTTTCCTTGAAGAACAAGATCAGTAAGCGAAGTTACTGTAAAAACACATAGCAAATAGTTAAAAAATAAAAGCCCTTATGCCTTGCAATTATGCGCAGGACATAAGGGCTTTTTGTTGTGAGGATCGGGCCATTATCTATGAAGAATACGAGCCTTGCCATTTTTATCTAGACAAAATGTGTGAATTTGCCATTTTTATGTAGATTAAATGTGATGGTCTGCCATTTTTATCTAGACAAAATGTGTGAAGCCTGTTTTACTAGGTTCACAACAGGAGAAAGCACCATGAAGCGACACGCCATCAATGAACTGTTACAGTGGAAAGAGAAAAAAACGAGGAAGCAACTTCTTATACAAGGTGCCAGGCAAGTTGGCAAAACATGGCTCATGAAAGAATT
>CAYJIX010000072.1:0-9890 GCA_964370375.1 uncultured Desulfovibrionaceae bacterium | reverse complement strand
GCCACGTAGGTGTCCAGTGTCAACGCAGCCATGGGGATAGAACCTGCATGTTGAGAAAGGCTGTGCATCTGCGTTTTGGAGCTCACACTAGAGTCCAAAATCACCATGCCGGTGCGTTCCAAAACTTCGCGTCTAAAGGCGTATTCGGCATCCATTTGACGGGCCTTATAGGTCAGGTACATGCGTGCAATGGTGCACGCTGTCCACGCTACGGCAAACGCGCCAATACCCCAAATCAGTATGGTTTGAACAGATTGGCCAAGGTTAATAAAAAGGGCCATAACCCCGTCAAGGTAATAAATAATCGCCCCCATAACCACAAAACCTGCAAACAAAATCACTGTGGGCGCACCGCGTACAAGGGCAAAAAAGGTACCGATACGTCCGGAAACTTCGTGCTGGCCTTGTGCGTTGGGTTCTCCTTCAATGGTTCTGGTCAGGCCAAGGGTAACAAGGTGCAAAATGAGCATGACAAGCACAGGAGCAAGCACCACGCCGATACTGTAACCAAGCCAAGGAAAGTTAAGCTGAGGAGGGCTTCCCGGAATACGTATGGCGTTGGTAATGCTGTAAATGACAGCCCCCACCGTGATAGCCATTTCTAAAAGCACAATACCGACAATAAGATAGAGGAACAAGCGTTTTTGTTCCTGTTTGGAAAAACGCGGCTCCCGTTTTTGTTGTTCTGAGGATGTGTTTGCTTGTTCCTTCATGCAAATCCTATCGGTTTGTTAAAAAAATCTGTTCCCAAAAAAAATACAACCCTAAGCATAGCCTTTCCCCTTATGCATCCCCTTTTCAATCTCCAATTAAGGGCAGGCAGTTGAAAAAGTGCCGGAGGCAATGAAGTGGTGAATTGTAAGAGGGGAGTGGGTTCTTCCCCCCATGACCCGATTAAAATTTGCCACTGAAGCAGCATACGGCGCTTTTTCAGCTACCTGCCGCTGCTTTTTTGAGAAGCGCGACCTCCTCGGAACTAAGAGCACGCACAGAACCTAAGGGCAAGTCGCCCAATTCCAAAGGGCCTTGCGCTATCCTACGCAGGGTAAGAATGGTAAGGCCAAGGTCACGGCAAACGCGGCGGATTTGGCGGTTCAGCCCTTGATGCAATACCATGGTCAGCAAGGTGCCGCGTCTAGTTGGAGAGATGCTTACTTGCATAGGGGCAAGGGTGTCTCCCTCTTCTAGAGTCATGCCTTTGCGCATGATGTCAAGGTCTTTTTCCTGTACTTCTTCACGTACCACAACTTCATAGGTTCTGGGAATATGGTGGCGCGGATGCATAAGTCGATGGGTTAAGTCCCCGTCATTGGTAAGTAAAATCAAACCTTCAGAAAAATAATCCAAACGTCCGGCAGGGTAAAGTCGATAGCTTTTCCATGTTTCCGGAATAAGGTCAAGGATGGTTTGACGCCCTTCAGGATCGCTGACGGTTGACACGATCTGCACAGGCTTATGTAGCATAAGGTAGCACATTTCGGGTATGTCTATGGTAAAAGGTACAACTTTTCCATGCACTTCAAGCAGATCTGTGGCTTGCACCATAAACCCGGGGGATGTAACGAGTTGACCATTGACGCGAACAAGCTTTGCCTGTACCAGCTCATCCGCTTTGCGACGTGAACAGATGCCAGCATTGGCCAAAGCCTTATTGATACGCAGGGTTTTTGTGGATTCCATTTTATGTTTTTCCATGGTAAGTAGAATGCAGTACAAAACAATGTGCCCAAGTGGCACACGATACCATTTGCTTTCCATATAGTGTGAGTTATTTTGGTCTTCGTCAAGGAAAGAGCATGAAAAAAATTTGGCAACGCTGGCGAAATCCTCAGCAACGAGAGGAAGAATTGCGGCTTTTTCGCCGTGTGTTTGGATACGTTTTGCCGTATAAATGGATTATTTTTGTGGGGTTTATCGCCTCATTGTTGGTTTCTGCTTCAACTGCCGGAACAGCTTGGCTTATCAAGCCGGCCCTTGATGAACTTTTTATCAGCAAAAATCTTGAGGCACTCATGTATGTGCCTGTGGCCTTTATTGTGCTGACACTTGTAAAGGGTCTTGGGCGGTACGTACAAAACTGGTGCATGAATTATAGCGGCCTGCGCATGCTTGAAACCTTGCGCCAGGAATTGTTTGACAAGCTTATTTTGTTGCCCATGACCTTTTATGAGTCGCACCCCATTGGCGTACTCATGTCCAGAGTCCTTAATGATGTGGCCTTGATTCGGCAAAGCATGCCGGCCTTTGTCCAAGTAATCCGTCAAACCATGACCATGATTGGGCTGGTGGCAGTAGTCTTTTATCAAGATTTTGAACTGGCTTGCTGGGCTATGATCATTTTGCCTGTGGCAGGTGCGCCTTTTGCGGCCTTCAGCCGTGCCTTGCGCCGATATGGGCGTAAAAATGCCGAAGTGGCCGCCGATATTTCAGGCATGCTGCAAGAGCTTTTAAGCGGTGTGCGTGTCATCAAAGCTTTTGCCACAGAAAAACGAGAAATTGCCGCTTTTAACCGCGAAAATGGCAAAATCGTCGACATTGCGCTCAAGCAAACGAGCGTGGCAGAACTGGCTTCGCCTGTCATGGAGCTTATCGGCTCTTTAGGGATAGGCCTTGTTATTTGGTATGGGGGACGCGAGGTTATCCTTGGCAATATGACCCCGGGAACGTTTTTTTCGTTCATGGCAGCTCTTGTGATGCTGTATGAACCCATAAAGGCTCTTAATGCGGCCAATATGAACGTACAGCAAGCCTTTGCCGGAGCAGAACGGGTTTTTGTTATTTTAGACGACCCTGTCTTGCAAGAAGAAAAAGGCGGAGACGTGCCCCTTGATGAGCCTTTTTCCTGCCTTGAATTTGACAATGTGAGCTTAGCCTATGCCCCTGACGCGCCCTTAGCCCTAAATAGCATTTCCCTCACCATAAAAGCAGGGGAAAAAGTGGCTCTGGTAGGCCCCTCAGGTGCCGGCAAAACCACGTTGGCCAACCTTTTGCCAAGGTTTTATGAGCCTACAAGCGGTAGTATCCGTTTGAACGGGCGTCCTCTTACAGATTATACCCTGCCAAGCTTGCGCCGTACCATTGCCACGGTATCACAAGAGGCTTTTTTGTTTGATTTTTCTTTGGAAGAAAACATTGCCTACGGCCAAACGGCCCTTGATAAAAACGCTGTTGTTGACGCTGCAAAAGCTGCTTTTGCCCATGATTTTATCATGGCCTTGCCCGAAAGTTATGCAACACGGGTAGGTGAGCGTGGAAGCAAGCTGTCCGGCGGGCAAAGGCAACGTGTGACCATTGCCAGAGCCCTGCTTAAAAATTCGCCCTTGCTCATCCTTGACGAAGCTACCAGCGCCCTTGATTCTGAATCAGAACGCATGGTGCAACGCGCGCTAGACAACCTTATGAAGGAGCGCACCAGTATAGTTATTGCTCACCGCCTTTCAACAATCCTTGAGGCAGATACCATTGTGGTGATGGAACAAGGACAAATCGTAGACAAAGGAAGCCACAATGAACTTTTGGCCCGTTGCCCGTTATATGCGCGTTTATGCGCCATGCAATTTGGGGTGTCAGGGGCCAATGTCGAAAGGGGTGATGCATGAAAATTCCTCCTAAGCTTGTTGGAACTTTAGGTTATGGAATATACCGTATGTTATGTTCCACTTTGCGTTTTGAAGTGACAGGGCGTAAATTTGTTGAAAACTCCCTTGCTGAAAGCTCATGCATTGCTGCGCTATGGCATGATGAAACGTTTCCTCTTATGCAGGTACGCAACAATTTACCTATGATGGGGATCGTTAGTCAAAGCAGAGACGGAGAATATATGGCGCAGCTGTTACAGCGGCTTGAAGTTGCCACTGTGCGCGGCTCAAGTTCGCGTGGCGGCGTTAAAGCTTTGCTGGCAGCCATGCGCAAACTTCAAGAAGAGAAAACCTGCATTTGTATCACTGTTGACGGGCCGCGTGGCCCAAGGCACAAGGCCAAGGGAGGGGCGCTTTTTTTAGCAAAAAGTTTGCAAATCCCTATTCATCCGGTACGCGTGTTTATGGAGAATAGTTACAAATTCAATAGCTGGGATCGGTTTCAGGTGCCATTGCCTTTTAGCAAGATAAAGGTAGTATCAGGCGCTCCTTGGTATGTGCAGTCTGACATTCATGATCCTGAGGCGATGAAAAAAGAACGAGAAGCTCTTGAGCACCGCTTGGAAGAACTAACACCATAACTACTTTAGATACAACGAAACTTACTATGCTGTATACGATACTTTTTTGGATTGCCAAAAACATGGCAAAGCTTGGCATTAACGGTCTGCATACGCTGGGTAGCGGCCTTGGCAGGCTGCTTTGGCTGTTGTTGCCTTCGCGCAGGCGATTGGCCACAGATACCATAATGGAGCGTTTGGATCTGCCCTACCTTGAAGCAAAAAAGCTGGCACGGCAAAGCTTTATCCAAAATGGCATTTCTTTTGTAGAGGCTGTGTATATTCCTCATTTTGGATTACAACATCCTCGCCTACGTATTGCAGATCCTGAAGTTTTACGCCGTTTGCAAACCACAGACAGGCCTGTGGTGGCGGTCACAGCGCACCTTGGTGCTTGGGAGCTTGAGGCAGGAATTTTGGGGGAATTGCGTTCTGAAGACATATCGCGCATGGTTGTTGTGCGCAGCCAAGGCAAAGGAGCCCTTAATAGGCTTATCATGACATTGCGAAGTGGACGCGGAGCACAGGTTGTTATGCACCGAGAAGCCTCTAAACCGGTTTTGCGGGCTCTACGGAAAAAGGGGCTTGTGGCCTTTTTAGTGGATCATAATTGCAATCAAAGCGAAGCTGTTTTTTTACCTTTTTTGGGAAAAATTGCCGCGGTGAATCGGGGTCCTGCTCTTTTGGCTGTTCGAGGAGAAGCCCTTGTGTGGCCGATTGTCGTATTGCGTGAAAAAGGGGGCTATGCCATGCATTTGAAGGAACCCCTTGATACAACTACAGTACAAGGCTCAACAGAAGAACGCGTGGCTTTTGTTGCACAGTTTTATACCCAAGCCATAGAACGGCTTGTGCGGCATGCTCCTGAACAATGGTTTTGGATGCATAAACGCTGGAAGACTCAACCTGAGAATTTGACGGATGTCACAACCACAGATCCAAAATAACGTAAAAATTGATATTTTTTAGTAAAATATACATATAAATCCTGCTATTAGGAGTAGTTATGAAAAAAATAATTTGTGTAACAGGGGCAACATCTGGGATCGGCCATGCCACAGCTTGTCATTTTGCAAAAAACGGCTGGCATGTCATAGCTGTAGGGCGACGAGCAGATCGTTTGCAAAGCCTGCAACAAGAACATGCAGTCGTTACGCCCTTGGTGTTGGACGTGCGCGATCGTGCGGCGGTGGCAAAGGCTTTTGAAGGCATAGGTCCTATTGATGTGTTGCTCAATAACGCAGGGCTTGCCTTGGGCCTTGAACCTGCCCACGAGGTTGATCTTGACGATTGGGAAACAATGGTAGACACCAACATCAAGGGGCTAATGTATTGCACAAGGGCGTTATTGCCTGCCATGGTTGAGCGCGGCACAGGGCATATTGTAAACCTTGGTTCCATTGCCGGAAGCTATGCCTATCCCGGAGGCAATGTGTATGGCGCGACCAAGGCCTTTGTGGAGCAGTTTTCACGCAATCTGCGCTGCGATGTGCACGGCTCAAACGTTCGTGTGACCAACATTGAGCCCGGCCTTTTGGAAACAGAATTCAGCGCGGTTCGATTTAAAGGGGATACGGCAACGGCAGACAATCTGTATAAAGGCTGCACGCCTCTTTCTGCCCCTGACATTGCCGAGGCCATCTGGTGGGCAACAACCTTGCCTGCCCATGTGAATATAGGACGAATTGAGATGACGCCCGTGTGCCAGTCCAACGGAGCCATGAGGGTTTTTAAGGACGCATAAACGTATTTTAGGTTGTATTTTCTCATAACAACCTGTTCCAAAAGTATGTTTCAAAAAAAATGATAAGTACCCAATATATCATTTTTTACTGGCAGCTAAAAAGTGCCCAGTCTTATAAAGATGCAAGGAAGAATATCTTTTTTTGAGGCAAGCTATGAACTTTTATGGTTTATGCAACGATAAAAAAGTACTTTGACGACGCAGATTGTATTTTTCAACAGCCTGATAAGGTGGCCTTGTGCGTGTACTTCTTATCAATCTAACCCGTTTTGGGGACTTATTGCAAAGTCAGCCCCTTATAAATGACCTGAACAATCATGGGCATAGCGTGACCATGCTGTGTTTAGAACCTTTTATGGGAGCCACAAAGCTTTTGCATGGCCTTGACCACGTTGTGGCTTTGCCAGGGGTAAAGGTTTTGCGGCAACTTGATGAGGATTGGCGGCAAGGCTGTGTCATAGTTGATGATTTTGCAAAGACCGTCCAGCGCGAATACAAGCCTCAGCTGGTGTTAAACCTTACTGCCAGCCTTAGCGGCAGGCTTATGGGGCGTCGTTTGGCGCTAGAAGGCCAAAACCTTGCATTGCAGGGTTTTGCGTTGGATGATTTTGGGTTTACGAACAATAGCAGCACATGGGTGTCTTTTTTTGAGGCGTCCACGCGGCAGCGTGGGTGCAGCCCGTATAATATTGTTGACATGTTTCGTAAAATTGGTGGCTTAGCCATTGGACCTGCCAACGCGCGTTTGCGTGAACCTTTGCAAGAGGATGTTCGATCTATGCGCGAACATCTGCTTAGTGCAGCGAGTGCGCATGGTTTGCCAAAACAGGATGCTTTGGGACAAGACGCTTTGGGGCAGGGCGGCTTTGTGGGCTTTCAGTTAGGAGCCAGCGAAAAGCGGCGTCAATGGCCTATAGCTTCTTTTGCCAAGCTTGGGGAAATTCTTGCTTCGCGTTATGGCATTATTCCTGTGCTTTTAGGTACAAAAACGGAAGAAGATTTAGCAAAGCAGTATATTAAGGAAGGGGCTCCGTGCGTCAATCAGGTGGGCAAAACATCCCTTACTGAACTGAGTGCCACACTCAAAAACATGCGCCTTTTGGTGACCAATGATACGGGCACCATGCATTTGGCAGCTGGCCTTGGAGTACCTTGTTTGGCCTTTTTTTTAGCCACAGCACAGCCGTGGGATACAGGGCCGTATTTGGAGGATTGCTGCTGCCTTGAACCTGATTTGCCGTGTCATCCATGTGGTTTTGGCAGCGTTTGCCCCCATGGTCTTCATGATGAAAAATGCCGTACCCACATTAGCGCTGATATTGTGATAGAGCTTATAGGCTCATGGCTTTGCACCGGCTCTTGGCCCTGTAATGTACAGCAAGAAGGCCCGGCAAAAGCTCGAATTTGGCGTACAAAGGCAACAAGCGACCGTTCAGGTTGGAATCATATGGGGCTTTGCTCGCTTTCGGGGCATGAGCATGAGGCGCGTTCCATATTGATGAACATGCAACGAAACATGCTTAGTCAGTTTATTGACGCAATGGATGCAGATGATGCAGAGCATGTCACCTTTTGGCCGCCTGAAAAGGCAGATCTGGCACTGCTTCCCATGGCAAATAGGAGCAGATTGCTTGATACCTTGGTGCAGGCAGATGGTTTTTTGCATCTTCTTGGGGAGCAAGGGCGCCTAGTGGGCGTTATGCCTAAAAGTGGGGAAAAGTTTTTACTGTTGATCCACAGAGTTACTCAACTTTTTGAAAACGAGCCGGCTTTGGATAGTTTGGGAAGGTTATGGACCGTGTATACTCAACAAAAAGGCGATGACTTAAAGCAGGTTCTTGTGTTCATTGCGCAAGTTCGTCGCTGGCTGGCTGTTATAAAGCAAGGCCTTGTGTGATGAATGGATACGGATGCAGGAAGTGGAGTCGAGCGATTTTGCTTTTTATAAATTGACCGTTGGTGAGTGTCTGGTGTAGGTTTGTCTTTCAAACGAGTTGGCGTTAAAATTGCATAGTTTTTAGCAGTATTTTGTTAGGAGGGGCTCATGGTTACCATAGACGGTAAAACGATTGATTTGGATATCAACAAGTATAGTAATTTTGAAGAAGTATTAGTGGTGCTTGGGAACGATTCGGCTTTAGCGGATCGCATCGTTACAGATGTGTTTCTCAATGGGGCACTCTTTTCCGAGCTGTACCCCCACCAAGCTGAAGATATTGCCTGTAGTGAGGTGCAAAGCGTTGAAATCAAGTCCATGCCGATGAAGCAGATGGCTCTTGAAATCACAGGCGAACTGTTTAAAGTAATCACTCTTATGATCAAAGGCAGTAAAACAGTAGCACGTTTGTTTCGCCAAGCAGACGATGATAACGCCCTTGAATTGTTACAGGATACATTGGATGTGGCCAAGGATTTTATGAAGATGCTTGGGGTTGTGCGTACCTATTTGGGGGTAGAGCAAGACAGCAACTTCAATGCAAATGTGGACACCTTTTCTTCACTGTTGAGCGAAATGGTTGAAGTGCTGCAAAGTGAAGACTGGATTTTATTGGCAGACCTCCTTGAATTTGAATTTGTTCCTGTTTGCGAAAATTGGAATCAAACCATTAGCAACATACAGGCACAACAAAAAGCTGTTGCAGAATAATCATACCAGGATGTAAGGATGGATAACAAGCTGTATAACGAAGAGGCAGCATCCTCCTCCATTGAAGAGTGCTTTGCCAATGCAAAAGAGCTGGCGCTAAAAGAACTGCAAGCTCTTAAAGATGGCGATGTGGAGCAGGCTGAACAATGCCTTGCTAAGCGTACAAAATGGCAAGAAGCAGCCATGCGTTTTTCATCCACGCACCCTCAAGAACTGCGCGAGGGTCTGTTGGAAATGAGCGCGCTTCAGGCTGAACTTATTCAAGAAGGCAAGGAATTACGCGCAAAGCTTGTGGGAAGCCTTAACAATGCCAAGGCCCAAGGACGTCGCTTGCGAGGATATAAACAGGCCGTTGGGCAGGCACTTTATTAGGATGTTGAGCGTACGCGGTTTTTGTCGGTACATGCTGTATCAGTGTGTAACAAGATAAAACTGTATGCCGTTGAAAGATGTATAAAGCCAGAGGGCTGCCATGTCGTTTTGTCAAAAAAAATGTGCCCTGATTGTTGCAAGCCTTTGTTGCATGTTCACGTTGGTGGGAACCGTTGCTGCTCAAAATAGCCTTGAGCCGGAACCTGTTGGCATTCCGTACTCTTCCTCTTTTGGTATGCAAGATCCCGCGTGGACTCCTGCAGATAATGTTGCGCAACCTGTTTGGGAAAAATACGGCCTGCGCCCAAAGGTTTTTCCTGAAGGCAGCCAAGGCTATAGAGCTCCTGCGGCAAAAAAGCCTGCCCAAAAGGCATCGGCAACGCCTAAAAAACCAGTAGCTACCTCAAAAAAGCCAGAGCCAAGTGCTCCTCCAAGCGTTCCTTCAAGCAAATCTGGGCCAAGTACCGCTGCAAGCACTGCCACCACGCAAAATAAACCTGCGCCACCTCCTGTGACGGTGCCGCCCTATAGCGGAAATGCTCCTGCAACAGGAGCTGCAGATGGAGCTGATACGGCTACAGCAGACACAGACGACGTGCTGCATCCTCCCTTAGGAGGCGTGACACATACTCGTGCCTCGTCCGCTACCCAAACCAATGCACTTTTATCCAATAGGATAGAGCCGTCGGTAACACCGCCTGCCCCTGGTGCAAGCCTGCCTCCTCCGGCACCTGTAAGGCAGCAGCCTGCACCGACAGCGCCTGTATCACAACCTGCGCCTACAGTGTCGCCTCCGGCACCAAGTCCTCAAATCGTAATGCCAAATAATAGCCTTGGGAACTTGACAGATCCTAGTGGCAACATTTAATAGTTCTTGTTCGCGCTCGTAGCTCAGTTGGATAGAGCGACAGCCTCCTAAGCTGTAGGCC
>CAYJIX010000071.1:0-10307 GCA_964370375.1 uncultured Desulfovibrionaceae bacterium | reverse complement strand
TGACTTCGCCCCAATAGCGTTGCGATTGAGGATCCCCCCCACCTGTTAGCACAAGGGAAATCACATCACGGCGCATGGATCGTAACGAAACTTGCGGATCGTCGGCGTCTTCCGGAAAGGTTGTGATACGGTCAATTTCAGAATTGACATCTTGCAGCACAAGATTAGGGTCAGCCCCTTCGCTGATATCAATATAAATGTTGGCATTGCCGGAAGATATAACGGCTCTGGTTTCATCCACATTGTCAATGCCTTGTACGGCGTCTTCAATGGCTTTGGCAACGCTCAATTCCATTTCTTCGGGCGTGGCTCCGTCATATGAGACCGTGACAGTAATCATATCAAGGTCAAATTCAGGGAAAACTTCCTTACGTACAATACTGGCAACAAGGAGCCCTCCCACCAAAAGCATCACCATAAGTAGGTTTGCCGCCACAGGATTGGCTGCCATCCAACCAATGGTACTGCGGGTAAGAGTCCTAGGTGGTCGTTTTGTGCCTTGTGCTGTTTTTTGCGAAGGGCTGCTAGGATTTACACCACTCATAATGTCTGCCCTTCATCTTGCTTTTGGGTGTTTTGCGGCTCTTTTTGCCCAGCTTGCTCTTTTTGGCGTTGTTGGCGCTGGCCTGCCAAACGTATGGGCATGCCGTCCACCGGCGCGCCTAACACAGAGGTGATGATAAGCTCGCCCTCTTGAAGTTCATCACCGCCGATAAAGGCGTATTCCGTATCCCTCCATATGGGCGATACTTGACGAATATCAAGGGTATAGCCGCCGTTGCCATTGGGCAGAGCTACCCATACTTGATTTTCGCCGCGAAGGGCAGAGCGAGGCAATACGGCAACATCTTGTAAGGTTCCGGCACTTAGTAGAACTTCGGCTTGGTCACCAAGAAACAGGGCAGGTTCAGCGTTTTGCAGGCCCAACGGGTCAGGCACTGTGATCAAAACACGGCCCATGCGCGTGGTTTCATCAAGGGTACCTATGGCGTGCAGCACCTTGCCGTTACGCACCTTGCCTGAACCTGAAAAAACTTGCGCCTTGGCGCCGTCAAAGCGTTTAAGCCCAAGGTCATGAAGTTTGTCCAAAGCAATGGCCGCCTCAATACGGTATTCGTCTGTGCCCACAAGGGTTGCCAGTGCTTCTGCTGTTGTTGCTTGGCTGCCAAGGGATACATCACGCGACACCACAAGGGCGTTATATGGTGCTACTATTGTGGTTCTTTCCCTGTCAAGCTGGGCTTTTTCAACTTGGGTTTCTGCTGATTGCAGATCGGCCCTTGCTTGGGCTAATTGCGGCACACGCAGCGCCAAAGATGAGTTTTTCACCGAACCGGGCATGGTTTTGTTGAGCTGGTCAATTTCGGTACGCGCCACACGCTGCTGGCCCATTTCAAGGTCATAATCTGCACGGGCCCTATCAAGTGCGCTTTGTTGGAGTTCTAACGCGTATTGGTAATCTGCAGGGTCAATTTGTACAAGCAGATCGCCTTTATCCACAAGGCCACCTGCTTCAAAGTTGGCGCCTAAGGCTTCCACTTGCCCTGTCACTTGAGCGCGCACCACGGTTTGTTGGGCAGCTTTAATGGTGCCAAGGGCCCGTATGGTCAATTCAGCCTCACCCACAGAAGCAGGGGTGACCTGAACCAAAGGACTGCTCACAGGGGGCGGTGTGCGCTTGGTTTCGGGTTTGGTGAGGAGTAAAACCCAAGCCGCAAGCGCGCCTGTTGCTATCAATGCCACAAAAATTCCAAGTGTACGCCATTTCATCATAATACCTTGTATGTGTTTAAAAAAGTGTTTCGTTACAAGATGAGCATAAAGTCGTATGGTACATCCATGCCTTTTGGCGTTAGCGTGAGCAACGAGGCTATGGCTTTATTGTAAGTTCCGGCAAGGTCATGCCGCCAAGCGAACGGTACAGCGCAATGCGCGCGCGCAAAACCTCGGTATGTTGGCGCGCAATGCTCCGTTCAAGGGCCTGCACGCTTTTGAGCTGGGTGATGTAGTTTAAAAATGTGTTCACGCCGCCAAGGTAGCTGTTTCTTGCTTCGTTTAAGGCCGCCGCAGCAAAGGTCATTTGCTGGTTCAAGCGTTGTAATAACTCAAACTCACCTGTTTCTGTGGCCAGTGAATCGTCAACATCTTGCAAGGCTGTGGCAACGGCTTTGGCATAGGTTTGGACGAGTGCTTCTGCTTCTGCGCGTTGTACTGCTTCCTCAGATGCTAAATTTCCACCGTCAAACAACGGCAATACCAAAGAACCTGCCAGTGAAGTAATCCAATTATTGAACAGCACCGCGGAACTTGCAGAACCAAAAATGCCCGAAGCAGAAAGGCGCAGGGCAGGGTAGCGGTTGGCATGGGCTTCGGAAACATCCCATTCTGCGGCATTAAAGCGTGCCCAAGCTGCACGAACATCCGGCCTTGCATCAAGGATTTGCACGGGGAGCCCAGGGTTAGGAATGGACGGCAAGATGGGCAAGGGGGCGTTTTCATCAATGGCAAGGCCAGATCCCGGCAACGTGCCTTGCAGCACAGCCAATTGATTGCGCAAGGTTGCAGCGCCTTGTTCAAGGGGGGGGAGTTCAGCTTCAACAGAGGCCAAAAGCTCTTGCTGTTGCAACACATCAAGGCCTGAGCTTAAACCATTGGCAAAACGTATGGTTAAAAGTTCTAACAATAACGTATTGGTTTCTATTTGTTGGTTCACAACGGCAAGCTCGGCCCTGTTCCCTAAAAGGGAGGCCCAGGCGTCAGCCAAGGTGGCTGTAACGGTAACAGCCGCGCTTTGCACATCGTATTCTGAAGCGCTTGTCCGCAAAAGGTCAGCCTGATAGCCTGAATTTACGCGGCCCCATAAATCAAGCTCATAGGAGGCAGCAAGGCCAAGGTTGATGGTGTCTGACGTTGTTTCAAAGCGCGATGCATCTTCATTGGCCTGTGTGGATCTGCGTTCATGCTCGGCACCGGCGCTGGCATCAAGTGACGGGAAAAAGCCTGAGCGCGACCGCCCTGATAAGGCTTCGCTTTGTCGTAAATTGGCCCAAGCTGTTAAAATGTCAAAGTTTGCTGCCAAGGCTTTATCCATAAGGTGGTCTAAATCTTGACTTGCAAAAGCCTTCCACCAGGGTTCCACAGCCTTGGCTGTAATGGAAGAAGTGGCTGTGCCTTGTGGGGTAGATGGATAGCTTTGGGGGAAGGATGCTGGCAACATGGCCTCTTGATCCTTAGGCGATGGCGCAAAGGGCGCACAGGCGGATACAAGCAGGCACAAAGCCAAGCTGCCAGAAATAAAAAATTGTGTGGCAAAAACTTTCATGAATCTTCCTATAGGGATAGTTTTCATCGTACAAGAATATATCACGTTAAACTATACTATTTGTGCTAAGGCGTATGGGCATGATCCTTACGCCAAAAAGCCTTTGGTATTGTGCCGCAACAGCCTGTATAGCAAAATACGGGCCAAGTAAAAAGGGCATCAAGGCTTCGTGTTCACAAGCCTCAAAGTATAGAGGATTCGTAGCATGTTGTCGAGATTGTTGTATGGGCAGGATTTTTTGGATGCGGGTATATGCGCAAACGCAGCATCATATCCTGACAAATTTTTATACAGGTGCTTGTGTAGGTGTTACCAAATGACACATTATGTTTCAAGGTTAGGAGCGAGCCTATGCGCCAGCCAAGTGTGGCGTTTTTGCATCTTGTTGTTTTTTATGGCCATGGACAGGGCTTTTGCTTCCCCCACAAGCACCACAAGGCGTTTGCCGCGCGTAACCCCTGTGTACACAAGGTTGCGCTGTAACATTATAAAGTGTTGTGTTAATAAAGGAATGACTACTGCCGGGTATTCTGACCCTTGGGATTTATGGATGGATATGGCATAGGCAGGGACGATTTCGTCCAATTCTTCGGACAGATAGTTTACAGTACGGTCGTCATAGCGCACGTTGAGTGCTTTTTCTGTCACATCCAAAAAGGACACTTGCCCAATGTCGCCATTATAAACGTCTTTATCATAATTGTTGCGTATTTGCATCACCTTGTCCCCAAGGCGGAACACACGCTCACCGCGGATAAGGCTTTCTTTACGAGGGTTTAGGGCGTTTTGCAATTGCGTGTTCAAGTTTGTGGAGCCCACAACCCCTTTGTGCATGGGGGTGAGCACCTGAATATCGCTGACAGGGTTAAGGCCAAAACGTCGCGGTATATGATCTTTGACCAGATCCACAATGGTGCTGACAACACGCTCAGGGTCAGATTGGTGCATGAAATAAAAATCAGAAAGGCGTTCCTTGGACGATTCCAATCTTGGAATTTCCCCTTTGTTGATCATGTGCGCGTTGCAGATGATTTCGCTTGTGGCGGCCTGCCTGAACACTTCTTGCAATTCCACCGTGTCCAAGGTGCCGGAAGCAATAAGATCGCGAAGCACGTTGCCCGGCCCAACCGAGGGCAATTGATGCGCATCCCCCACAAAAAGTACCGTGGCACCAAGGGGCGTGGCTTTAAGTAAATGATAGGCCAAAATGGTGTCCATCATGGAGGCTTCGTCAATGACAAGGAGGTTGCAAGCCAAAGGATTGTCCTCATTGCGCAAAAACTGGTCATCCTTTGGGCTGTATTCAAGCAAACGGTGGATGGTGCGCGCCTCTTTCCCCGAGGTTTCCGCCATGCGCTTGGCCGCACGCCCTGTGGGGGCTGCCAAAACTATTTTTGCTTTTACGGCGGAAAAAAGCTGAATAACCGCGTTGATGATGGTTGTTTTGCCTGTGCCCGGGCCCCCTGTCAGCACCATGACCTTGGCTTTTGTGGCGGTTTCCACGGCTTTAAGCTGTTCAGGAGCAAGGGTAATGCCAAGGTTTTCTACAACATCTGTTACCAAATCCTTGTCCTTGGGAAAGCGTATGGCCTTTGGTGAATGCAATAACCTGTGCAAATAAAAGGCTATGCGCGATTCGTAATGGTGGTATCTGGACAGATACACGCCAACATGGCCTTGCAATTCTTCAAGGACAACACGCTCCTCCATTTCAAGATGATCCAAGGCTTCTTGCACAAGGTCAGCACCAATATCAAGCTGAACAACAGTTTTATCGATAAGAATATCAAGCGGCACATACACATGCCCATCGTCCACCATTTTTAGGAGCGTGAAAAGGGTGCCTGCTTGAGCCCGTAAAGGGTGATCCTTTTCAAAGCCGATTTTTTGCGCAATGGCGTCTGCTGTGACAAAGCCCACGCCGCGGATGTCCATGGCCAAACGGTAAGGATTTTGCTGCACAATGGCTAGGGCTTGCTGCCCGTAATGCTTGTAAATGCGCACAGCATAGGCCACTGTGATACCGTGCGGCTGTAAAAAAAGCATGAGCTCGCGGATCCCTTGATGCTCTTGCCAACAGTCAATGATAACGTGCAGTTTTTTTTGAGTAATACCTTGAATTTCCAGCAGCTTTTCAGGCTCTTGATCTAAAATATCAAGGGAGGCGTCGCCAAAACGATCCACAATGCGCCCTGCAATGGTTTTGCCAATGCCTTTGATGAGGCCGGAAGCTAGGTAGAGCTTGATGCCTTCTTTTGAAGCCGGCAAGACGCTCTCGTAACTTTCCATGCGCAACTGCCTGCCAAAGCGCGCGTCATTGACCCAACGCCCCTGCACAATGAGCGAAGAACCAAGCTGCGGCGTGGGCATATGGCCTACAACGCTGACCATATCCACATCGTCCTTGCCTTCAGGGCGAAGGCGAAAGACCGTGTAGGCATTGTCTGAGTTATGAAAAACCACACGCTCAAGGGTGCCGCGGATTTCGTGCTGATCATCAGCAGGGGTGGTGACGTTTGACATGATGCCATGCTACCGTGAATGAACTGGATATTCAAGGGTTTTGTGGGGAGGGGTAAAAATCTGCTGTAGAAAATCTGTTGCTTGAAAAGACTGTATACAGTTGCATAGTATTCAAACTATACTATTTATGAGTGTAGTGTTATTTCTATGAAAAGAATTGCAGACTGGCTAGAAAAGATCAGTGCTGGTTCAATGCTTATTGGATTTTACCAAAATAATGTATGGGCATTGGCTATCGGTATTCTATTTTTAGTCGGAAGTTTGTATATAACGAGGAGATTTTTATGACAAGCGCATGGATTATCACACTACTTACAGGAATTGTGGTTTTTGCTTATGCCGTATATCTAGGCAAGAAAGAAAAAAAGACGTCAAATAATCCTATAATACTACAAAACATTGCCCCCGCTTAGGGGGCTTTTTTTATTCAAAACAAGCCAATGCCAGAATATCCTCGCATAAAGTGCAATATCAGCAAAGACGGTGAAAATATTTACCATCTACCATTTGACCAACAATACGATAAAATTCGTATTGATATAAAAAACAAGGCTCTAGGCGTTTTAAATATGTATTTTTGGTTCTTCGGATCAAATATAAAAGACATACCCTAAAGGGCACAGGTGGACTGCCACGTCGGTGGCGACTCCTTTCATTGTTTAAGTGAATAACGGCGCCACCTCCTCGCAGTGACTTTGTGTGTACCGTAAGTCACTGCGAGGAAATGCCGCCCAACTATCACATACAACAAAAGGATTATATGCGGCATGACGTGGCAGTCCACTGTCCCCTTTAGGGTATGCCTTTAAAAATGACATCAAACAAAGAATAATTTTTCAAAAAAAACAATTTACTATAAATTACAATATGGTATATTAATAATTTCATAGTATGTAATCTATCAACTGAGTTTACATGTTTAACACAACTAGAGCCAAAAACAATGAATCCTACTGCATGACTATAGCTGAAGCAGAAAAGGCTGGATTTAGGCGTGCTTATCGCTGGCGTGGAAATGTGTAACTCCCCGTACCTATTCGCGTACTTCTTCAAAATGCATGCATTGTCTTTCTTCTGCAACCAGCACGTTGTGGCGTCTTTCGTGTCGCTCTTAATCAGACGTTTTCCTCTAAAAAAGAGTCCTGCATACTTCTTAAAATGACTAAAATACATGGATTGCTTCGCTTCGCTCGCAATGACTTTTGTTGTAATATTAGGTCATTGCGATAAGCGCAGCGACGAAGCAGTTACCCAACGGGCGGCGAAGCCGTTTGCGTAGGTTAGCTTGCGAACCTTACGCAAATAGACAGCAAAGCATCCATGCCTTTTTAATTGTGCAGGAGTCTTAAAAAAGATGCTTTTCCCTGCCTCGTATACGTTTTATACAGCCTACGAAAAAAAGGTATTCAATGGCTTTTTTCAAAGTTTTTTTGAGACAGATTCTTTTTACTGCTGTTTAAATGGTATTTTCCAAAAAAATGACAGGGCAAAGACCTTTACAGAAGGCCGTGTTCCCTACTATAGTTTGTGGAGCGCATGCAGACGCGTGCAGGGTTTTTACTACATTTTTTTTAAAGGTACTGTCATGAACGAATTTCCACGCATGGATAGGCTGCCTCCCTATGTGTTTGCCGTTGTAGGTGAGTTGAAAAGTCAATTACGGCGTCAAGGTGTTGATATTATTGATATGGGCATGGGTAATCCTGATCTGCCCACGCCGCCGCATATTGTGGAAAAGCTGGTTGAAGCAGCAGCAAAGCCTGTGAACCACCGTTATTCCTTATCCAAAGGGATCCCCAATTTGCGCAAGGCTATTTGCGATATGTACGAGCGTCGTTACGGAGTGCACCTTGACCCCAATACCGAGGCCATTGCCACCATGGGTGCAAAAGAAGGCTTGGCTCACTTAACCTTGGCCATGCTTTCGCCCGGGGACGTTGTTTTTGCGCCGGATCCGGCCTACCCTATCCATGTGTATGCCCCCATTATTGCAGGTGCTGACGTGCGCAGTATCCCTGTAAGTGAAGACCGTGATTTTTTTGCGGATTTGCTCAAGGCAACCCAGCAAACTTGGCCAAAACCCAAGCTGTTGATGCTCAATTATCCGCACAACCCCACAACACAGGTCACTGACCTTGCCTTTTTCCAAAACGTTGTGGATTTTGCCAAAGAGCATAAAATGTGGGTCATTCACGATTTGGCCTATGCAGACCTTGTTTTTGACGGCTATGAAGCCCCAAGCTTTTTACAAGCCAAGGGTGCCAAGGATGTGGGCGTGGAATTTTATTCCATGACCAAGGGGTATTCTATGGCCGGCTGGCGTGTGGGTTTTTGCGTGGGCAATCCGCAAATGGTACACGCTTTAACACGCATTAAAAGTTATTTGGATTACGGTATTTTTCAGCCCATTCAGATTGCAGCCACGGTGGCTTTAAACGGCGATTATTCGTGCGTGCGCGAAATTTGCGATATCCATCAAAAACGCCGCGATGTGCTTATTGATGGGCTTGCCCGTGCCGGCTGGCATGTGCCTGCGCCAAAGGCAACCATGTTTGTATGGGCCCGTATTCCTGAAGCTTTTAGGCATATGGGGTCTGTGGAATTTTCTAAAAAGTTGTTGCTTGACGCACAGGTGGCTGTATCCCCAGGGCTTGGTTTTGGGCAAAACGGTGATGAATATGTACGTTTCGCGCTTATTGAAAACGAGCAACGTACCCGTCAGGCTATCAAAGGTATTAAACGCGCCTTGAGCATGGAGTAAACGATGAAAAAAACTTGGACAATCGGACTTGCCGGATGTGGAACGGTTGGCGGCGGCGTTATGCAGCTTTTGCAGGAAAACCGCCTAGATATCGAAGGCCGTTGCGGCGCAGATATTTTTGTTAAAACTATAGCCGTGCGCGATACCCATAAAGTTCGTGAAGAAATTCCTACTGGCTGCACCATCACCGAGGATGTGCTTTCAATAGCCAACGACCCTGAAATTGACGTAGTCATGGAGCTTATGGGCGGGCTTGAGCCTGCAAAAACGCTCATTCGTACAGCCCTTGCCAATGGTAAGCACGTGATTACAGCCAACAAAGCCTTGCTTGCGCAGGCCGGCGGCGAACTGTTTGAGCTTGCCGCAGAAAAAAACTGCCTGCTCATGTACGAAGCCAGTGTGGCAGGTGGCGTGCCCATTATTCACACCTTGCGTGAAAGCCTTGCCGCGAACCGTATTTTAAGCTTTGAAGGGATCCTTAACGGCACCGGCAACTACATCCTTTCAGAAATGACCAGCAAAGGGAAAGACTTTGCTTCGGCCCTTGCCGATGCTCAGGCCCTTGGCTATGCCGAAGCTGACCCAACCCTTGATATTGACGGACACGACACAGCCCATAAATTGGTGCTGTTGATCCGCCTTGCGTGGGGCATGGATTATCCCTATTCGCTCATGCCTGTGCGCGGTATCCGCCATTTGGACAGTATGGACATTCAATTTGCCAAGGAATTTGGGTTTAGGATCAAATTGCTTGGACGTGCGCAGATGCAGGATGGTAAGTTAGACGCCAGCGTGTGCCCAACACTTGTCAACTATACCTACCTGTTAGCGCGTGTTGGCGGTGCCTACAATGCTGTCCGCTTAGAAGGCAATGCTGTTGGATCGCTGTTCTTACACGGTCAAGGTGCAGGAGGCTTGCCCACAGCCAGTGCGGTTGTAGGGGATTTGCTCAGCGTGATTCGTGGCACCATGCCGCTCAATTCAGGCTTTACCAAGCACGTTTTGCCCACAGCCAACATGTTGCCGCCGGAAGAATCAGAAAGCGCGTATTACATGCGCTTTATGGTGAAAGACCATCCGGGAGTGCTTCGCGATTTGGCAGGTGCCCTTGCTGAATATGGCGTTAGCATTGCTCAGGCCATTCAAAAACCTGAATGTGAAAGCGGTGTGCCCCTTGTCTTTATGACGCACAAGGCCACAGCCAAAGCCATTACGGCAGCTGTGAACGATTTGCGCAAAGAAACGTATTTGTGCTGTACTCCCGTTTGGTTCAAGATCATGCAATAGCAGACGACTGAAAAGGGGCCGTATGCGGCGTCAGCTGGCGTGTATTTGTCGGGTCATGGGGGGAAGAACCCCACTCCCCTCCAAAAAACACACCGCTTCCTTGCATCCAACCCCTTTTGAGCCACCTGCGCAGACGACTGAAAAGGGGCCGTATGCGGCGTCAGCTGGCGTGTATTTGTCGGGTCATGGGGGGAAGAACCCCACTCCCCTCCAAAAAACACACCGCTTCCTTGCCTCCGACCCCTTTTGAGCCGCCTGCCGTTTGTGCATGATGAAGGATTTTTTTGGGGGAAGTTGAAAAGCTTCCCCAAATAGTTTGATTGCGAGTAGTGCCTCCTCAGAACCTGAGCAAGGCGCACGCCTTGTACAGACAGAAATACATGGACTGCCACGTCCTCACTGCGTTCGTCCTCG
>CAYJIX010000070.1:0-10353 GCA_964370375.1 uncultured Desulfovibrionaceae bacterium | reverse complement strand
CTTTTGCCTGTCTGGGTTGATAACAAAACCCCTTTGGGGTTTTGTGCCGCCTAAGTCGGTAAAACGGCTTGGGAAAAGCACGACAGGTTCATGCCTGTCACTATAGAGTGAGGAACGTTTCTTTTTTGCAAACAGCCTTATGCTGTTTGCCTAACCTGTAAAGGAGGCTTGTATGCAAATTCAATTTTTATTTAAAAATTTCGAGCCATCCGAACATTTGCGCAAATACGCACGTCGGCGTATGGAAAAGCTCAGCCGCTTTTTTGGCAGAAATCCGGCTTTAGAGGCGCAAGTTACCCTTTCTGTTGATAAATTTCGCCATCGAGCAGATTTTTTGCTCACAGGTGAAGGCATCAACATTACAGCCGTTGAACAATCTGAAGACATGTACGCCAGCATTGACCTTGCTTTGGATAAGTTGAGCGCGCAAGTTAAAAAGTTTATTGCCAAAAACCGCGACCAATGGCGTAAAGCACGTAAAGATGTCACCATTGATGTGTTTACCGAACCTGTTCCGGAAGATGAAAGCACCATTACAGACCGCGGAGACGAGCACTATTTCCCAAAACCCATGAGCCCCGACGAAGCGGCCATGCAGCTTGATGTTAAAGATTATGATTTTGTGGTGTTTCGCAATTCCGAAACAGACCGCATCAATGTTATATACCTTCGTAAAAATGGCGGTTTTGGCCTTATAGATCCTGGTGTATAAACGTTGTCGTTTTTGCCGCACCTTTGTGTTGATATACAAAAGTGACAGCAAAGGCTCACTCAAACAGAACGCTTGCTGTATCTAGGAGCGATCAGCACACTGTTTTGTCTATGTTTTCCAGTGCTCCCCCTAGCTTTTTGCAATGTCATGTATACAATCAAAAAGTATGGGGGAGCTTTTTTATAGCTAGCGTATAACGGGGTATATATGACAAAGTCTGATTCTTTTTCAGGTGCTTTTGTGGCTCAACATCAGGCACAATGTATTTCAAGCCCTCGCCTGGATGCCCCCTCAACCCAGCCTGAACTTGTTATCATTATTGGCCTTTCAGGTGCAGGCAAAAGCACGGCTCTGCATGTGTTTGAAGACCTTGGATTTAAAACCGTTGAAGGCATCCCGATGGAGCTTGTGCCTTACATGATGGAGCTTCTTCATACTACCCCGTGCGAGGGCATGCTTTCTTCTACCTTGCGCGGCATGGCCTTTGGCCTTGACCAACAACGTCCCAATTTTACAGAACATCTTGAAAAAACCACACGCCTGTTGGTTGAAAAAGGCTATCGCCCGTCTTTGCTTTTTCTTGAATCAACAAAGGACATGCTGCTACGCCGTTACGCCACAACAAGGCGTCCGCACCCGCTTGAAGGCTATGGATGCGGCCTTGAACGTGCCATTGATGCAGAAGTGGAACAATTGGCACCATTGCGTAAAAAAGCCGACATGATCATTGACACCACAGATTATTCCATCCATGGACTGCGACGCCGTATCCTTGAACGCTGGGCTGTGGATAGGGCCTCCTTGCGCTTACTGAAAGTTAATTTGATCTCTTTTGGCTTTAAATACGGCGTGCCCCGTGAAGTGGATATGGTGTTTGACCTTCGGTTTTTGCCAAACCCCTTTTTTGTTGAAAAATTGCGCCCTTTGTCCGGCCTGAACAAACCCGTAGTAAACTATGTTTTTGGCACGCCTGAAGCCAAAGCGTTTAAACAAAGCTTTTTTCGCTTCATGGACGGCCTTATTCCCCTATACAACGACGAAGGACGCTACCGCATTGCCGTTGCCATTGGCTGCACCGGCGGCAAGCACCGTTCGGTTGCCTTGACAGAACTTCTTGGGAAACGCTTAAAAAAACTACACTATAGCGTGTTTATCGAACACAGGCATATGGAGCTTGGCTAAACGTTGTGCGCATGAATCCTTTTTTTAGGTACGCTTTTTTTGGATTTTTGGGCGTCATATTCTTATCGTATGTTTGTTCAGATTCTAAACACTAAAAACGCGTTATGCTGCTTTAGTGGGATAGCTGCTTTACTGCCCTGCCTTGCGGCCCTGCTTTCGTTGACAAAGCCTGTAAGGATTTATATGATACAATAGTAACGTTTTAAGGAGACTCATATGGCACTGAAATCATTGGTTTTTGCAAGCGCACTCCTGCTCTTGCCCGTACATGCCGCACAAGCTGAACCGCTCATGATGGCAACAACAACCAGCACCCAAGACACTGGACTTTTGGAATACTTACAGCCCCTTTTTGAAAAGGATAACGGCTTTGAACTGCGCTGGGTTTCTGTGGGCACGGGAAAAGCCCTGGCCCATGGGCAAGCTTGTGATGTGGATGTTCTTTTGGTGCACGCACCGGCCCTTGAAAAAACCTTTGTAGAAAAAGGCTATGGCACAGATCGCCGTGAAGTTATGTACAATGATTTTGTACTCATAGGGCCAAAATCTGACCCTGCCGGCATAAAGGGAACCAATATTCCCACAGCTTTTAAAGCCTTTGCAGACAAAAAAATTCCCTTTGTCAGCCGTGGGGACAATTCAGGCACCCATAACGCCGAAAAAAAGCTTTGGACTGCTGCCAATATGACTGTTCCGGGTAAGGATCAGGCCTGGTACTTGGATGCAGGGCAAGGCATGCTGGCTACCATTCGCGTGGCTGCAGAAAAAAACGGCTATACCATCACAGACCGCGGCACCTTTATTAAATACGAAGCCGCCAACAACGGCAACCCGCCCTTGACCATCTTGGTTGAAGGGGACAAAAGCCTATTAAATCAATACAGTGTTATGATGGTTGACCCCAAAAACTGCCCCGAAGCACAGCAGGATAAAGCCAAGGCTTTTATCAACTGGTGGGTTAGCCCAACGGCCCAACAAAAAATCGGCGAATTTACCCTGGAGGGCAAGCCCCTCTTTTTCCCGAACGCAGCAAAATAAGTGAGGCGTGAGGGGGGTACCTTCTTCCCTTACACAAACCTTAATCTTATGCAGGCGGCGGAACAGTCGTTCAAAAAGGGCTGGATGCGAAGAGGGCAACGTTTTTTTGCGAAGCAAAGGTTGTTTAGACATACATGACCGAAGCAAAAAACGAGCCTGACAAAGTATACAGCCCTTTTTTATTTGTCGTGCAGGCACATAAAGAGGAGGAGAGGCAAGGGAAACACCTGACGCCGCATATTGCCCTTTTGAACAGCCGGCCCAGGTCACCTTCGGTGCGAGCAGAAAAAGAGGCTCCTGCAAAAAATTGATCCTTGTAATGACAATGTAAAATATAAGAAAGCGCATTTTTTCTTGTTTGAACGCTGACCCTGTGCCGGTTCAATCTTTCTATACTTACGCCTTTCCTATATATTAAGATCATTGCCTTTTCATTATTTTTTAGCCTTGACGCTTTTAGATTTTTTCATTATTTTTAAATCAACTTGAAGGCGACACAAAATAGGAACAAGCCCTACTTCATACTGCTGTAAAAAAATAGCGTAAACACATTGTGAGTTAACAGGCATGACAAAATAACGAAACATAGCAATTTAATCCTCTTGAAACGAGGAGTTCTGTATGCGTACCTATCTTAATCTTAAGGTTCGCAGGTTTTTAACAACTCTTTTTCTCCTCATATCTTTTTCTCTTAGCGCACAAGCAGCTGATCACTCCCCTCTCCCTCATGAATTAAAAGCCTCTTACTTTCCTGTACAGCGTTTTTTTGGAAGCATGGACAATTCCGGAATGTATGTGCAAGCACTTTTTAAGGTTCTTGCAAAATACATCGATCTTGAAATTTCCTTTGCTCCACTTAATGATGCAACACGTTCTTTTTTTGACGCTCTTCAATCGGGCGAGGGGAACGTTGCTGCATTTGTTGTCAAATCACCCGAAAAAATGCTTAGTCTAAGGTTTTCAAAAAACCCCATCGCCGCCACGGATTTATTGATTGTCACAAATCAAGGTAAAAACTTTGACTTTAATGATCATCAAGCGTTAAACGGAAAACGAATTGCCATTTTTTCTGCCAATACTCTAGCAAAAAGTAGACTTGATGAATACCTCGTTGCAAAAAACATTAGCATGCAATATCAGCGATATAAAGACCCTGTGGAGTTTGCCCAGAGTGATGCTGATTTTCATTTAGTCAATTCCCATTATTTTTTGGGAAATAAAAACATTATTGCTCGTATCGGTGCACAAAATTTATATTTTGCCACATTACCAAAACATCAAAAAATCTTGGATGCTCTTGATTATGCCCTCGAGCAAGCCCAAAAGCTGGACGCGGAGGCATTGCATGAACTTGAGAAAAAGTACCTTGACAAAAGCACTGAAAGCTTAAACCTTTCTGCTGCTGAAAATTATCTTCTCAATACCCGTAAGCCTTATAGCATTGGCTATTCAAAAATACTCTACCCTGTGCAATTTAGCGACGAAAGTGGTGAACCTAAAGGCATTGCCATGGAAGTGCAAAAGCTCTTTAGTCAAATGCACCCCAAAGATGATACCTTCATACCATATATACCCAATTCTGGTGCCGATCTAACAAAGTTTGACATGCTTTTTGCTATTGTTGGTGATCATGAAGCCAAGAAAAAGCACTTTTTAGAATCAAAACCCTATCTTACTGTTCCTATGTATATTTTTGAACCTATGGAACAAAGTTCTGTGGAAAAACCCATCATAGGCATGCTAGACTATTCTGTAATAGATCACACTGAAATACAAGAACACTTTCCATATTGGAAGTTACAGACGTATAATACCTTTATGGACATGTTTAATGATTATGATGACAAAAAAATACAATATATGCTTGTTTCTGAATCAGGTACAGAATATGCTTTTTCAGAACTTGGAGTAAAAGAAAACAAGCTTGGCGTTACAAAAATCATGCTTCCGCTCAAATTTTATGTTGCTAAAAAACATGCACCTACGGCACTTAATATAGTAAATGCCTTTATTGATGCCCTTAATGACAAAGATTTGAATGAAATACTATTAAATATTGAAAATACCGCACGCGCACCAGCAACACCATTAGAATTTTTGGGGAAATATAAATTTAGCATAGCAAGTGCAATTATTGCAATCATAGCTTTATTGCTGTTAATACACATCACACGGTTACATTTAGTACAGCGCAAACTCCATAAGCTTAGCTTTGTGGACAAACTAACAGGGTTGGTAACAAAGGAAAAAACATTAACCATTATGGAACATGTTTTACCAAAGGCTTTTCCTTATGAATATATGGTGTTGTGTATAGACATTGATAAATTTCACTTGCTTCATCAAGTCTATGGTAAGGAAAAAGCAGATGATGTTCTTTGCCTTTTTGCAGCATATGTTCGGGAGCAATTTGGAGATAAAAACAAGGAAGAATCCGTTTGCAGGCTCAGAGATGACCTTTTCCTTGTGTTTACTAAGGCTGTACCCATGCTAGATGACTGGGCTAAGTCTGAAAGAACTGTAGAATTTGAGCTTGATATTAAAAACATCTTACACAGTAGCTACAATATCAGTATGTCATTGGGTGTGTATATTATTGACGATGTATCCTTACCTGTCGAAACTATTCTTGATTATGTCAACATGGCAAGACGTATGGGTAAAAACGAACATGGAATCACAACCAACTATTTTAATGAACAAAGTAAACATTCCATTGACAGCCAAAAAGAAATCATCCACAGGATGGATCAAGCCATTGAAAACAAAGAATTTATTCTCAATTTCCAACCTCAAATGTGCCTAAAGACCAATGCCATTTGTGGTGCGGAAGTGCTTGTGCGCTGGTATCGTCCTGATGGTTCTACAATTTATCCTGATATCTTTATTCCCCTTTTTGAGACCAATGCTTTTATTGCCAATCTTGATATCTATGTATTTGAAAAAACATGTCAGTTTATTAAAGAATACAGGGACAAACTAGCATTGCCTCCTTTGGCTATAAACCTTTCGGGAATTAGCATCATACACCCTGAAACACAAGCACAAATACAAGATATGATGGAGCTTTACAATATAACAACAGACGAACTTAAAATTGAAATAACAGAAAGCGCTATGGTAAACGAAGCAAATGATTTTACAAAAAACATTCAAGAATTGTCTGACACCGGTTTTAAATTAGCTTTAGATGATTTTGGTACAGGTGTTTCTTCACTGTACAGATTAAGCATCCTTCCTGTTGATACAGTTAAGTTAGACAAGGCTTTTCTTGACGCTAAACTCACTACCAAAAAAGGTATCCTTCTTGTGGCTAGTATCATTTCTATGTTGCATCGCCTTGAAATACAAGCCATTGCAGAGGGCGTTGAAACTTCTGAGCATATAAAAATACTAAAAAAATTGAACTGTGATGTTGTGCAAGGATATTATTATTTTAAACCATTGGATGAAAAGAATTTTATTAAAACCCTAAATGATGAAAACCTTTCCTTGTAAGCTAATTTTAAAACGATCGTTCTATACTTTGAACATTTTTGGAGAAAAAAATATGAAATCAAAATCTTTTTTTATATGCTGTATCCTTGTTTTATTTAGCATTGGTGTTTCTTTATTCCCCATGGCAATAAAGGCAAACAGTTCTTCGATCAATCTTAGGCTTGCAGCTCCAAGTCCCTATGGTAGTAACATGGTGCGAGGGTATGAAAAATTTATAGAACTGGTTAAAGCAAAATCCAAATGTACTATCAATATTCAGCTTTTTGCCGATGCAGAACTTGGCGGAGATAAGGAAATAATCGAAGCTGTGCACCTTGGCGCCATTGATATGGGCTCGTGTTCCACGCCTAATATGGCTACTTTTTCAAGTGAATACATGGTTTTTGACTTGCCATATGCAACCTCGCCCAAGTATCAAAGGCAACTGTACAAAGCCCTTGATAGCGGAGAGCTTGGCAACTATTTTGAAAAAGTTGCCAACAATCTTGGCATGACCATTCTGATGTGGAGTGAGTATGGCTATCGCAATTTTGCAACTTCAAAAAAACCCATAGCTAGCGTTTCAGATTTAGCAGGCCTTAAAGTACGCACCACAGATTCACCCATTGAAGTGGCGGTAGCTATAGCCCTTGGCATGGAGCCTGCCCCCCTATCATGGCCCGAAACCTATCCTGCCTTAAAACAAGGATTGATTGATGCTGAAGGCAACAACTGGGAACACATGGTTAAGGCTAACCATATAGACACATTAAAATATGCCATAAACTCCCAGCACAATTACAGCATGCATGTTCTGCTTATGAATAAAAACACGTACGATAACCTACCAGATAAAGCCAAAGCCATTATCCGCGAGGCAGCCTCTGAGGCTTTGCTGTGGCAACGTTTGATTTCTCGCGATATTGATGAAGTTTCTAAAAACACTATGCGTGAAGCCGGCATCATCTTTCATGATACCACACCCGAACAACGCGAAGAGTTCAGGGTAAAAACCAAGATTGTGTGGGATGAATTTAAGGATCAGCTCAACCCAAAAGTGTTACAGCTTTTGCTAGACACGCAAAAATAATGTGGACGATGTAAGCGAAGTTTACAACACAATATAAAAAGACAAAATGTTGGTTTCTTCATGTGCGTTAAATGAAAGTAATGGTATTTTAGATATGTTGTTTTTTTCAGCAATGTCTTCATGATAGATTGTACAAGGTTTACTGTCATCGTGGTTAACAGTTGGCACGAGCGGAGGATGTATGAATACCTTTGTAAAAACATACATAGGCTTAATTACAATATTTGCCTTAATTTGGCTAGGTCTTCTTACTTTTGCCTACAATCAAATCGAACAATACGATGATTTTTTTGCAGAAGAAATGCAAATCCACTCCAGACACGTAGCCACACAAGCAGAAGAGCTGTTTAAATGGTTTGAAGAAAAACAAGAAGTCTTCGTCCCTGCAGAAGCAAATACAATTTCAAATCCAGCGCAAACCTTGAGCATTACTACCCTAGATGGACGGGTTTTTAGTATGCCCATTCCCATAAACCTTGTAAAAAAGCTTGAAAACCAGATACAAAATGGCGTTGATATTCGGTTTGTAAGCAACACTCCTTTGAACCCACAAAACAAAGCAAGCAGCCTAGCCAACGCTGCACTTATAGCGGCATTAGAATCAGACTCTTTTGAATTTTTTGAATGGAGCGAAAAAAGAGAAGTTTTTCGGTATATACGGCCACTTGTAGCAACAAAATCATGCCTTTCTTGCCATGTTGATGCCACTGAAAATCAACTTATCGGTGCTGTTATTATAGACATCAACCCTGAAGAATTTATCCTTGATGCCGAACAAGAAGCCAATTCATCAATTATTATGGCTATTATAGCTAGTATAATAGTGATGATTGCTTTTTATGTACTGGCATTGTACATGCTGCGCAAATACAGGCATCAGGTTGAAGAAGTGCAGCTTTCACAACAAATGACCACCAATATGAGTCAGGAAATTGAGCTTGCCCTTGGCAATATGGGCCATATCTTAGATGAACTTAAACAAGGCGATTTTGACAATAACAGAAGAGAGCATCTGCTACGTTCTTTACAAACTATCAATAAAGACCTGCTCAATACTTCATTTAAAATTCAAGCAGGAGGAGAACAGCTACGCATCCAAGAAGAAATTTTTCATGTAAAAGATGTATTCAACAACTGCATGCAAATGTTCCACAGTCAATGTGCTCAAAAAGACCTTGAATTTGCATTGCACATGGACAGATCTGTTCCCGTATATTTATTGGGCCACGCGTATCATTTGCGCCAAGCCTTGGTACGATTGCTTAAATTTTCAACTGCTTACACGCAAAAAGGCCGCATAGATGTACGAGTTAAAGCAACAACTACTCTTTCTTCGCGCTTTCTTGTTAAAGACTTAACCCACTTGCCCATACACCTTATTGTAGAAATAGAGGACACAGGCATAGGCTATGTGGTAACAGACAAACAGCACCTTTTGCAAAACTTTGCCAAAATGGAATTTAGCGGTAAAAAAAGCAACACTCGTCCTGTTATCAGCCTAACACCTCTTAATGAAATTGCAGCACTTTTGGACGGCGGCGTAAGCCTAATACAAAATAGCAAAACAGGATCCTGCTTTAAGCTTGTAGTGCAAATGAAAATGATAGAAGAAGGCGTTACCTCTCAATCTATGGACAAAACAGCACACAACCTCGGTAAAAAAGAAAGCATTCCACAAGATATTCCCCAGCCCTCAGATGAAAAGCCACAAAAGCAGGCAGCCCGTCAGAGGCTAGCTTCACATGTAGCCAGACAGCAAACAGATAATTCTGCACGTACCCTGCCCGAATTGAACAAAGAAATATCAATCATTCTTGCAAATTCTGACTATGAACGTGCACCGCAAAAAACCATTGATATTTTGAAAAAGGAAAAAATCAACATTACGCACATTCGTAACGGATCTGAAGGATTTGCCCTGCTAGACAGGCCAAACCATGGTTTTTCGGTTGTTTTTTTGCGAAAACTTGCAGATATGGATATTATTTATGCAGCGACCAGAATTCGCTACGTAGAAAAGACACGCCCTGACAATCCTCCCGTGGCAATCGTGTTGGTTGCCGATGAAATATTGCAAACAGATATGGATGCATTGCGATTTTTTAATATTTCAAGCGTTGACCATGTTCCTCGCGACCCATATGCCATCATTAAACTTACCAAGCTGGCATTGTTTACACATAAAAACAGGGTATTCCATGGCAATACCGTTTTTGACGAAACGTTTGCAGAGAACAATCAAGAAAAATACTTTGACTCATTTAAAGCTCTTGCTGGTGCTAAAAATGACACTCAATTGCTTAAATCCATATGTTCAATATGGATACGCCTGTACCCTACGCAAATGGAGCGCATTAACGAGATTAGCAATAATGGCGATAGGGACGATCAGTTGCGCCTTATACGCGCTATAAAAAATTCTGCAAGCACGGTTTGCCTCCCCAGGCTTTGGGCAGAGGCCAACCGCCTTGAAAAACGCCTTATGGATTACCAAGAAATACGCTACGAAAAACTGCAATCTATCTACGAAAAAACCTATGAACACATGAAGGAACATAAATTTAGCTAAAGCACAGGCCATCTATGCACGATTTCTCCAACATTTTTCGCAAAAAAAGCTTGAAACGAGCCTTTATATGTAAAAAGAAGTGTTTTCAACAGGTGCAAGTAGCGTAGGCACATCAAAAGGTAAAAACACCCAAAGCATGGACTGCCGCGTCCTCACTGCGCTTGTACCAGCAGTGGGCGGTAGCCCGCGCGTGGTGTTCGTCCTCGCAGTGACGTTGTGGTACGAAGGCTGTTGCCTTTTAGGGGAGACGCCGCCAACACAAAGTCACTCACAAAGTCACTCACA
>CAYJIX010000069.1:4268-10635 GCA_964370375.1 uncultured Desulfovibrionaceae bacterium | reverse complement strand
GCAAAGCCATGAGTGACGTGGTTTATACCCTAAAGGGCACAAGTACCCTAAAGGGCACAAGTACCCTAACGGGTGCACCTACCCGAAGGGCTCCACGAACATGAGCCGTACAGATATAGAGAGCAGAGCGTCCATGTGTTTTCGCTCTAAATGGCGCAAGTGGCCTTTAGGCGCAGTTCATAGCTTTAGTAACAGGGGGAGCAGTGCACGAATAAAAAGGCAGTGGATTGCCACGTCGCAAGCTCCTCGCAATGACTTTGTGGTATGCTGGCTGTTGCCTTTAACAGCAGCCTTCACGCCACCCCACACCTACTTGGGCACTCACAGTCTTTATAGCCAAAAGGCTTTACAGCCCATGAAGTTATGGGTTTGAACCGCTTATGCGAAATGAATGTTTAGAAGATAAAGACAAAAACAACATACAAACATTCACAGGGGATGGGCATAAGCCTGTCCCCTTTGTTGTTAGGTCGTACTGCCTGTTGTAGGGGCAATTCTTTGCGCGCAATTTGTAACATTTGTTTGCAAACACATCCTTCATTACTTTTGTAAAAACAGGTGTATTTGTAAGTATTCATCATGCTTAGCGTAAGGTCTAGGCCTTTGTGAAGCAGTGTTTTTACAGCTTTTCAAGATGCAAAAAAAATGATAGCGTCTTTAAAAATTTTTCATAAAATGATGAGGCTATTAACATGGAAGTGACTTTTTGGGGTGTACGTGGTTCTTTTGCCAGTGGCTGCACCTCTTCAACGAGGTATGGATACAACACTTCATGTTATACCATTGATGTGCCTAGGGCACCGCATATTATTTTAGATGCAGGGTCTGGTTTGCGCAGTTTTGGTATGCAGAGCAAAAACACGCTTAAACCCAAAAAGTGTGTCCTTTTTCTTTCGCATAACCATTGGGATCATGTTGCCGGCCTGCCTTTTTTTGATCAGCTTAGCAGTGCTGCATGGGACATAACCATTTATGCTCCTGAAAATATTGGCGGCATGGGGCCTGAAAAATTTATCAACTCGCTGTTTTCTTCGACGTTTTTTCCTATCACATGGGACATGTTGCCAAGCTCTCGCAGGATTATTCCTCTTTCTGACGGGCAAGTCATCCATTTGGAAGGAGGCGTTACGGTTTCTACCCATGCGGCAAGTCATGGTAACAACGGCAAAAATGGCAACGGCGGTTTGCATGCCGCAGCGTTTCGTATCGAACATGACGGACACAGTGTTTTTTACAGTGGTGATCATGAACTTGGCGAAGATGTGGATAGCCTTGACCTTACTTCCTCTTTTTTTCAAGGCATGCGTGAGGCCGACATTGCTATTGTAGACTCACAATACACCCTTGAAACCTACAAAAACCATGTGGGCTGGGGCCATTCTGCCACTGAGCAATGGGTGCCTATTGTCAAAAAACTTGGTGTAAAAACCTTTGTACCCACGCACTATGACCCAAGCCATGACGATTTGTTTTTAGACAATTTATGCAATAAATTATTACAAGATGATGCAAGCCTTAGCGGTGTTTTACGCATGGCCTATGAAGGGCTAACTTTGCATAGCGATCAAAAAAATATCCTGCCGCATCCCTATGCCCCGGGCAGGCCTGAATGTACAAATTGCAGGTTTGCCACCAAGCTTTTAGACATTCCTGATATGAACTCGGTGCTCGATAGTTTGCTTTTGCGCGCGCGTCAAATATGCAATGCCGATGCAGGGACCATATACCTTGTGGAAGGGGATGAATTGGTGTTTTCCTACTCCCACAATGATACTATTTTTACAAGCTCACAGGCGGCCCGTCGTCAGTATTTAAACGCAAGGATCCCTATTACACCGCAATCTGTGGCAGGTTATGTGGCGTGTCAGCGCAGGGTTTTAAACATTCCCAACGTGCGCCGTTTGCCCGAGGGCGTGCCGTATTCTTTTAACGATGCTTTTGATAAGGCTTCAGGCTATGGCACCGTATCTGTGTGCACCTTGCCCATTCTGTCACCGCGCAATGAATTGATTGCGGTCATGCAGGTGATCAATTGCATGCATGAAGGGGAAATTGTGCCTTTTTCCTCACAAATGGAATATGATTTGGGGGATTTATGTTTTGTTGGTGCACAAGCCATTGAAAAAGCCTATGCCACAAAAGACATGCTTTTGCGTGTGCTTGAAACAGCACGCCTGCGTGACCCCACAGAAACAGGCCCGCATATTTTTAGGGTTGGAGCCATGGCTGCTGAATTGTACCATCATTGGGCAGAAAAGCGCCATATAGATCCTGTTGTCATATCTGAAACAAAAGGTTATTTGCGCCTTGGTTCCATGTTGCATGATGTGGGAAAGGTGGGGATTTCTGATAAAGTGCTCAAAAAACCCGGACGCTTTACTCCGGAAGAGCGCAGCATTATGGAAAAGCATTGCTGTATTGGTGCCGCAATTTTTAAAAATGTAAACAGCACATTAGACAGCTTTGCCGCCACCATAGCCATGCACCATCATCAACGCTGGGACGGTACTGGCTATACAGGTACCGACGCGCCGCCCCTTGCAGGGGAAGACATTCCCTTTGAAGCACGTATCACCTCCATTGTGGATGTGTTTGACGCGCTTATTTCGCCACGTTGTTATAAAGAGCCCTTTCCCATAGAAACAGCCCTGCAAATCTTAAAAGAGGATTCAGGGACTGCCTTTGATCCTGAAATGATCACATGCTTTATGGAAATTTTAGACACCATATTGGATATTCAGCAAAAATATCAAGAAAATACAGACGTATATTCATAATAAGGCCAGACGTTTTAGGCCGAACGTTGCGATGTTTACGGTCGTAGGTTTTTTGAGTTGCACCAAGCACAAAAATAAAAAGGAATTGCGCAGGACTCTTTATATGCTGTTTAGCGCTGGAAGGTCCAAACGCCATCCCATGCAGCAGGCGGCGAAATAAGCAAATTTTGGCAGCGTTGCGCATAGACCTCATAGATTGTAACGTGTGGAAATTCTTGCTGTAACGCTGTAAAATAGGTTAGCGCCTTTCTAAAATCACCTTCTGTATAGGCGTGTCTTGCTTGGGTAAAGGCTTGGGCTTCTGCTTCCCTTTTGATTCGTTCCTCCAAGGAAACAGCTGTATAAATTTCAATGGGCTGGGTTTTTCCTTTTACTCGAATGGCGTCAAGCAAGGCAAAATAAGGCACGTATTCCCTAATATAATTAGGGTTATTGTCGGCTATGGCGGTGTATTGTTCCACAGTTTCTTTACTCATCATCAGCGAAACGCCATAAAGGCCGCATAAAGATTCAAGGCGCGCCGCAAGGTTTACCGAATCCCCAATACAGGTGTAATCGAGCAATTCCGTGCTGCCCATGTTGCCCACGTAAACTTTGCCCGTATGCAGTCCTGTGCCCATGGTGAGATGGATGTCGAGCTCTTCTTCAAGTGTTACATTAAGTTTGTCCAGGGCTGCTTGCATTTTTAACGCACAATGCACAGCATGAAAAGGGTGATTGGCTACATCAAGGGGCGCGTTCCAAAAAGCCATGACTGCATCGCCGATGAATTTATCCACAGTGCCCTTGGCATCACGGATAATGGCTGTCATGGGCGTGAAGTATTGATTGAGCAAGTGGGCCACTTGGTTTGGCGTTAATCCTTCCGAAATGGTTGTAAAGCCGCGAATATCCGTAAAAAGGATGGTTACTTCGCGCTCTTCACCCATAAGCACAGCTTTTCCTCTATCCACAATGCGCGCCACCATATCCGGCGCAATATAGCGGCTAAAGGCGTTGCGCAAGGTTCGTTTTTGATAGGCTTCTTGCCAAAAGCGAACCACAAGGATGCTTATGGCCAAAAAACCCACAGTCAATAACGAATAAAGGGGGGAAAAATACATCCCTTGCTGAAAAAGATACCAGCTTGCAACTCCAATACCTGCCATACAAAATCCTAAAATGGGCAGATAGGCCATGGCAGGCACAAAAGAAAACAACAAGGTTCCCAAAAAACCCCATAGTCCAATGGCCGTTATTTGTACCCCGGGGTCCCAAAAGGGGATTTCGATAAAACGTTGGCTTAAAATAGAATCAATGACCGTGGCGTGCACTTCTGCACCCGGATACACGGCGTCAAACGGGGTTGCCCTGATATCAAGCAAGCCGGCAGCAGAGGTGCCCACAATAAAAATACGGCCTTCAATCTCTTCGCGTGGCACGGCGTTGTTCAAAATGTCGGCAGCACTAAAGGTGGGATAATAATTATGAGGCCCGCGAAAAGCCAAGGTAAATCGCCCGTCAGGGGCCACAGGCAAGGTGTACTTGCCCACACGCAAGGCCTGCAATCCGTCAGATCCACTTATAAGGGTTAAGGTATTAAGGTTAAGGCCGCGCATGAGCGAGCGCAAACCAAGCGATATCAACAAATGCCCATCCACCTGCATCACTAAAGGCACAGAGCGCAAAATCCCGTCAGGATCAGGTGCAATATTCATAATACCTATGGGAGCCACAGTGCGTAGCGGTAAAAGAGGCAACGTGGCGCCTTCGCCTTGCATCAACTGCGTGTAGGGCGAAATGCCGTCAGGCAGTCTTACCTCAACAATGCCTTCTGCATAAGGCAAAGGGGGCAGGGGGCTTTTTTCTCCGGTAAAACGAACATAGCCGCCTAAAACCGAAGGGGTTTGCGCTAAAATGGCAGCCAATATTTTGTCGTTATCCTTCAGCTCTTGCGGCACTCCATCTAAAGGAAGCGTAATGTCAAAATGTTGTTCAAAGGATTTTTGCAGATTTTGCACCGAGGCATTGTCAGGTTCGGCAAGTAAAATGTCCAATCCAATGGCTGCTGCGCCATTTTCGGTAAGTGTTGCCACAAGCTTGCCCACAAGGTGGCGCGGCCAAGGCCATTGCCCGAAATGGGCAAGGCTTTTTTCGTCAATATCAAGAAGTGCCGGCGTGGGGGAAGGCTTACCCCCTGCATTGTTTCGTAATAATAGGTCATAAATATGCCTATTGAGTTGCTGCAAAAAATCAGGCTGCCATACATATACGGTCATTAACGCGCAACAAAGGCCAATACCCACACAAAAACGCACAAGCCGTTCACGCACAGTACGGGAGAGGTGTTTTTTTATGGACATAACCATTCCTTATCTTGGCATGTTGTACGCTTTATGAAGCTGTGTTGCAAAAAACAAAACAATTCTTATGGTTAACAATTAAAAAAAACATGTAAATCGTAACAAACATAACCGTAGACAGAGGCACTAAAGACAGAGTATAGTCAAAAAAGACCTTGAGCTGGCCTGCCTTTATGTGCGTGCAGGCTGGGCAGTGTATGGTTTTTTGCGTTTTGTAAGGCAAATCTTGCCCACAAAACACGCAAAAATAGTGTATATGCCCATTATGCTGTAAAGGTATATTTATTGCAAGCATCTTACGCCTATATAGGCAAACAAGGTTTGATGGTGCATTGTACTGCCATGCAAACCTAACGTAAATAACCCATTTAGGGGGAAACATGTATAAAAAACCATATATTTTCGCATTTTTACTTTTTTTTGTAATGATGCCAAGCTTAGCTGATGCTGCCTCCATTGCTAAGGTCATTGCCGTGACTGAAGGCGTAAGCGTTGAACGCGGCGGTACAAAAATGCCTCTTGCTTTAAAAGATGACCTTTTTGTCAACGACGTAATACGTAGCAACAATACAGGCAAAGCTCAGCTTATTTTTGCTGACGATACAGTTGTAAGCATTGGTGTTAATAGCACCTTTACCATGACTGCTTATGGTGTGGAACAGGCAGAGTTCAAAGCCAATGTGGCTGTTGGTTTTGCCCGTTTTGTCACAGGCTCCATTGTGGATAAAAATCCCGAAGCCTTTACCGTGCGCACTCCGGAAGCCACCGTGGGTATCCGCGGCACCACCTTTAGTGTGCAAAGTCGCAACAGGCAAACCACTGTTTCTACTGAAAGCAGTACCAAACGTCACAGCGTTGTTGTTGGCAACACTATTATTCCCCCTGGCTTTTCTGCCATTTTTGGCGAGAATGAGCAGATCATTGTACCTGTACGCCCCATGTCCAACGTGCAACGTCAACAACTTGTGCAAGAAGCAAGTATTGTACGCAGACCTAGCCTTGGTCAATTGGATGACGATGACGATTTGAATCTGAAAGACCTTGACGATGACGATTTTGACGACGATTCTGATAACGACGACAACGGCACCATGGGCGATGACGATAAAAACGGTATGGGCGATGACGATAAAAACGGTATGGGCGATGACGATAAAAACGGTCTAAGCTCTGATGATAATGGCCGCATGGACGACGACTCAAACATGGGCGACGACATGGGTGACGACTCAAACATGGGCGACGACA
>CAYJIX010000069.1:0-4168 GCA_964370375.1 uncultured Desulfovibrionaceae bacterium | reverse complement strand
ACATGGGCGACGACATGGGCGACGACATGGACATGGACGATGATGGCGGTATGGATTTGGACGATGACTCCTCATCTGTACTTCCAGGCGGTGATAATGGCTTGGATTTAGAAGACGATTTAGACTCTTCCTTACAAGAAGAAGCCTTTGAAAAAACCGACATTCAAGTAGAAGCAACAGGAAACTTCAATTATGGCAGGGCTGGTGACGCCAACCCTGTAAGCGGAACGTTTACCTTTGAAGCAGACCTTAGAACCGGTCAAATTTTTGGCGCTGATTTGCAAACGGACAACATAGGAACGTTGCAACACGAATTTAAAGTGGAAGACGGCACAGGGCAAATCACCAGCAACAGCTTTACCATTGGCGGTGGAGATGCAACCATCAACGATGTTGATAATTCTGTTGCCGATTGGGGCATGACGGGCAATCAAACCATTACAGGCACAAGCCATGGTATTGACGGTTCCATAACGGTAGAACCCACAGGCGAAAGCCCGTTGGATGGAACCTTTACCGGCAACGTGAAGCCCGAGGACTAGACAAGCCTTGGTGCAACACAAATCGCGCCACGCTATCTTGTTTCTTTTACAATAAAAAACAGAAAAGGCATGAACACTTTGCTGGTCATGCTTTTTCTGTTTTTTGTCTTTCAAACGTTTTGTTTTTAAGATTTTTTGAATACCGTTATGGATCTTTAGGCTTTTTACCTTGCATGTCTTCAAAGCGTTGTCATTCAATAAATAACAAAACTAGTTTAAAAAATCATTGGGTTAGCCATGCCCTCTGCCTATAGTGTTTTAGTGGTTTTACAATGAGCACCATAAAGGCGTTTACTTTGTGGAAATGTGTTTACGTTAAAAGGGTGTCGTTACAGGATCGATGCTAAAAACATGAGAATCGTTTAAAAAAATGCCAAAACCAATGCATGTGATGTGAAATTTTGGCAATTTGATGACGCGAAACGCAGTTTTTTATGTCGAACCCATAGGCTTGAAAAAACACAGGATACTGACGCGTAACATTGTATAAATCATGAAAAAAACGCATGAGGGATCTATGCCTTTATCATGGTCAATACCTGCGCCTGATCGCAGCGGTGCAGAACCGTTATATAAACAATTGGCAGCATCGTTACGCAGTTCTATTCGGCAGCAGCAAAAAAAAGCCGCACATCAGGCAGAAGTGGATCTTTTGTTGCCTTCAGAACGCGAACTTATGGAGCGTTTCACCCTAAGCCGCATGACAGTGCGGCAGGCCATTGCCTTATTGGCATCAGAAGGCTGGATTAAAACAATCCAAGGCAAGGGCTCGTATATATTGCCAGTATCGGCGGACAATTTTGATGCTGCTCATTGGTGCGTGCCAACAAAAATGCCTTTATTTGAGCCTTCAGGTATGCTTACAGCTTTTATGGATGCCCAAGCGTACCCGGCAACGCTTTTGTACCAGCAACGCTTGGCCCTTGATCCATGTGAGGGCACCAGCAGGCTGCGCTGGGCCAAACGCTTACATGGGCACATTGTAGGCCTTGAAACTCGCCATTTTCCCTTATATGTCACCAGTATACATGGTACAGCATTGCAAACTGACGATTACATGGCGGTGTTGTATAAAGACAAACGAACCGCTCCTTTGCATGTAGAGTTAAGCGTGCGCGTAGCTTCTGCTTCTGATACAGAAGTTCATGCCCTTGCCATTGATCACGATATGCGTTTGCTCAACGTTGATAGTACCTTGTATACAAAATATCATAAACCGCTCATGACCGGAAATACCGTGTATAGGGCCGATACGGTAAGTCTTTTTTTAAAGGCTTTTTGTAAAAAATCGTAACTTTTTTTGCAGTATGTCACCAAGTGCGCCGTGTCAAAAAAACATGAAACGCTACCTTTATCGTAACAGGCCTAACAGGAACAACATGGGGACAAAAACGTTGTTGTGCGTTTGTTATGTGAATAAATGCACATGATGCTTGACATGTTGGCGGGTATGGGCTTATTATTTTTTAATCGTACTATGGTTCTGTTTAGGTTCTATATTTACTGTTTTTTATTATGGTTCTTACATGTTGTAAAAGTTTATAGCAAGTAGTTTAGATGTCTAAAACGTAACAAAAATTTGTACATAAGAGCTTTTTGTGAACAGAATCATTTGCATAAACTTTTTACCTTGTATTGAGCTGATACGATAAAGGAGTTTTTGTATGACCCTTTCCCCCCTTAAGCCAGTGCCAACCCTCATTGCTGTTGCCATTACCTTGGTGATTTGGTTTGGTATTCCAGTTCCGGAAGGTGTTGCACCCAACGCATGGCATTTATTAGCCCTTTTTGTGGGTACCATTGCTGCCATTATCGGCAAAGCCATGCCCATTGGTGCCATCAGCATTGTGGCTATTGCCCTTGTTGCCGTTACTCAAGTAACCAACCCAGGCAAAGCCGGCCCTGCCATTCAGGATGCCTTGAGTGGGTTTTCCAATACCTTGATTTGGATCATCGGTATTGCTGTTATGGTGGCGCAAAGCCTTAGTAAAACAGGACTTGGAGAGCGGATAAGCTACTACTTTATCTCTTTATTCGGAAAACATTCTCTTGGTATTGCCTATTCCTTTGCCTTTGCAGAAGTTGTCATGGCGCCTGTAACGCCAAGCAACACTGCACGGGGCGGTGGCATTTTACACCCCATCATGCGCTCCATTGCCACAAGCTTTAATTCGTTACCCGAAGATCCCTCCTCAGGCAAAATCGGACGCTACCTTGCCCTTACTCAGTACAACATCAATGCTGTGACCTCTGCCATGTTCATCACAGCCACAGCACCAAATACCCTCACTGCCAGCCTTTTGGCAAAAGGCACAGACGGTGCTGTTACTTTAAGCTGGGCTGATTGGGCCATTGCTGCCAGTGTGCCCGGGATTGTTGCTTTGATTTTGGTTCCCCTTGTTGTGTACATGATGTATCCACCGGAAATCAAAAGCTCACCCGATGCACCCAATTTTGCAAAAAAACGCTTGCAAGAGCTTGGAGCCATGAAGCTTGAAGAAAAAATCACCCTTGGCGTGTTCCTCTTGCTCTTGCTGTTATGGGCAGGTATTCCTGCGTTGTTATTGGGTAAAGCTTGGGCTGTTAATGGCACAACTGCCGCCTTTATCGGCTTATCCATCCTTTTGTGCACAGGCGTGCTCACTTGGGATGACGTGCTTAAATGCAAAGGCGCGTGGGACACCATCACATGGTTTGCCGCCCTTGTTATGATGGCTTCATTTTTGGGCAAACTTGGCGTTATTGCTTGGCTTTCTGCCTCGGTAAGCAGCTTTGTTGCCGGACTTGGCCTTGGCTGGATTGGCGCGATGGTGCTTTTGGTGCTTGTGTATGTGTATGCGCACTACTTTTTTGCCAGCGCAACAGCACACGTTACAGCCATGTTTGCCGCCTTTTTGGCAGCAGGTCTTGCCCTTGGTCTACCCGCGGGTCAATTTGGCCTGATGTTGGCCTTTTCCTCTTCGCTCATGATGTCCTTAACCCACTATGGTACAGGGACAGGGCCCATTGTGTACGGATCTGGCTATACAACCTTGGGCGAGTGGTGGATTTCAGGCTTTTTCTGTAACGCTGTCACTGTCTTGGTCTTCTTTGTCATTGGCGGTATGTGGTGGAGCTTGTTGGGCTATTAAACCGCATCGTATAACCTTGAAAAAGTAAAATTAGGGGCCTTAGGGCCCCTTTTTACTTGCTATGCTTTTGTTGTGCGCGGTTTTGGTGTATGCGTAGCGCCCTGTTTTTTTGCACACCTGTACAAGAAGGGTGTGCTTTTTTTACGCGCCTGTTTTCCCTTGGTATCATCTTTACACGGCGAAGCGTAGTGGTGTAGGGGATAATACCAAGGGGAAGCAGGTGGATAAAAACCGTAAAAGATTGGATGGATGCAGGTGTAGACGACCAGATTTTTGCAGGCAATTTTTTGCAGCCGCTTTTTGCAGCTAGGATTTTTTATAAAGTAAGAGTCCTGCACAATTATTTTTGTGCTTTTGTGCTACATTTTCATGTGCTTGAAAATGTACTTGTGCAGGATAAAAGGCACATCTTTGCTCTTTGTATCCGTAACACTCGTTTTTTGTGTATCTCTGCTCTCGATTCCCGTAAGGCTCAAAGACTCACCTAACGGGAAC
>CAYJIX010000068.1:0-10817 GCA_964370375.1 uncultured Desulfovibrionaceae bacterium | reverse complement strand
CATTTTCAGTCACATTTTCATTGGCTTTTATTACAGCTTGAACCTTTACCTCACCCTCAAAAGCAATGTTTCTGGCTTGATCTTCTTTTAGGGCTGCACCTTCAGTAAGTTGCATGATGTTATTAAAGGTGCTCACCATGATACTTAGTGATTCGCTTGTTCTTTTCATCTGAACAATTTGTTCTTTTGTGCCGTTGATAATACTATCGTTTTCTAGGCTAAGCTCTTGTACAGCATTGTTCAGTGCAAGTGAAATGCTTGCGGCATCGTGCGAGGTGTCTAATATAGAATCAAGTATTTTTATAATTCTTTCCTGCTGAGATTCACTTTCACGTCTTGCCGCTTCAGAAGCAAGCATCTGTTCCTTGGCCAAGCCGCCGGCTTCCTCCGCTTGTTGAATTTTTTGCCTAAGGGAGACAACCATCGTGCGCAAAGCATCCGCAAGCACACCTATTTCGTCATTACGCTCAACCTTTAATTGCTCATTCAATTCTCCGCTGCTTACGGCCTGAGCAAATTGTGCTGTTTGCTTTAACGGATTCACGATGCTTCGGATAAACATAAAGGCAAGAAGCAACGAAACGACCGTCAAGGCCAAAGAAACAAGCACGCTTGTGACGGTTGCTGTTGTTACTTCTGACATAAATTCATTTTCTGAAGCCTCGGTAATAAGGTAAAAACCAAGAGAGGGGATATGCGTGCTCAAAGTATATATTGTATCACTTTCCCCGTTAGTTTCGCCTTCAACTTCTGCAAAATAGTTTCCTGAGCCTTGCATTTTATGAAAAACATCAGCGTATTGTGGATATACATCAACAATGTTTCTATTAATAAGTGATGTATCGGCATGAAAGCGAATGGTTCCATTTTCCTCCACGCAAAACGTATTCCCGTCAGTACCAATTGTGCGAGAGCTTAGCTCTTTTGCAAACTCACGAATATCTATCGAAATAGATAATAGGCCGGCAAATTTATCATCATGCTCTACTCGTCTGTTGATAAACGCTTTATAGCCCCATGTGGGGTCGTTCACATATACAACAATATTACCGTCGAGGTTGCTGTCTCTAAAGCTTGAGAACCAAGTATCCACCTCACTCACACGATATGACCAGTCTCTTTTTGTGCCATTTAAATCTGTGTACTGCTTGGTTTGATTTGAAACAAAGTTTGCACCTAACACATCATAGGTAGAAAGAATGCTTTCAAGCATTTCATAGATAGCTTCAAGATCTTCATTGGGCTCGCCCTTTGCTATCCAATTTTGCAATGTAGGGCTTTTAATTATAAGGCTAACGGCTCGACCTGCCTCTAGCACTCTATTGTCAATGGTCTCAACAATTTCTTTCGAAATTAAAGGGAGTTGCTGATTTACAAGCTGATCCCGCATGCTGTCATAGTAAAACAAGGAGTTGATAAAAATGGTAACAGCAGCAACTATAAGAAGCACACTACCTATGAAAAGATTCAATTTTTTTTCAATCGAAAACATAATTAGTACCTTTATCGTAAAGTAAAAAAACTTCCTTCCACATATAATAACGGGTAAAATAAAAAAAACTTTAAGGCAAGAGTAATTTTTAGCAAAACCTGAGATCCAATGCGGCCTGCCACTTGTCTGCAAAACACGCGAAAGCGACATCTGGCCTATTGAAAACAGCTAACTTGCCCCAATAAAAGGCTTGGTGCGAAGGACATGTATAGCAATAGCACAAAAGAAAAAAGCGACATTTCATTGCCCCTTCCAGCTTGCTTGCCGAATGAGGCAGGACATTCTTTTTATAAGGTATAGAAAAAATCTTTCACTGCTGATAGGGAGTCTTTGTAAAACCCCCTTGACGGGTTAAGCAGAGAATGATATTTGTGTAGAAAAAGCTTTGCAAGCGCTAACATATTGTTAGTATTGCAAATTTATAATTTTTCATAAACCGTATAACGGAGAATATTCCGACACAAAGTACTTTATTCTATGCTTTGATGAACGTCATTGTTTACGTAGCTCTGAGCCCTTTAAAAATTTGGCTCTAATTGAACTTTCAACCTCACAGGAAGGCACACATGTCGACAAAGTACGACCCGTATGAAAACATGTTGACCGTATTGAACGAGGCCGCCACCAACCTTGGCATGACAACAAATGACTATGTGGCTTTATGCTACCCTGAACGGGAACTGACAGTCTCTGTTCCGGTTGTCATGGATAATGGGCAGACCGAAGTGTTTCAAGGCTATCGCGTACAGCACTGTAGCTCACGCGGCCCATGTAAAGGCGGCGTTCGCTTTCACCCAAAATCTGAAATCAACGAAGTAAAAGCCCTAGCAGCATGGATGACTTGGAAATGCGCTGTTGTAAATATCCCCTATGGCGGCGCCAAAGGGGGGATCAAGGTTGATCCCAGCAAACTTTCGCAAGCAGAGCTTGCTCGCTTAACCAAACGTTATACCGCGCAAATCTTGCCCATCATTGGACCTGAGCGCGACATCCCTGCCCCTGACGTGAACACAGACGGTCAAATCATGGCTTGGATGATGGATGCGTTTAGCATGTTTAACGGCTATGCCGTGCCAGCTGTGGTTACTGGAAAGCCCATTGAAATTGGCGGATCCTTAGGACGTGTTGAAGCAACGGGTAGAGGCGTCATGCTTACCCTTGGTAATTACCTAAAGAAAAAGAACCGCTCCTTTGAAGGCCTTAGTGTTGCCGTGCAAGGCTTTGGTAATGTGGGCAGCATTGGTTCTCGCCTATTAAAAGAGCAAGGCTGCCGCATTGTGGCAATAAGCGAAGTTGATGCCACCTATTATAATCCGGAAGGCATTGATGTGGTACAGGCCGCCGCCTATGCCGCAGCAAACGGCAAAAGCCTAAAAGGCTACACCGAGCCGGGCCTTACCTCCATTTCTATTGATGAATTTTGGGCGTTGCCTGTGGATGTACTCTTCCCGGCAGCCCTTGAAAACCAAATCAACATGAAAAACGTCAACTCCATTAAAGCCAGCGTTATTGTTGAAGGAGCCAACGGCCCAACATCTGTTGATGCCGATAAAATTCTTCGCGACAAAGGCATTGACGTTTTGCCAGACATCCTTGCCAATGCCGGCGGTGTTGTTGTTTCCTATTTTGAATGGGTGCAAAATCTTGAATCCTTCATGTGGGAAGAAGATTATATCAATACCAACCTTGCCAAAATCATGGCTAGGGCCTTTGACGAAATATGGGAAATCGTTCAAAATAACAACGTGCCTTTCCGTATGGCAGCTTATATGCTTGCCCTGCAGCGTGTTGTGCGCGCCAAGAAACTTCGCGGCGTTTTCCCCTAGGCCTGTAATACTATGATGCGTATGGCCTAGTAGCTATAAACATAAAGGGCGGCAAGATTTCTCTTACCGCCCTTTTTATATTTATAAAATAAAGAGTTACAACGTTGCCGCCTCTTCAACCATTTCAAAGGCTTCGATGGCATCGCCTATTTTTATGTCGTTAAAGTTTTCAAGGCTTATGCCACATTCATAGCCTTTTTGAACTTCTCGAACATCTTCCTTGAATCGACGTAAGGAAGAAAGCTTGCCTGTATACACCACAACACCGTCACGCAAAAGCCGAATTCCGGCATTACGCTGCATTTTTCCATCCGAAACGTGCGCACCTGCAATGGTGCCCACCTTGGGAACAGAAAATGTTTCGCGCACGTCCGCCTGGCCAAGGTACACTTCGCGGCTGATCGGTGCCAAAAGGCCGGCCATGGCGCTTTTAATCTCTTCCACAAGCTTATAAATGATATCGTAATAACGGATATCCACGTTTTCGTGCTCTGCCACTTCCTTCACCTTGGCTGTGGGGCGCACGTTAAAGCCTATCACAATGGCATCTGAAGCTGAAGCTAACAAAATATCAGATTCGGTAATGGCACCTGTGCCGCCATGGATGATTTGAATCCGTACTTTTTCGGTACTTTGTTTGTTCAAGGCTTCAATAATGGCTTCTTGAGAACCCTGCACGTCTGCTTTTACAACAAGGTTTAGGGTATGAGATTCGGACTTATGAGCCAAGAACGTTTCTAAGGTGACGCGGGATTCTTTTGCAAGCTCGCGTTCACGCTGCTTGATTGCGCGACTTTCTGCAATCCTGCGCGCGAGTTTTTCATCGGCAAGACATACGAATTCTTCACCAGCTTCAGGTACGCCTTCAAAGCCTTGCACTTCCACAGGGTTAGAAGGCCCTGCTTCTTTAACTTTGCGCCCTTGGTCATTGAATAAGGCTCGTACTTTACCGCTAAAGACGCCACAAACAAAGGTATCCCCTTGGCGTAATGTCCCTTCCTGAATCAGCACCGTGGCAACAGGTCCCCTTCCTTTATCAAGCTTGGCTTCCACAATGTGTCCGCGGGCAGGCTTGTCAGGGTTGGCTCTCAGCTCAAGAATGTCAGCTTGAAGCGCTAACAATTCCAGCATGCTGTCCAAACCTTCGCGGGACTTGGCTGATACAAGGCTTACCACCGTATCGCCGCCCCAATCTTCCGGTACAAGTCCAACTTCGGCAAGTTCGCGCAACACACGCTCAGGGTTGGCTTCGGCCTTGTCCATTTTGTTTACAGCCACCATGATAGGAACCCCGGCAGCCTTGGCATGGTTCACAGCCTCACGTGTTTGTTCCATAACACCGTCATCGGCAGCAACCACCAAGACAACGATGTCGGTCACTTGCGCACCACGAGCGCGCATAGCGGTAAAGGCTTCGTGACCCGGAGTATCTAGAAATACTATCTCACCACTTTTTGTGGTTACGTGGTAGGCACCGATATGCTGAGTGATACCGCCTGCCTCGCCGCCAGTCACATTTGTTTTGCGGATGGCGTCTAAAAGCGATGTCTTACCGTGGTCAACGTGGCCCATGATTGTGACCACCGGAGGACGAAGCTTTAAGCTTTCAGGGCTGTCAAGCTCCTTGCTGACCAAATAATCCTCTTCAGCAAATCCTGATTTTTCCACTTCATAGCCAAATTCGGCAGCGACCACAGTGGCTGTGTCAATATCAAGGGATTTGTTGATTGTGGCCATAATGCCAAGATTGAACAGAACTTTAATAATTTCACCGGCTTTAAGACCCATCTGGTGTGCAAGATCGCCCACTCGAATGGCTTCCTCTACACGAATTTTGCGCTTGGCAGCTTTAATGGGCTGAGTGACAGATACAGCTTGGCGTTGCTGGCCTTTGGAGCGACGTCGACTGCGTTGACGTGTCATGTCAAAGCCGTCATCATCACGGCGACGTCCAAAACCACCGTCTGATTGCGCAAAATCATTGGATTTGCGCCCTTTATTGCGCTTTTTCTTGCTTTGCCCCTCATGCTCTGTGCCTACGGATGGCGGTGCTGCAGCACCAAAGCGTGCCCCTTCCGCTGCGGCAGGTCTTGGGCGTTGTCCTTGTGGACGTGGTGCGCCTCGCCCATCTCGTGCGCGGTCACCTTCGGCAGGTTGTCTGCCTCTGGGGTCTGCTTGGCGGCTTGGGGCCGCAGCAACAGCTTGTGCATCCGGCTTTGAGATAATACGCACTTTCGGGCTTGATTGCTCTTGCGCACGACGTGCGGCTCTGGCAGGTTGTTCTGCGCCTTCTTCCTCTGTAGTGGGGTCGTTTTGATGTGTATCAGAAACTGGAGGAAGTAAGCTTGGCGCTGAAGACCCTTCAGGATTTGCAGAGGCAGAAGCTTGACCACGACGCGCTGCCTTAGCAGCTTGATCGGCTTTGGCCTTGGTATCGTCTACTTGAGGGGCTTCTTCCTGCGCTACCTGTTCGGGCTCTGGCTGAACAGGAATGTCTGCCGGTTTTTCCGAATCAGCTATAGCCGGTTTAGGCTCTTCAACTTCTTCTATGGGTTGTTCTTTAACGTCCTCAGGCTTTTCGGGACGGCTGATCACCTTAGCGGCCACCTCTTTTGGCTTGCTTTGGCGGCGCGGTTTTGGCGCAGGTTTTGGAGCCTCTGCTTCCTGTTCCTTTGGCGGTTCAGGTGATTGCGGGGCAGCTGTAGCTTGCACCTCTTGCTTGGGCTCGTCCTTTTTGGGCGTTTTCTGCTTGGGCTCTTCCTGCTGGGGCTCTTGCGACAAAGCAGCTGCTTCGTTAACGACAACCTCTTCAACTTGCGCTTTACGGCGGCGCACAATTACCCCACCCGGCTGCACTTCGCGCTTGCTCGAGGTGTCAGCTTGGGCAGCAAACAGCGCCTTGACTTTGAGCAGATCATCACCTGAGACCTTGCTTACGGTACTTTTGGCAGGAATATCCATCTCACGCAATGCGCGTAATAAATCCTTCGTGGACACACCTAGTTCCGTGGCTATGTCTTTTACTTTCATTTCTTCAGTCATGTGCTCACTCCCTTGCGCTACTGACTCAATGCAGGTCTATTGTCTTGCGCCCCTGCACCTTGGCGGTTCCGTTTGCCGAAACAGAATTTTTGAAATTTTTCTTGGCAGACTAATGCATTGCACACATACCATCCTCGTCCCGGAAGGCACTGCGTGTCATCAACCATCAACCTTTCCCCTACTGTAAGGGGACGCACGTGGCGCACCAGCTTGTGTTTACTGTCGCGCTTTTTACAAACAACACACATTCGAACAGCTACATGCCCTCGGCGCATCTATTCTGCATCCTCTTTTTGTTCAGGCTCAACGTTTTCAGTGTTTTGTGTTGACGATTCACCCTCTCGTGTAAGCTCTTCGCTATCGGTTGGGCTTAAAAAATTAATGGCAGCACGCAAATCTTGAATTCGTGTTTGCGAAATTATAAGTCGTTCAGACAATTCCTCGTCTGTTGCTTCACGCAGACGTTCAAGCGTATTAAAGCCTGCTTCAAGTAAAGCATCCAAAGAAACCTCTGCCACACTGGCCACCTGTTCAAGGCCTCGCCCAACGGCATTGGCTTCGTTAAAGCGAGTTTCGGTAAAGATATCAATCTTCCAGCCTAGGAGCTTAGCTGCCAATTTAACATTTTGCCCCTTGCGACCAATGGCACTTGTTAATTGTTCGTCAGGCACGGTCACTTCAAGCAAATTGTCTGACTCATCAACAGCTATGCGCGAAATAACGGCAGGAGCAAGTGCGTTGCGAGCATAGGTACCCACATCAGGGCTCCATACCACAATGTCAATGCGTTCACCGTGCATTTCTTGTACAATATTTTGGATACGCGAACCACGAACACCTACACATGCGCCCACAGGATCCACGTCGCGCTCTCTTGAAAGTACAGCAACCTTGGCACGGCTACCAGGATCACGCGCTACGCCCATGATTTGCACTGTACCGTCATCAACTTCAGGAACTTCACGGCGGAACATGGCTGCCATATAGTCGCGGTGTGCACGGGAAATGATAACCTGAGGGCCGCGTCCTTCCTTGCGCACTTCTATAATGAGGGCCTGTACCCTATCACCACGCTTATAATGTTCGCGTGGGATTTGCTCATCCTTAGGTAAAAGGGCTTCTGTGCGTCCTAAATTTACCACCCAGCCACCTTTATCGCGACGCTGAATGATACCGTTGACAATTTCGCCCACACGCTCTTTAAACTCTTCGTAAATGATCTCTTGCTCAGCATCGCGCATGCGCTGAATGATCACCTGCTTGGCAGATTGCGCCGCTATACGTCCAAGGTCTTCAATTCGTAAGGGAAAACCCATTTCGTCATCAATCTGTACCGAAGGATCGTGCTTACGGGCTTCTTCCACATTGATTTCGCAAATGGGATCATTCACTTCGTTTACTACAATCTTAAACTGGTACACTTCAATATCACCAGTTTCATCATTATAGCTCACTTCCACCGAAAGACTGTCACCGTATTTACGCTCAACAGAGCTGCGTACCGCATCTTCAAGGGTATCAACGAGCATGTCACGATCAAGACCCTTGTCTTTACTGATCTGCTCAATAGCTTTTTTGAGTTCAAGATTCATGCACTTTCTCCACTTAGGACATTTCTACTTTTAAAAGAGCTCCAAGGTAAGCAAATAAGCTCTTGCTAGGTTGCAATCACGCAAAAGGCAGCCAATGGCTTCGCACGGGAGTTTTTGGCAAGTGCCCAAAGTCCCCATATGAGGCTCTATTCGATGGCATCACTGCGCTTGGGCTGTTTCCGTTGTTTTTTTGCAGCCTTTTTCTTTTCACCAAAAGCGTCACGCTTTTGGCCCTTTTCAGCAAACACATGCACAAGATGTGCACGTCGCACCATATGCCAAGCAATGGTTACCGACTCAGGGTCATCCACGGTACGTGCTAAAGGCACCACGGTGAATTCTTCATCCCGTATGCTTTCAAGGTTGCCTGTAAATTTTTTTCTGCCGTTCCAGTCATCATGCGCTTCCACCATGACAACATCAATGGTTTTGCCTACGTAGTCGCGTAGCTGGTCAATGGAAAAAAAAGGACGCTCAAGCCCCGGGGACGACACTTCAAGCACCCAGCTTGTAGCAAAGGCATCCTCCACATCCAGCGACAACGCAAGCAATCGTGATAGATGGGCACATTGATCGACATTAACCCCTGTAGAGGTATCAAAGGATTCCGCTTGCTCAAGGTCGGCATCATCTGCATGCTTTGTATCAACATAGATACGCGCAACAGGACGCACCGAGCCAACCGTTTCCACACCCCAAAGCTCAAGCCCAAGCGATTCTGCCAAGGGCTTGGCAAGATTATAAAGGTATTCAGTACGAGTTACAGACATAGCTCCCTCAACGTGCGATGCGCCATAAAAAAAGGGGGCCATATAGGCCACCCCAGTACGGCTCAAAAGCCAAACAGGATGTGAACTTTTTCAGTAGACGGGAAAAAATAAAGGAATAACGCTGAAAAAGTTCGCTCAACCAAAAGATATATAGCGGAAGAATAAAGTCTTGTCAAGCATCGACAGCATGAGCACAGCATGGGCGCCTATACCGCTCAACATTGGCACATCTGAACGTAGGCCCCCGAAACAAACGAAGGCCTAAGGATGCTCAAACTTAAAACAATCGCGTCATAACGCTTGGCATAACAGGGCCATTATCGCTTTTGTCTGCCAAAAGCGGAAACAATTCAGTGGTAACAGGAATGCTGGCATTGCCCATGGCAAGCACTCTATTGGTTGGTGTGTGCAAAAGCTTTATATTAAACCGCACACTTTCTGATGTCACGCTATACGTGCCCACAAGAATAGCTGAAGAGGTCACATCACGCTGGGCCAATTTGTTGACATCACGCGTTAAAAGCATTTCGCCGGAGCGCTCTTCAATGCTTACCTGGTTCCCTTTACGCATTTCTTCAAGGGTATAGCCTTCCTGCACAAGGCACAGGGTTATTTCTTCTGCCACTTGGCGTGCCAACGGACTGGTTTGGGCCAAATTGTTTAAAAACACCGGAACCGTTACGGCAATAGAGACTGCCTGTTTGCCATCAGGGTGCCCATCGATAAGGCGAGTGAGTTGCGCGTCAAGCTGGCCGGCAATTTTTTCTGCCGCCTTAGGCACTGTCCCTGCCATTATGGTTAAAGGCATGCACAAAGAACATATAAAAATAGCCAATGTTATAGGGACGTATTTCATTATTGCGCTCCTTACAGTCCTACCGTATGGTTTGTAATATGCGGTCAGCTGTTTCTATTTCTTGAATCAATGCCTTTTGGGCTGCCGGTGTACGGGCTGTAGCCAACGCCATTTGATAATATTGTTTTGCAAGTTCATGGCGTCCTTCACCCTGATATTTGCGCGCTTCATGCCATGAGGCCATGGTTTGGGACGTTTCCGGAACGGAAGCAACCGTTTTGGAACAGCCCATTAGCAGCGCAGAAAGCATAAGTGTAACTAATAAAATACGCATGCTAACCTCCGCTTTGCCCTTTGGATCTGACAGAATTTTTAGGAGCAACAATGCGCATGGTCCCTTCCCTAAACACAAAAGGAGGCTTTAGTGTCATGCTTGCCAAAAGCTCATTGCCGCCAAGGATCAGCTGAGCTGTGCGAAGCACACGCCCATCAGTGGGCCGCACGAGCCGTGCATTAACAAAATACGTGTTGTTATTTTTTAAATACGTGCCCACAAGAACCGTACTGTACGATTGCTTTACAGAAAGAGCAGAGATGGCACGGGTTAAGGCAAATTCGCCTTCTTCAGTAGCCATGCGTATTTTTCCGTTAAGCCTATATTCGCGCACAGGAAAGCCGCGCTGGTTGAATTCATGATACATGGCCTCTGCAAGGTAACGCCCAAACGGAGATGTATCATTAAAATCATTGAGGTTTACAAAGGATGTCGGCAAAGCCACTAGCCCGGCAAGCATAGCATTGGGCCGGTTTTCAAACAATTGAGCGGCTAATTCCTTCACTTTAAGGCGCAACTCTTGCGCGTCGGCCATATCGGGGCTGAGCGGTGCTCGTGGTGCACCAGGAACCTGAATATAGCCGCCCCTTCCGTCAGGCATCAACATACCCGTATCAAGGTTCTCGGCTTGATTGAGTTTATATCCGCTCTTGCCCAGCTCCACAACGCCGCTGTTAAGATCAGCCGGCTGGTCGCCAGAGCGGTAATAATAACCACACCCACAAAGAAACGTGGTACACAGTGTCGCAAGAATCGCTACGCGAAGCATGCCGGTTCTCCCTTTCCTTATCTAAAACTAAGGTCATCTACACGCGTAAGCGTGAAAAGCCTTTAGGTTAGCCTTATGGTTTTACATCTGCAACAACATGCTGCCATTGCGCTTGGCAGTGAGGTAATCCGTTTAGGTTTTCCATACACTGCTTACATATGCTTTATCGACATAAACCTAAAAAACTTGAGGGTAG
>CAYJIX010000067.1:0-10875 GCA_964370375.1 uncultured Desulfovibrionaceae bacterium | reverse complement strand
CACACACCTCCCCCCTCACTAGCCAGGCTTTCCTGCTTTTGTGTTTTTAGTATGTGCTGCTTTTCACAATGCCTGAAAATCCTTTAAGAATTGCCTCTACACCTCTTAAATTATGCAGGCATGCCTATCAGCGCTTGACGCGTTCCCCTGTCATCCTCTACATTCTGCACTGCTTGTGAGAATTATTGCGTTCGTTGTTACCCTCTGCACCAGTGAACTGTTCATCGTTCTTAAAGGAGTTTTTTATGCAAAAAGTACTTGCCGCGCTATTAACATGCGCTTTGTATATCATGCCGGTCATGGCAGCAACAGGTGAAGGCATGCGTATTTGGGTGGACACAGGCGGAGCTGTGGGTGACGGTTATGGCACCATTGTGCAAAACGGAGCCAAGGCTGCCGCTGAGGATTTGGGCTGCGAATTGCGCCTTGTGTATTCAGATTGGAACCCTGAAACCATGCTTGTGAATTTTAGAAACGCTGTGGCAGCACGTCCTGATGGTATTGTGATCATGGGGCATCCGGGCGATGGTGCCTATGGCCCTCTTATCGATAAAGCCATGGAGCAAGGCATTGTGGTTACAAGCATTGATACGGGCTTGCCCAATACCTTGAAAAAAAATCAGGCCAAAGGTTTTGGCTTTATCGGCACTGGCAATTATCCGCAAGGAAAAGCCATGGCTGAGGAAGTGGTACGGCGCATAAACCTTGGCAAAGGCGACAGAGTCCTTGTGTGGGGCTTAAAACGTTTACCCCAAAGGGGCCTTAGAGCGCAGGCTCTTTTAGATGTGCTTGAAGGGGCAGGGGTTACGGTGGATTACCTTGAAATCACACCGGAAATCGACAAAGACCCTGTCCTTGGCGGCCCTGTTGTAGCAGGCTATATGGGAAGAAACCCCGATGTGAAGGCCATGTTTATAGACCATGGTTCATTGACCGCGCAAATGGGCAACCACCTTGCCACAGCAGGTGTTGCACCCGGCAAGGTTTATGTGGCGGGCTTTTCACTTTCCCCAGCCACGGCAGAAGCTATTGAAAGAGGCTATGTGCAGCTTGTTTCTGAAGCCCAGCCTTTTTTGATGGGGTATTATGGCGTGTTACAAACTGTTTTGAGCAAAAAATATGGCTTCACCGGCCTTGTGGTTGATACGGGCGGCGGCTTTGTGGATGCAGATAATATTGGGCGTGTTGCTGAATTTGCCAAAAAGGGTATCCGTTAAATGACCGTGTCAGGCAAGGCAGAGAACACTCATTCAGATTGTCCGATCTTAAAAGCGCAAGGTTTATGTAAATCCTTTGGCGGTGTTTGGGCCCTGCGCCATGCTGATCTATGTATCGGCAAGGGCGAAGTTATCGCTCTTTTGGGTGACAATGGCGCAGGTAAATCAACCTTGGTGAATTTGCTTTCCGGTGTATGGCGTCGCGATGGGGGCTCTCTTTGCGTAGCAGGACAAACAGTAGACCGTGCAGGCTACAATGTGCAGATTGCCAAATCGTTAGGCATGGAAACTGTCTATCAAGACAGGGCCTTGTGCGAAGGGCAAACCCTATGGCGCAATCTTTTTATCGGGCGTCACATCAAAAATCGCTTTGGACTTATTGACGTGGCAAAAGAGCGAGCCATCACGCACGAAATGCTTGGCGATTGGTTTGGCCTTACCGGGGCAGGCCTTGACCCTGACGCGCTTGTTCGGGTTCTTTCAGGAGGGGAGCGTCAAGCCCTTGCCATTGGCAGGGCCATGTATTTTGGCGCGCGCCTTGTCATCCTTGACGAGCCCACAACAGGGCTTTCGTTAAAAGAAGTCAATTTGGTGATGCAGTTTATTGATCGGCTTCGCCATGAGGGTCGTTCTGCCCTTGTGGTGTCGCACCATGTGCATCAAGCCTATGCTGTTGCGGATCGCTTTGTGTTTATGCATCAAGGTCGCACAGTGGGAAGCTTGCACCGTGATGAAACAAGCCCTGATGATCTGTCTGCCCGTTTGTTGCGCCTTGCAGAAGGGCATGAAAGTGAAAATGATTTACACGAAGCCGGTGCGCCTTTGCGCGACTCGGCAAACAGGTCGCAAGAGGGCCAAAGCTCATGACAACTCACAAGTTTTTTCGCGAGCATCAGGGCTCATTTTGGCTAACGGTCATGCTTTTGGCCCTTGTAGCGTTGTTTATGTTTACGGGGCCGCGCTCGTTTTTGCACTGGCCTATTTATGAAAGCTTTTTGTCAACCATCCCTCTTTTTGGTATTTTAGCCCTTGGACTTACCATTGTTGTGGCGTCAGGTGAGATGGATTTATGCTTTCCCTCAACCCTTGCCGTGGCAGGCTTTGGCTTTGCTGTTGTGCTTGTGCAAACAGACAGTGTCGGCCTTGCCATGCTGGCAGCCATCATAACGGGCATTGTTGTGGGCTTTGGCAATGGGATCCTTGTGGCCTATGTGGGGGTGCCCTCCATCATTGCCACCATTGGAACCCAGTTTTTTTGGCGCGGCGTTATCATGCTGGCAAGTCAAGGTTTGGCCCTTAGCCTTGCAAGCCATAAGCAAGGGGCTATGTTCGAGCTTTTTGCAGGGCGGCTTGGCGGATTTTTGCCCATGCAGGCGGTATGGCTGGTGGCCTTGGCTGTGCTTTTATGGGGCCTTTGCGATCATCACCCGCTTGGCGATAACATCCGCTTTACAGGGGAACATGCGCAAACCGCCACACGGCTTGGGGTTAATGTGCCCTTGGCGCGCCTTGGAGTGCACACCCTTATGGGGGGGCTAGCCGGTTTTGCGGGGGCTCTTTCGTGCCTTGAGATGGGGTCATGGTGGCCAACGCAAGGTGAAGGCTCCATGCTTTTGGTGTTTGCCACGGTTTTTATTGGTGGAACCAGCGTTTTTGGCGGTTCAGCAAAGCTTTATGGCACCCTTATAGGAGCCATTATTGTGGGCATGCTAGAAGCTGGCATTATCAGCGCAGGCCTGTCAGGTTTTTGGACTCGCGCTGTGCACGGCTTTGTGATCATCATGGCGGTTAGCTTTCACGCGATCATGACAGACAATGCCGATCAGCGATCGCCGCTGGCTTTGTGGTTGCGTTCTAAACGTGCAAAGGGCTGAAAAAGCTCAAACTCCACATTCTAGTCACTGTCACCATTAGAATCATAGCCTTTTTTGTGCGCATGGGCATACTCCTTATACATTCTAGTATAAAGGAGGTGCCCATGCGCACACTTATTGTTGTGGCCTATGCCAACGAAATGCAGGCAGAAGAAGTTCGTCTGGACTTTTTAAAAATGCAAAAGGAATACCTTGTTGACCTTGAAGACGCCGTGGTGGCAGTAGTCAAGCCCAATGGCAAGGTGAAATTGCGTCAAATGTACAACCTTGCCCTTGGCGGCGCTGTGAGCGGAAGTTTTTGGGGTGTCCTTATCGGCTTGATTTTCTTAAACCCTTTACTTGGATTAGTGGTGGGCGCAGGCACAGGTGCAGTTGCCGGCGCTTTAAGCGATGTGGGAATTGGTGACAGATTTATGAAGGAATTGGCAGGTCAGCTAAAGCCAGGTTCCTCCATATTGTTTGTGTTGGCGCGTTCTGAACTTACCGACAAGGTTCTGGACGAAATTAAAGGCACAGGCGGAACCGTCATGCAAACCTCCCTTTCTCATGAAGATGAAGCACGCTTGCAAGAGGCCCTTCAAGCTTCAGGTACATCTGCTCACAACGGGCCTGTGATTCCGGATGCCTTAAAAGCAGACCCTGAGCAGCATTCAGATCATGAAAAAAAGCATGAAGAAAGCAAAGAATCGGCGTAAATCTTCAAGTATCATACTATAATCACAGGTGAAGCCGTCAAAAAACTATCAACAAAACCTTTAATAAAAACCTGGCCCAAAAAAATCATGGTGCGTAGTTGCGCTCTGTTGTGATTTTTGGGCTAAGTTTTTTAAGCTTGCTCATGGGCACAAGCGCTTTGCCGATCAGCACGCCTCCAAATCCAAATGCCAAGTAAAGCGGTGCATACAAACAGCGCAATGGCAATAACAATACGCCATGGGCCGTCGTTGTACGTACCACTTCCCATAAGCGCAAAAATAAGATTTTGAGGAATATAGCCAAGGCAGGATCCGCCAATAAAGGCAAGGGCAGGCATCCTCATGATCCCGCCAAGCAGGCTGAACAGTAAATTGTTGCCCGACGGAAACAGCCTTAAAAGCACAGCCATACAAAAGGGATTTTGTAGCAATAGGTTGTGCAATGTGCGATAGTGTTTTTCATATTTAAGAATAAAATTGTGAAATAAAATCGTTTTTTGCTCAGTCTTTTTTTGGCGATTGCGCCATAGGGTGCTGAGAAAACGGCTTGTGGCAAAGGCCATGGCACAGCCAAGGGTCGTTGCCAAGGTAGCCAAAAACGTGCCCATATATACGCCAAAAAAAAGCCCGGCTACAAAACTTAACGCCTGACGAGGAATACCGATAAAGCTTAAAAGCCCTGCTAACAATATAAAGCTTGCATGGGATTGGTGCGTGTTATTGCTAATGCCTGTGTATTGTTTGATAAAATGGTGAAGGCTTTCTGTGCTTGGGGCAAAGAGGGGCAGAGCAAGAACAGCAACAAGTGCCAGAAGCAAGATGAGGGTTTGTTTGCAAAGGCCTGAATATTGTAGCCAAAACTGTCTAAAAGCCGTATAAGTGTCACGGCAGGCTTGCCACAAGGTGCTTGTGCTTTTATGCGCTGGCATAATAAGAAAAAGGATAATGGTTATAAGCGTTTGTCCCAGTATGAGGGTGCTGTCTTGGTTTTGCCACGCGGCATACATAACAGGCACAGCACCGCCCGTAAAAAAGATACAGCCAAAGCGGTGGCGTTTGTACATTGACAACGTCACGCCGATAAGCTGTAAAAGCGCACCTATGAAAAAGAATGCTGTAACCATGCAACAAACTATCATGGGACGGCATGCACAGCAAGAAAATGTAGGTCCCTGTAAAATCACCTCAAAGTTTTAATACGAACGGTTTAAACTGTTTTTGTGGCCCGCATGCCGTTTTACGATACGCATTGCTGTAGGGCAAAGGCGTAAAATGAACGGTTGGTAAAGAAAACCTAGATGTAGGGCTAAAAGTGCGTGACAAGCGTCAATGTTTTTGGTATGTTTATAAAATATCTTTTAAGGAGAGTTTCATGACTAAAGCAGAATTTGTTGACAACCTTCATCGTAAGGTTGGTTCATCCACCAAGCAAGCAACCGAACAATTCCTTGACGCCACAATTGCCGTAATCACCGAAAGCATGGCTCGTGGCGAACAGGTTTCTTTTACAGGTTTTGGAAGCTTCAAAATTGTTGAGCGTGCAGAACGCAAAGGACGCAACCCCCGTACAGGCGCAGAAATCACTGTTCCTGCTGCTAAGGTTGTAAAGTTTACACCCGGCAAAGCGTTGAAAGAGTCTGTAAATTAAAACGCAATTGTGTTGTACGGTATCGGTACGTAATGTATAACACAAAGCATACAAACGTTTTTTGTAAAAAATGTAGACAGATTTGTTGAAGGGGGCAGCCTAGCTGCCCCTTTTAGTGTTGGCATAACGCAATACGTAAAAACAGCATGTTGTGTGCAATAAATGCGTACAGATTTGTAACATCCCCAAAATTATCAACAGCCTGACCATAAAGGATAACCATGCCAGCTTACGGAGATCTTGTTATCATTACAACGCCTCGTGGCAAACGGCATTTGCGCCGTGTTGAGGAAAAGCAGGACTTGCACACGCAGGACGGCATTTTGCTGATGCAAGATGTTGTGAATGCAGATTACGGTTCTGAAATTGTAACCTCACAAGGGGTACCGTTTAGGATCATGAAGCCCACCTTGACCGACCTTGTTAGAGGGGTAAAACGTCAAACACAAGTGTTATACCCAAAGGATATGGGCTATATATGCATGCGTCTTGGCGTGGGGCATGGGCGCACCGTCATTGAAGCAGGCACAGGTTCAGGGAGCCTGACGGTGGCGCTTTCGTGGTTTTCGGGGCAAGATGGACACGTGCATACCTTTGAGGCCCGCGAAGAATTCCATAAGCTTGCCAAGCGTAACCTCGACTGGGCAGGTGTTGGGGGCAATGTGACCATGCATTGCCAAGATATTGCCGAAGGATTTGGAGATGTTACAGGTGCAGACGCACTCTTTTTGGACGTGCGCACGCCGTGGGAATATTTGCAGCATATTCCAAAGGCCGTATGCCCCGGGGCCATGCTTGGCTTTTTGTTGCCCACCACCGATCAGGTGAATAAGCTTTTGCTTGCCATGGAACGTGGCCCGTTTGACGATATTGAAGTGTGCGAGATTTTGGTACGCCGCTGGAAGGCTGTGGCGGATCGCTTACGGCCAGAAGATCGTATGGTTGCTCACACGGGCTTTTTGATTTTTGCCCGTCATCAAGAACGCTCAGAAGCTTGGGATGAGCACAGACCCCTTGGCACGCGCGAGCGTAAACAAGAAAAAGCGCGGCGTGAACGCCTTGGGCTGGCAGAGCTTGCAACGCTGTAAAAGCCTACCCCAAGGCTGTTCACCATGACTGCTTGAATATAAAAGGGCGTTGCCTGTCGGTAAGCATACTTCAAAACTGTAGTATTGCTACCCCTAACAGGCTGCTAAAGCGGTTTTTGGCGCTTATTCTGCATCCTCATCGTCAGCATCAAGCAAGCTGTCATACAGGGCTTCGCTAAAAATTTCATACGCCACTTGTTCTATGGTATGTTCCGGCTCGTAGCGTAAAATTTCTTCAATAAGTTCATGGTTGTTTGCGCATAATGCCTCAAATCTGTCAGAATAGGCACCAACCAAACGCTCAATTTCTACAATTACGGGGTGATCGGTTTCAGGGTTTGTTTCAAGGGTGTCAAATGCCTCAAAAATTTCATCCTCAGTCAATGCCGTAAAGGCAGATGTGGTAGTAATAGTTTTCATGAAGTACAGGCTATCTGCTAGCCGTAGCCCTGTCAAGCCATCAGCACCATAAAAAGGCACAGCAAGGCAAAACAAAAATGCGAAAAAACAGGTATCTATGGCCAATCTTGCTTTTACGGATGCTTGTTTTAACCTAAGATAATTTAGTTTGGAGAGGCGTCATGACACAATCTGTACATCTTTCGGCCTTAATCCTTGCAGCTGGCAAGGGCACGCGCATGCATTCTGACAAGCCCAAGGTTTTGCAAACCCTTTTGGGAGAACCCATGCTAGCCCATGTGGTGGCAGCCCTTGAGCCGTGTTTTGGCAAGCAGATATGGGCTGTTATCGGTCATAATGCTGCGGCTGTACAACAAGCCTTTGCCAAAAGCGATCTTCGTTTTATCGAGCAAAAAGAGCAGCTTGGCACAGGTCATGCCCTTATGGTAGCCTTAGAAACCTTGCAACAGGCAAAGTCTGACAGGGTGTTTGTGGTCAACGGGGATATGCCTTTATTGCGCTCTGAACATATCCGCGCGTTTTTAGATGAAGCGCAAAACGTACACCTGGCCATAGCCACATTAAAGCTAGAATCTTCAGGTGCTTACGGACGCATCATGCGGCAAAATGGTAAGGTTACGGGCATTGTGGAGGCTAAAGACTATACGACTGAACACGGCCCGGATAGCGGAGAAATCAACGCCGGGTTGTATGTTTTTGACATGGCGATGCTTGAAAAACTCTTGCCCCTTCTTACCAATGCCAACAAGAGCGGTGAATATTATATCACAGACCTTGTGCACCTAGCCCTTGCCAAAGGCTATGAGGTGGAAGGCGTTGTGTGTGGCAATGACGCGAACTTGCTTGGCATCAATAACCCTGTTGAGTTATCGCGATCTGAGGAAATGTTGCAAGCCTTGCAGGTGGAGCGCTTGCTTGAGTCAGGCGTTATTGTGCACGCCCCACGCGAGGTACGGATTGGGCCAAACGTTTGTATAGAAAAAGGAGCCGAACTGCACGGGCCTTGTACCATTTTGGGGCACACAAAGATAGCTAAGGGCGCGTTTATTGGCCCTTATTGTCATATTTGCCACAGTACCATTGAAGAAGGTGCCGTGATCCATCCTTTTTCACACCTTGAAGACGCCTTTGTTGGCACCATGTGTACGGTGGGGCCGTATGCCCGTTTGCGTCCTGGGGCTGTGCTTCAAGAAAGCTCTCATGTGGGCAATTTTGTGGAATTGAAAAAAACCACCCTTGGTAAAGGGGCCAAAGCTAACCATTTAAGCTACCTTGGCGATGCGGATATTGCGGCCAAGGTCAATGTGGGCGCAGGCACCATTACCTGCAATTACGACGGCGTCAACAAACACCGCACTACCATTAAAGAAGGGGCCTTTATCGGCAGCAATTCTGCCCTTGTGGCCCCTGTAACTGTTGGCGAAAACGCCCTTGTGGGCGCAGGATCCGTTGTCACCAAAGACGTGCCTGACAACGCCCTGTGTATTGCCAGAAGCCGCCAAAGCAATAAAGAACGCCGTTTGATTGTTAAAAAATAGGGATAGGCTTGCCTAAAAAAAGCTCTAACAGCCTGCTAAAGTGCGTTTTTTACCATGTTGACCAGCTACGCAGTACAGACTGCGGCCTGACCGTTGTGGATACGCAAAGTACGCGTAATCCCTTCAATTGTATCGTCATTATGATGGCTGACAAGGACAATCTGTATCCCTGATTGCATAAGCTTGGCAATAAGCTGCATAAGATCATGCCGTCCTTGCCTATCAAGGCCCGAGCAAGGCTCATCAAGCAGCAAAAGATCAGGCGTGCCCACAATCCCACGGGCAAGCAATAAACGGCGCACTTCCCCTGTGGAACAGTTTCTGAACGGGCGTTTTGCCAAATGCGCCACATCAAGGAGCTGTAGAGCGTCTTGCACATCCTGCAATTCCTTTGTTGTAAAGGAGCGGTAGATCCCCACGGCATTGTCAAACCCCGACGCGACAAGTTCCTCTCCCAAAAGGTTGTAGGCATAGGTTGCTTGCACAAGGTCAGACACAAGGCGGATGCCGCGTTTGATTTGGGATAGGCTTATCGCCTTGCCGCCTTGCCGGGGCAGTGTGCGGCGGATCGTACCGCCAAGGGCAGGGTGTAAATCTCCGGCAAGCGTGCGCAACAATGTGGACTTTCCGGCACCGTTTGGCCCTTGCACAAACCAATGTTCGCGCGGCTTTATGTGCCAGTTGATGTTGTGCAAAACAGCTTTTCCTCCAAGGTAAACCGTGGCGTTTTCAAGGCAAATGTCTGCACCCGCCATGGGCTCTTCGGAAGTTTGTGGCGTGAGATCTGCTGCCAATACCTGCACATCCTGCAATGCCTCATCCTTTGGCCCGTCATGCACAATGCGCCCTTTGTGCATATGCACATGACGCGCCACCCAAGGCGGCACCGTTTCGGGGCGATGCGAGCTGACCACCAAGGTGGTATGCTGCCCAAGGGCTTGTAAAATATTCATAATATGCGCACGTGCATTTCTATCAAGCCCGTCTGTGACTTCGTCAAGCAACAGGATACGCGGTTCACGAACCAAGGCTTTGGCAATAAAAGCAAGGCGCAATTCCCCTTGAGAGAGCTTGTTCATGGGGCAGTTTAGAAGGTGTTCAAGCGCGACAAGGCGTGCGGCCTTGCAAATACGGGCCTCTTCTTCCTTTGTGGCGCTGCCCGGGCGCACAAACAAAGCGTCTTTAAGGCCACCTAAAAGGCAGTCTGTCACTGACATGGGCCAATTTTGGGCAAGGGCTTGTTCTTGTTCGGCAGCACAGACAAGGGCGGTCATGGTGCGTGCGCTTAAAGGCGATGTTTCAGGCAAGCAGCTTTTGGGGAACCATTTGATAAAGCCGCCGTTTGTGCTGTCAAGCCATTGCCGCCCTGCCAATAGACGCAACAAGGTGGATTTTCCGGCACCGTTGTTGCCCTGCAACGACACATGCTCCTTGGCAAAAAGTGTCAAGTTGATATGGCGCAAAGCAGGGTGATGTGCCAAGGTGACGTTGCCGTCTTGAATATGTGCTATGATTGAAGGATTCATATAAAAGTCAATGGATGCGGTTCTTTATCTATAATAATATGGCTTTGTGTATAGCCAAATGAGGCAGCGTACTGTGCCAAGGTGTCAAAGGCATAGCCCACATGCTCGGTACAATGCGCATCAGAGCCAAACACAATGGGCACGCGGCAATCAGAAGCTATGCGCATGATGGCAGGCCCGGGATAAATTTCAGCACAAGGTTTGCGCAGCCCTGCGGAAGAAATCTCCATAACGAGGCCGTTGTCACGCACAGCAACAAGGGCGTCGCGGATAAGGTCAAGGCTGTCGCTCTTTGTAAGCCAAGCCTCAAAGATGGGGCGGGAAAAAATTTTTATAATGTCAGGATGGGCCAAAATGTTCACAAGGCCGCTTTGGGCAAGGGCCTTGCAAGTGATAAAATAGTTGGTATAGGCGGCATGGCACGCGTCAGTATCCATGCTGTCCCAATCCTTTGACGTGGCGTCAAAGGGCCAGGTGCGTAAAAAATGGATACCGCCTATGATATAATCAAAAGGGGCAGCTTTTACGGCTTTTTGTAAAAAGGCGTTTTCAGCGGGTAGCCAGTCCAGTTCAAGGCCCAATAGCACACGCGTTTTGCTGTGAGGGCTTTGTGTAGACTGCTCCTGCAAGGCCTGTACCCCAGCCACATAATCGCCAAAGGTGGCGGCAAGGTGTTCGCGGTATTCGGTTTCTGGAGAATAGTCATAGCCTAAAGGGCGGGCAGAATGTTCTGAAAAGCCGTAATACGCAAGGCCTTTGGCCACTGCTGCTTCATACATGGCAGTCACAGAATCGCGCCCGTGAGAATGGTTGGTGTGGTTGTGGAGGTCGGCTTGTATCATGAAAACTCCTTGTCAGGCTGTTCAAAA
>CAYJIX010000066.1:0-11146 GCA_964370375.1 uncultured Desulfovibrionaceae bacterium | reverse complement strand
TATTACCTGCCGGTAATAAGGCTTTATTTACATATACTTTCGCGATAACAGTTATAGAAAACTGTCAGCGCGTTTTGTGTGCTTTTTATACACAGCCGGTGGGCTTGGGAAGGCCTGCCATTTTACAAGCTCCTTTGCCGGGGCCGGAGGGGAAGAGTTCGTAGATCTCTTTCAATTTATAGCCGGTGTTTTTGGATAAGATACGCACCATGGGGGCGATCCCGTTTTTGCGATAGTAATCTTGCAAAAAGGTGAGGATTTTATCGTGGTCTTCTGTCATTTCGCTGATGCCTTCAGACTCTTTCACATATTCAAGCCATTCAGGGCACCATTCTTCAAATTTTAGCAAAAAGCCGTCTTCATCTACTTCAAAATTTTTGCCTTTGTAGCTAACTTCAGCCATTGGTACGTCCTCCCTTGGACAGTTTTTGAGCACATGCGTTCTCTATTGACCATAAAATAGCATTGAACTATTCCAGTACACTATTTTTACATACTCCAAATGCCTTGTGCCATAAGGCACAAAAAAGTGCAACCCCATACAAGGACCGGTTTACACAAAGTGGCGCAAGGATATATCGTCATTCCCCAGACATTGCGTCATAAAATCTTGCATGGCACTGCCATGTTCATATCCTGCCAAATGCCCCATGCCATGTGCCATAAGGGATACCGTATGCATATATACAGATGTTCCGTACAGCATGGCTTCACGGCGAAGCGTACCTATGCTTATGAGTAGGCTTCCTGTTAGGGTAGGGCTGTGTGCCACGTCAGGTTTTTGCCACTCATGACACTTTGGGAACGATACTACATTTGTGGGCCCTTGACAACCCATAAAATGTAGATTGGCTGCTGCCATGGTGGCATCATGGCAAAGTATGATTTCTATTTCGGCTTCTGTTATTCCTACACGCTCTAGCATGTCCACGGCGGTTTTGCGCAAAGCAACTTGATGAAGAGGCCATGGGCAAGGAACCCAACATAGCACATCGACTGTTAACATGCTGTTATTTTGCAAGTTGCGAGTCTTGTGTGCTGTTCATGTCTTGATTTTTACCAGGTCCATTGTCAGCGTGTGCTTTTTCTGCGGTGTTTACGCATTCTTGTTTTTTAGGGTCTGATTTATTGTCTGTTTTTTTTCCTTGAACCACTTTTTCTTTTGTTATTTCCGGATAGGCAATGCGTTGATGGAACAGCCCTGTCAGGCTGCGCGCAAAATGTTCGGAAAGTTTATTTAGGTCTTTGAAGGTGAGTTCAGATTCGTCAAGCTGCCCGTCGGAAAAAATACCTTTCATGATGGTGTCAACATGGGTTTTTATGCGGGCAGGGGTTGGATCGCTTAATGTTCTGCTGGATGCTTCCACAGCATCAGCCAGCATAACAATAGCAGCTTCACGGCTTTGGGGGCGAGGGCCGGCATAGCAAAATTCTTCTCTTCGTGGAGCGTCTCCTAGGTCTTGCGCTTTTTTGTAAAAATATTGCATGAGGCTGGTACCGTGGTGCTGTCTGATAATCTCTTCAATTTCAGTACCAAGGCGGTGCTGTGCGGCAAGTTCGATACCTTTTTTCACATGCGAGGTTAAGATAAGGGCGCTCATGGCCGGAGCTAATTTGTCATGGCGATTCATGCCCGGTGTTTGGTTTTCAATAAAATAGTCAGGATAGGCTAATTTGCCGATATCATGGTATAAGGCTCCTACTTTGCAAAGCAGGCTGTTGGCACCCACTGCCTTTGCACCTGCTTCTACCATGTTGGAAACAAGAAGGGAGTGATGGTACGTTCCCGGCATGGCAACCATAAGTTCTTGCATAAGCGGTTGTTCAAGGCTCATGAGTTCCATAAGCCTAAATCGTGTGGTGTACCTGAAAAGAAATTCTAAAATAGGGCTGATGGCAAAAAGGATGAATAATGAAAGGATCGCACCTACAAGCGCGTACCCACCAAGTACCAAAAAGGTGTCGCCTCCTTGAAAACCTTCAAGCCAGCCGGAGCCGACCACAATGGGCAAAAGCCCCACACACATGGGAAAAATACTTCTGACCACATCTTGCCTGCTTTGGGCGCGCAGAATAAGCCACGTGTTGAGCATGGATGTTAAAAAGTAGAAAAAGAAAAGGGGAATCCCCCCCTTAAACATGAGCGTACAAAAAAATGCCGTAAGCAAGCCCACCACGCTGTAACGTCTGGCTGCAAAAATCAGGGTGCTAAGCCCCAAAGCACCTGCCACGGGGAAACCATAGGCAGCAATGCTCAATTCCTGTGGAGTTAATAGGTTGTTGCCAACCACATAAAGGATTTTTGCAGACAGGCCAAAGCATAGCAATAAAAGTGCAATAAGCATGAAATCTTTTTTTTGCACAACCGAACCGGTACGACCGCTTGGGGCCACAAAAATGCCCAATACAAGCACGAGGGAAATCAAAAAGGTACCGGCAACGGTGCGTGATTGCACCAAGGATTCGGAACGACTGAACAGTGCTTGAAGTTTGAGCTGTTTTTCACGGGTGATGCGTTCACCTTTAGACGCGATAAGCTCGCCTTTTTGGATATAGTAGTATACAGGCTCAACACTTTGCGCCATGGAATTGCCAAGATTGAGCGTAGCTTCACGGTTTAACGTTAAAGTTGGCACAAGGAGCGGCGAAAAAAGCGACACAATGGCCCTGCGTTCAGGAATGCTGTAGCGTCCTTCTGTGCGTAGCATTTGGTCCATGGCCATAAGCAAGGTAGGGATGTCGCGGATACTGGTTACTTCTGTGCGCAACGATTCCATACCTGTTTCAAGATTACGCACAATGATGCCTGTGCTATACGGCAATAGACCGCGAATATTTGAAACCACACCTTCAGAAAGGTTTTTGTCGACCCAAGGCAAGGCTTTGGCCAGCACAAATTCCTGCACTTCAGGCTTCATCCAAGCATAGAGCACGTCAAGGGGAACGGAAATGCCAAAATCCTTGTTTAAGCGGTCGCGCAAGCCTGCAATGTTGGGGGGGGATTCTTGGCTTAATCCGGCTTCAGTACTGCTTCTATCCTCAGAAATGGCTAAAAAAAGTGCAAAAACTTGATCGCGAATGTTGCCAACATCAATGGTACTAAGATCAAATACGGCAGGCTGCAAGGCAGCCACCTGGTCACGGCGTGCTTTTGTTGCTTGTCCATCCATCACCTGCAAGGTGCGGTGAGCCACCACATCGTCTGCAAGGATTTCTCCTGCTGTAAAGGTGCGATCTTGCACAGAAACACGCAAGCCTGCCACAAAAGATAATACAAAAAGGCACGCCACTAAGGTCAACAAGCCCACACCGTGATGGTGCTGGCGTATGACATGTTTAATGGTGTACAAGACTTCGTCGCTACGTAAAGGGGAATGTTTGGTCATGCGAAATGTTCACTTTTGTCGTACGCGTGTACGATTCGTCCGACAAGGGGGTGACGTACAACATCACTGCCGGAAAAATAGGTAAAACCAATGCCTTTCACGCCGGTGAGTAATTGTAGTGCGTGTACAAGGCCGGAACGTGCTGTGGCGTCTTCTCCTGCAAAGGAAGGAAGGTCTATTTGGGTTACATCGCCTGTTATCACAGCCCGTGAGCCAAAACCCATCCGTGTAAGAAACATTTTCATTTGTTCGCGTGTGGTGTTTTGGGCTTCATCCAAAATAATATAAGCGTCATTGAGTGTACGCCCGCGCATAAACGCTAATGGTGCAACTTCAATGATATTTGTTTCAATCAACGAGGCAACTTTTTGTGGTCCCAGCATCTCGTGAAGCGCGTCATACAATGGGCGCAAATACGGGTTGACTTTTTCGCTAAGGTCGCCCGGTAAAAAACCAAGCTTTTCCCCGGCTTCCACAGCAGGTCGTACCAAAACCAAGCGTTTGACCTTGCGTTCTGTAAGCATATGCACTGCCATGGCCACAGTCAAATAGGTTTTGCCCGTACCCGCAGGGCCCACGGCAAAATGCATTTCAGTATGGCGCAACTGCTCAAGAAAACGCCGCTGCATAGCATTGCGCGCCGTAATCTTTTTACGAGGAAGCGTTAAAGAGGCTGAACCCTGAAAAATATCAGCCAGATGAGCACTAGGTTGTTCAAGCAAAATGTGTAAGCCTTGTTCAAGGTCATGGGCACTAACACTATGCCCTGTGCGCGCCATGCTGTAAAATTGCGTAAATACATTCAGCAAGGCTTCACACACACGAGCATCCGTACCACTTACTGTAAGGCTTGTGCCGCATGTGGTCAACTCTACCTTGGTGAGGCTTGCAAGATGTGTAAGATGAGCGTTCATGGGGCCAAAAAGCGCAGTAGCCACATGGTGATCATCAAAGGATAAGGTTTCTTCAGTGTTTGCCATAGGGGGTATGTATTACCAACGGTCAAAAGTTATAGGGAATAACGTGCCTTTAAAGTGCAAAGTGCGGCCTCAAACAGTTCATGGGGCGGTAATGTGCCGTCAAGCACAACCATGCGATCAGGGTGACTTTCTGACCAGTTCAGAAAACCTTGACGGATACGCTCATGAAAGGCAAGGGCTTCCCCCTCAAAACGTCCTTCGGTAACAGATTGCCCAAGCTTGGCATTGCGTGCCATAGCGCGGCGCAATCCTTGTTCAACGTCTATATCGACAATAAAGGTCAAGTTCGGCCATAGCCCTGCTACAGCGTGATCATTGAGGGCAAAAAGTTTTTCAGGGTCAAATCCACGCCCATAGCCTTGGTACACAATGGTGGAATCAGCGTACCTGTCGCACAAAACAACGCGCCCTTGTTGCAAGGCAGGCCGTATGATTTCAGCCACATGCTGGGCCCTGTCAGCCAAAAACAGGAACAATTCTGCCTCAGCGCAAAGCTTTGCATCTGTATGTAAAAGCAAAGGACGCAGTTTTTTTCCTAAAGAACAGCCCCCGGGTTCGCGTGTCAGCAGAACATCCTTGCCCTGTTCTGTAAACCACGTAGCAAGTTTGTTGCTGAGCGTGCTTTTACCTGAGCCTTCTATTCCTTCGAGAGTAACGAACATTGCTTTGCCTTGGGTTCAAAATCGCTGTGTCGGTTTTTTTGGGTAGGAGCCACAGGTGTTTTTTGTGGCAAAAAAACCTGCCGATTTAAGGTGTTTTGCCAAGCAGACCACATGCCTGCCTGTTCAGGGTCAGCCAAAGCTTCGTCAGGAAAAAGATTTTTACATTGGTTGAGCTTGGCGTCGATATTGTCAGCATAATGCAGCACAAAGGCTTCTACTGTTTGCGGCAAGCGCGGTGAGCCGAATTCATACTGGCCATGGTGGCTTAAAATCAAGTGCCTAAAGTGTAGCGCAAGTTCCGTATCTACCTTGGCTTTGCGCAAAAAAGGTTCCAGACGTTCAAGGCTTATGTTGATATGCCCCACAAGACGGCCTTCATTCGTATAGTCATTGGCAAGGCCACCGGAAAGCTCCCAAATTTTGCCTATGTCGTGAAAAAGTGCTCCCACAAACAAGGTTTGGCGGTCAAGCTCCGGGTACAGGTCTGCCATGGACAGGCAAAGCCGAATCACTCCAAGGGTGTGTTCAAGGAGCCCCCCTACAAAGGCGTGGTGGATGCTTTTTGCCGCAGGAGCAGCCAAGAGCTTTGTGCGAATGTCTTCATCATGAAGCACGGCTAAGGCAAAATTGCGCCAAGGCTTATAATCTAGTTCGTCCTTGCATAAACTTTCAATTTCCGCCAGCATGTCTTGCGGAGCTCGTGCGCTTGACGGTAAAAAGGCTGCAAGGTCAAGCCCTTGTCTTTCTTCTTGAGTAAGCAGTCGCAGGGCTGTAACGTTTATTTGCAGCTGTTCTTTAAACTGGTCTGCCCTGCCTTGAAGTTCCACAATGCTGCCTGCTGTCAGGTCTGCAAATTGTAAACTTAAAGGGCTCCAGATGCGCGCCTCAAGGCTGCCTGTGGCGTCCTTGATTTCAAGTCGCCAAAAAGGGCCGTTCTTGGCTTGCTGCTGGTTTGCAGTGCCTAGTAGAAAGAATCCGTGCACGGTGTGCCCCGCAACAATATCGTTGATCCATTGTTGCTTGTGTGAAAATAATGTTTTATCCATAGGCATGTTGGGTGGAAAGGTTTTTTCTATCAAAGCTTGAACTTGCGTTCTTGTCAATATGCTTTTATAACAGAGTGTAAGTTGTTGCAATGCTTTTATATTATATGATGAATGGAGTGAAGCATGCAGATTTTACTGACCAATGACGATGGCATTCATGCCCACGGCTTGCGCGAGCTTTATACTGCCTTATGTGCAAAAAATCATCAAGTACAGGTTGTGGCACCTGCAACAGAGCAATCAGTCATGAGCAGTGCGTTTACTCTGCATGCACCGTTGCGTGCCCATAAAGTGAAAGACCATGATTTTGTAGGCTATGCCGTTACAGGCACCCCAGTGGATTGTGTAAAGCTTGGATTGTCAAGCCTTTGTTCCGTCAGGCCTGACCTTGTTATTTCAGGGATCAACACCGATGCGAATGTCGGCGTTGATGTGCGTTATTCCGGTACGGTGGGGGCAGCCTATGAGGCAGCGTTTATGGGGTTTGCGGCCCTTGCAGTGTCGTGTCGATCCCTTGGGGAAACTGTACCGGACAAGTATTTGTCTATCATCCTTGAGCTGGTGGAACAGGTGGATTGGCACAGCTCAAAACCGTATCCCCTTTTAAACCTCAATTTTCCGGCTTGGTCTGCCAACGCCCTGCGTGGCTTGCGAGTGTGCCCATTGTCTGACGTTTCGTGGCGAAACCGTTATGAGGAACGTCAAGATCCAAGGGGACGTTCTTATTGGTGGTGCAGCGATATTATGCCTTCTGGAGTAGCAGAGCAAACAGATTGCCAGCTCCTTAAGGAGAAGTACGCCACGCTAACCGCCTTAAGCATAGATTGTACCGATAGGCACATGAACGCTAAACTTAAAAATTTGGAACAGCTCATCCGAACACAATAAAAACAAAAGCTTTTGCTTGCCAACCGTAGCTTGTTGGCATAATCGGTTTTTTTGTTAAAAGTGCGCCGACTTTTACTCATATGCGTATGAAGGAAAAGTCGGCGAACTTTTTTACGAAGCGAACATAATTGCCTGTAAGTGTTTTAGCCTATTTTTCCCAGAAGGTGTCAAGGTAGGCATAAAGGGCAGGGGAGCCGCCCGTGTGTAAAAAGAGCACGTTGGAGCCTTCGGCAAAATGGCCTTTACGGATAAGGTCAACCATGCCGGCCATGACTTTACCTGTGTACACAGGGTCAAGCAAAATGCCTTCGGTGCGTGCCAATAATTTTACGGCCTCCACCATGCTGTCAGTGGGCAAAGAATAGCCGGTGCCTACATATTCGTCATAAGCTACCACAGTAGCGGCGGGAATTTCAGTTTCTACACCAATAAGCTTGGCTGTGGCATTGGCAAGGTTGAGAACGGCAGCTTCTTGCGCTTGTTTGTTACGATTCACACCAATGCCGGTTACAGGGATATTGGCGTTATTAAGATACATGCCGGCGATAAAGCCTGCATGGGTTCCGGCGCTGCCGCTTGGTACAACGACATGGTCAATTTTAAGTTGTGTTTCAAAAAGCTGGCGCAGCACTTCTTCGGCACAGGAAACATAACCCAATGCGCCCACAGTATTAGAAGCTCCACCGGGGATGATGTAGGGCTTTTTGCCCTTGGCGCGAAGTTTTTCAGCCAAAGCTTCCATTTCGGCCATAAGGTTGGCACCGCCAGGCATAACTGTCACAGAGGTGACGCCCATAAGTTCAAATAAAAAGTTGTTGCCGGAAGCATGGGGCTTGTAGCTGTCTTTCACGCGCTCTTCAAGCACGAGGTGACAATCCATGCCTTCTTTAACAGCCCAAGCAAGGGTTAAGCGGCAATGGTTGGACTGTACGGCACCACAAGTAATAAGTGTATCTGCACCTAACGAAACGGCTTCGGCAATGCTAAAATCAAGCTTGCGGGTTTTATTGCCGCCAGCAGCGCCGGGCAGCATGTCGTCACGCTTGATGAAAACATTCACTTTACCGCCAAGGGCAGCGGAAAAACGCGGTGCAGCCTCAATAGGTGTGGGGGTTTTTACATAACCGCGACGGGGAAATTTGGCCAAATTCATAGGGGGCTCCTTCATTAAATACGCATCCAGATAATACCCTGGCTGCGTGGGTGAATTGAACTACAAAATCACAACATATGTACCAAGCAGTATCACGGCCTGCATGATATCAGGTCATAGCTTGGATGAGGCGTGCAGTGCGTAAGTTTAAAAAACAAAGGCACACAAGCCTATCCTTTGCTGTGCTTAGACATGTATAGGGCTTATACCGTACACCTACGCCGTGTTGGCAGTGTAGCGATTCATAGGCACACGCTGCTTGTAGGCAGATGTCCACCGCCATCTTTCCTATAGCACCTTTGGTTTTTTTGCAAGTTATGATGCGAGGCATTGTAAAAACGCTTTGATGACATGAAAGGCAAAAAAAGGGGAGAATTTGTTAAAAAAAAGGTGATTTGTGAAAAAAAATACAATTTAATATATAATAAATAATTTCAGATAATTACTTTAGAATTATGTCCGAAAAGGGGGACTTTTAGAAGGCAGAAATTTTGCAGGATTGTTGACATAGCTTACGATTGTCTGGTACATGTGTATTTACTTTGGTAAGCATGAGCTTTTTTGTACATGCTGCTATGGTGTGCGTTTTATGAAGTATGTGAAAGGTGTTTCATGTATACTTCAAACATTTTTTTAGCGTATGCCAGTGTAAAAATTTTTGTTTTATTAGTGCATTATGTAGGTAGAGGACATCGCGTGCTAGCTAAATAGGCAACAACAATTTGTGGAAGGGGGCTCACATGTCGACAAACGATAGCAACATTATTATTGATCACGGGGCTACAAAGCTTTCTGATCTATGGAAAAAGGAAGATTATTGGGCAATTTGGATAGGCTTTGTTCTGCTTATTGTCGCCATTTCAATCTTCATTAAAGGCGCTCCTGTTGAGTATAGCCAAACCATTGAAAAATCCAATGCTATCATGGAAGCAGAGGCTGCAAAGGCACCTTTTAAAACCTTAGCCTATGTTGAAGCTCAAGAAGCCAAAAAAGGGATTCGTGGCACAAACATCCCTATTTCAAAAAGTATATCATCTTTTATTGCCGGCCCTTCACGCTGGAGCGATAACCTTTTAGGGGCCTTTTATGTTAGTCAAGCAGAAGCTGACGCCAAAAATGCAGCCAATCAAGACAAAAGAGAAGCAGCCACAGCTGAAGTGAACAAAACCTATGCCCTAGCCAAAGTAGCCGATACAGCTGCCGCAGCAGTAGGGTATAAAGATGCAACCCTCAACAAAGTTGCGGAAAGCACAGCTGCTGATTGGGTAAAAGCCAAAAGCGCTCTTGGTAAAATAGGTAAAGCCTCACCTAAAAATCTGTTCACGTCGTTGCCAATGCTTATGGTTGTTTTTGGTGTCATCTTTGGTATCGGTGTGTTTTTTATGGGGCAGAATGTGCCCAAATTTGTCATTGGTTTTGTGGGTGTTTTTATTGTTGCCCTTGTTGCCATGACCCTTGGCAACCAAGCACTCATGCGCTATTACGGGTTGGGCGTTGAGCCATGGGCTATTGTCCTTGGTATGATCATTGCCAACACTGTTGGGACACCCGGCTGGATGAAATCTGGCCTACAAGTTGAATTTTATATCAAAACGGGCCTTGTTCTTTTGGGTGCGGAAATCCTTTTTGATAAAATCGTTACCATTGGCGTGCCCGGTATTTTTGTAGCCTGGGTTGTAACGCCCATCGTGCTGATTTGTACCTTTATTTTTGGTCAAAAAGTACTCAAAATCGCCTCACCAACTCTTAATATTGTTATTTCTGCCGACATGTCTGTGTGTGGTACCTCTGCTGCCATCGCTACTGCTGCGGCCTGTAGAGCCAAAAAGGAAGAATTAACTTTGGCCCTTGGCTTATCCCTTACCTTTACAGCCATCATGATGGTGGTCATGCCCATGGTTATTAAGGCCGTAGGAATGCCTGCTGTGCTTGGTGGTGCTTGGATTGGTGGTACCATTGATGCCACAGGTGCTGTTGCTGCTGCCGGTTCTGTGCTTGGCAGTACAGGCATGTTTGTGGCAGCTACCATTAAAATGATTCAAAACGTCCTTATCGGTGTAACAGCCTTTGGTGTTGCCATTTATTGGTGTACAAGTGTTGATACCACTGCAGGACGTACCGTAACAGCCATGGAAATTTGGAACCGTTTCCCCAAATTTGTCATCGGCTTTTTGATCGCATCCGTTATTTTCTCCATGTACAGCACGCAACTTGGTCCTGAATTGAGTGACGCGCTTATTAAAGGCGGCGTCATTCGCGGACTTGAAAGCCCCTTGCGTACATGGTTCTTTGTGTTGGCCTTTACTGCTATTGGCCTTAGCACCAACTTCCGCGAACTGGCCCATTACTTTAAGGGTGGAAAACCCCTTATCCTCTACGTGGTCGGACAAAGCTTTAACCTTTGCCTTACCTTGCTTATGGCATACATCATGTTCTATGTGGTCTTCCCTGACTTCACATCAAAAATCTAAACAGGTTTTGTAATCTGTACATTGCAAGGGGAGGCGCTGCTTATCAAGCAGACCTCCCCTTTATGTGCAAAATACTGCCTCAAAAAATGTTGGCAGATTGTGTAAAGGAATACGTCATGAAAGGTTGGCTAAAACTTTGCGGAATAGCACTGGCCTTGTGGTTTTTCTTTGCGGTGTTTACACCTTTTTGGGTCAGTTTTAGTCCTGCCCATCAAACGTTGTATGATGCCCATGAGGAGCATAACCTCCCAACAGGCGGGCTTTTTTATACGGATTTAGACTTTATTTCTGATGCAGCCATGATGCTGTTTGATACGTGGCGGTTTTTACCACGTAAAGAGGCAGCTCCGTCTGAACCTTTAACCAAAGAGTCGGCATTCAAGAAGCTGGAACCCAAGGCATCGGCGCAGTAGAAGCGGAACATTATAAAAGCCATAGCTTGTAGTAAAAACGGCACCATTTGGTAGAAAATGGTGCCGTTTTACATATTAATAGTATTTGTTGATGGTAATTTTTGTGCTGGCATTTGAAAAACTTTCAGCTCCCCATTAAAGGTAGGC
>CAYJIX010000065.1:0-11302 GCA_964370375.1 uncultured Desulfovibrionaceae bacterium | reverse complement strand
ATGTGGATGCAGACAGGGTCAACGGACGCTAGGTATTGCGGCATATGGCTGAATTGTCAGACTTTATGTATCTTGAAGCCGGCAACGCCGAAGAAATGCAAAAGGCCATGCGTGCCTGCGCAGAAGCTGACACTATTTTTATTGATGTGCCTGCTGTGCCGCGCGGGATCACCCTTAACGAAAGCCTTGCATCCTTGGGCCTTATGAGTGTGCATCCTGTGGTACACCTTGTCTTGCCTCCTCACTATGGTGCTGTACAAACACAAGCTTTTTTGGACAGTTACCAAACAAATCTGGATGGCAGCATTGTATGGACCAAGCTTGACGAAGCAGCAGGAGCCGGCCCCTTGGTCAACCTTTCTGCGGTGTGCCGTTTGCCTGTGTCGGCGCTTTCGTATGGTGCAGGTTTTCGAGCAACGCTGTCTCCGGCGCACGAACCTTTGGTCTGGCGTTTGGTTTTTAAACGGCAATTGCCGGGGCAAAACAACACCTGATAGCACTGCAATGACTGCGATTACTTACAACATGATGTAAAAATTTTACGTAAAAACGAATTTTTTGTCTTTTCACATTTCCTTTGTCAGTATAACATCTTTTTTGGATGTGGCTTTTTACCAACAAAAGCCTGTATAAACATCTGGTGTATGGACAGCAAAAAGCAAAACTGCCATACAAATTTATAAACGGAGACATTATGAGCGCCGGATTCCCTTTGGTTTTTTCCGTCACATCTGGTAAGGGAGGGGTGGGCAAAACCAACCTTTCTGTCAATCTGGCTTCATGCCTTGCTCAGATGGGCAAGCGTGTAGTTTTGCTGGATGCAGACCTTGGTCTGGCCAATGTGGACGTGATGCTTGGCATGGCTCCGGACAGAAATTTGTTTCATCTTTTTCATGAAGGGGCACAGATTTCTGACATCCTTTGTGATACACCTTTTGGTTTCAAAATCCTTCCGGCCTCGTCAGGTACCAGCGAAATGCTGGCCCTTTCCACAGGGCAAAAATTAGAATTGCTTGAAGCGGTTGACTTTCTTGACAATGACGTAGACTATCTTATTGTGGATACGGGAGCTGGCATCAACGACAATGTGGTGTATTTTAACATTGCGGCGCAAGAACGCCTTATTGTTATTACCCCTGAACCCACATCATTAACAGACGCCTATGCCCTTATTAAGGTGATGAAGTTTAAACATGGTGTGGAACGGTTCCGCGTTGTGGTCAACATGGCGCAAAGCGTAAAAGCTGCCAAGGAACTTTTTGCTCGTTTGCATTTGGCTTGTGAACATTTTTTAAGCGGTGTTTCTTTAGATTTAGCAGGGGTTGTGCCGCGCGATGCTACTGTTCGTAAGGCTGTTGTAAGGCAACGCCCTTTTACCATTGATCAGGCAGAAAGCCCTGCCGGTAAAGCTGTTCGGCAGATGGCTCAACACATCCAAACTTGGGACGTACCCACGAGTCTTGATGGCAATATCAAATTCTTTTGGAAAAAACTGCTCTTCAGATCCTAAGCCTTGGCAAGCCCTTGAGTCGGGAAGTACAAGTTGGGAGGATTTTTCGCACGCCGAGCAGGGACAGCTTGTGCAACATTATGGGCCTAAAATACGGTATCTTGCCTTACGTCTAAAAGCAAAAACACCTAAACATATTGAAATCAATGACCTTTTAAGTGCCGGCTCCTTAGGACTTATGGAAGCCTTGGGAAAATTTAAACCGTCCCTTGGCATCAAATTTGATACGTACGCCGAAAATCGCATCCGCGGAGCCATGCTTGATGAATTGCGGCGGCTGGACTGGTTTCCGCGCAGCTTGCGCAAGCGTGTTAGGCAACTTGACGAGGCAAATTGGAAAATAGAACAAGAAAAAGGCTTAGCTCCGAGCGAAGAAGAATTGGCTGAAATCACAGGCCTTGATATCAAAGAGGTGCGCCTTGGCCTTGAAGCCTTGCAAAACCAGCTCAGCATATCCATTGATATTATTCAAGATTCCTTGATTCAAGATTCCGGAAACATTGAAGGAGAGCCCTATCAAAACACCGCTTTTCAAGACACACTTGAACGGATTGCGGGCCTTATTGAAACATTGACAGACAGGGAAAAGCTGGTATTATCTCTTTATTATAGTGAAGAACTGAACATGCGAGAGACTGCTGAGGTTATGGGCGTAACCGAAGGACGCGTATCGCAATTGCACACGCAAGCCCTTATGCGCCTACGCCGCGAGTTTAATGCTCAATATGGTGACGGCAGCGAATGAAACGACATAGCAAACTATAAACACCAGACTGTTTCATTACGAGCAGCTGATAGATGTACTGCAAGGAGTAAGCTTTATGACCTACGATCCAAATTCCATGCGTGTTTTGGTAGTTGACGATTTTTCAACCATGCGCAGGATTGTAAAAAACATCTTACGACAACTGGGTTTCAACAACGTGACGGAAGCTGACGACGGCACAACGGCGTGGGAAATCATCAACAGTGAAAAAATAGACTTCATTGTTTCAGACTGGAACATGCCGCAAATGACCGGCATTGATTTGTTACGAAAAGTGCGGGCCAGCGAAGAATACGCAAACACTCCTTTTCTTATGGTTACAGCTGAAGCTCAGCAGGAAAACATCATCGAAGCTGTGCAAGCCAAGGTTTCAAACTATATTGTCAAACCTTTCACAGCTGAAACCATGAAACAAAAAATTGACAAAATCTTTGTCCAATAATTTTTTATACGTTGCCGCGGTGCTTGTGGCTGTAACGTACGCGTAGCACCCCTTTTTTATAATTAATAACAACTTGCGTAACCAGATGTTATACCATAAATTGAATATGGCAAGGCAAGGCAGTATAGCGAATCTTTATTTTCTATGAAAAAACCAACACGGTTTTATCAACAGAACACGCATTGATTTGCCACAGGCTATAAGGGAGCTTTCCATTGAGTCAAGTCGAACAGGTAGAAAGTCCACAACTAGACACTGCACCTGAAAACGGGGAATCGTTTACAAGCCAGGCGCAGAAAAAAGTCCAGCTGGACATAGACGACGCCCCTTTTCTTCAGGAAGAAAAACCTGAAGAAGTAGCTGTTGTTGAAGAAAGCCTGCCGGCTGAGGAGCCTACTTTTGATGAGGAAATCCCTGAGCCTCCCAAAAAGCTATGGCAAAAACGACCGTTCCAGATTGCTGTGGGCGGCGGTGTTTTAGCCCTTATTTTACTGGCCATATGGGTATACATAGCCTATTTTAGGGCACCAGCACCCACTGTGGTTGAAGCTCCGCCATCTATTATTGTAGTGCCTTCTGAACAAGCGCTTGCAGGTTCACAGTCTTCAATGGCGCAATTAAAGCCTTTCATGGTGGAACAGCGCGACGGGCAAACCGTACGGTTTTTACAAGCGGCGTTCACGCTTGTTTCTACTGAAGAAGGCTTTACCGATGAGGTACAAGAAAAGCTGATCGTCTTGCGAGATGCTATTTTTTACTATCTTCGCAACCAAACCCATGCGTACTTGATTGACCCCTTGAATACAGTAGGCATTAAACAAGACTTGCTGGATATTGTGAATGGCTACTTGGTACGTACACAGGGTGAGGACATCTTGTTTGAAAATTATATATTAAAGTAGCAACACGCTATTGCTCACAAATGACGCGCCGACCGTTTTTATGAGCAAGGGCGATTTGCCCCACAATACAAAAGAGGTACAGGGCATGGCTACTTTATAAGTACCACGTTTACCAAAGGGGGGGATTTTATGGCCATTGAACCCACATTGCCCCTTATGTACGCTCAACAAATGGGAGTTGGGGGGCGGCTCGTCAATGAACTTGCCACAAGCCCGGAAGCTACGCAGGGTATGGCTAGGCACATGGCTGAAGCCATGCTTAAAGAGCAATCCCAGCAAGTGCAGCGCATGGAAGATCCTGACCTTTCTGCCACTGTAAACGACAACAACCAGCACGATCAAGGCCAGCAACATCTTAGCCAGCGCCAACAAAAAGCTGATCAAGAAAGCGTAGCAGAAACCTCTCCTTCAAGTGAAGGCCCTTTTTTAGGCAATCTTGTGAACAAGAAGATCTAACACCATGGCAAGCTTACCCCTTTGGATTATTGCATTTGTCACCTTGGCTGAAGCCGGCCTTATGGTATTGGTGTTCATGTTTTTTCTTCGGCTCAAGCGCTCAGAAGAAATGCTCATGCGCCTTCAGGCCAATCAAGAAAATTTGTTGGAAAGCATCTGGCGCAATGCCGAACTTGAACAAGACCTTGTCAACAGCTTTACCCATCGTCAAGAACAGCTTACTGCGCTTAACATGCGCCTTGAAGAGCGCATTGAAACCATCAAAAAATTACTGGAACAGGCAGAGGGTATCTCGCGCTCGCCTCAATTTTTGCGAGAAATTGTCCTTAATGGGCAACGTAAAGGCTTTTCTGCTGACCAAATTGCCAAGGCTTCAGGCCTTACCGTGGATGAAGTAAGCCTTATCATCGAACAATTGAAATGACTTTTGTAGCAATGTTTTTTTGATAAAAAACTGTTTTTATTAAAAAATCTTACGCCAAAACAGCATCATACCTCTTATAATTCGCATCGTACTTTCGCTTTGTTTTATTAGCCTGCCCAAAAGCCTAACAGCATATCTAAGGAGTCTGCCATGTCTGTCACACCATTAGAACAATTTTGGAGCATTCGACTTGAAGCTGTGCGTAAAAGGCTTGAACAAAACGATTTTTCCGCCTCAGTTGTGAAAAACCTTGAGGAAGCTGCCGACCTTGTTATGGGTACTGTCTTGACAAATACCGCTGCCACATCTGTTGCTTTTGGTGGTTCTGTCACAGTAAAAAGCTCTGGACTTGTGGAACGCTTAAAAGCAACTCATGATCTTCATATCTTTGATACTTACAACACTACCCTGTCAAAGGAAGAGCAACTGGAACTGCGCAGACAAGCCCTTTTATGCGACCTTTTCATCACATCCACCAACGCGCTTACAGCAGACGGCCGCCTTGTCAACCTTGACGGGACTGGCAATCGTGTGGCCTCCATAAGCTTTGGGCCAAAGTATGTGGCTGTTTTGGTGGGACGAAATAAAATATGCAATGGAATCCATGAGGCGTTTAAGCGTGTTCGCACCATTGCAAGTCCCCCTAATGCCATGCGCCTTAACCGTAAAACACCTTGCGCAATCACAGGGGAATGTTCGGATTGCTCCTCACCTGAACGTATTTGCAACACATGGACAATCCATGCCAAAAGCTCCCCAAAAAAGAGAGTGCATGTTATTCTTATCAATGAGGATCTAGGCTTTTAGCAGGCAGTCTAAAAAGGGCTGTGTACTGCTTCAATGGACAACATGCCTTTGCTGTACGCATCGCTTGCACACTACAACTGCGAGCGTAGCGAAACAGTCCATGCTTTTTGCTTTTTCCCAAAAAACACCTTCATCTTGCACAGGCGCTTCAAAAGGGGTGAGAGGCAAGGAAGTGGCGAATTTTAAGAGGGGAGTGGGGTCTTTCCCCCATGACCCGATTAAAATTTGCCAACTGACGCCGCATATCGCCCCTTTTGAAGCGCCTGCTATGGTGTGGTTTGGGTGCAGGCCCCATCCTTTTTCGCAACCTCAAGGCCCAAGCAATCCCCCTTATCACAGGCAACCTGCAAATCGCTGCACGCTGCTGTGAAATTTTCCTCCAACAAATTGAGCAAGCCACGGAACTTCCAAAGCCTATAGTGACTGTCATCAATGCCAAAGGCCTTGTCAAGGTCGCTACGGGCTCCCGGATACTGGCCTTGGACGATCAACATATACCCTCTAAAGGCATAATGCGCAGCTGACGGATCGTAGCGAATGGCAGTTGTGGCATCCTCAAACGCTTCATCAAAATAGCCAAGCTGGTTGAGCGCAAGGGCTCGATAAATATAAGCATTGGCATAATCTGATTGCAATTCAATGGCTTGGTCAAGGAGCAGTATAGCCTGTTCTGGGTCAGAACAAAGCTCTTCATCACCCCAAAGCACATGGGCTTTTCCAAACAAAAGTTCCGCCTCAGGATTGTATTTGCCGCTAACACCTGTAAGGTTTGGCTCTGCAGGAGATTCTGGCTCGTTTGTTAGCGCGCAACCACTAAGGAAAAGGCAAAAAAATAATGCCATGCATAACCCTAGTGGACTATATATAGATGCAGGCTTGATTCTGCTTTTTTGCATACATGACGAACGATTTGGCAGGCATTTTTTTTGTAAAAAACTGTTCATTATTATGGCCTCTACTGGGAAGTTATGTTGAAGATCCATCAAAAAACACTCAAACTTGTTCATGGAAGTCGGCAAGGACTTTGTTAAAAAACATCTGGTCTGTGTCGTGTTTATGCATGTCACGCGCCAGTTTATTGAATGATTTCACACAGGTTTACGAGCTGTTTGTAGCTGCAACACTCATTTGTAAAAAACATGTTTCAAAGGTTTTGGCAAGGCTCTACAGTAAGGAGGATTACGGTCTTTGTATCACCCTGTTTGAAGACAGTCTGGTTTTTTTGTGAAAAGACTTTGCCTTTCATATAACTATAACGCCCCTTGAGGCCAAATACAATACCTAGCTTTTTTGAATCCTACAGCGAACAAGAAGCGATCAACAGCACCTTGACCGAACAGAGGGCGCCTTTGCCAGAGAATACGAAAACCCTGCAAAATCATATGATTACATTAAAAAAACTAAAACTGCATGCGCTTTTGTAAAAAAAATGCAAAAACGTCAAAAAAAAAGCTTGCCAAGCCAAAAAAAAGAGATTAAGTAAAAAGATTCATACAGTGTATTTTAAAAGGGCAAAGCTGATAAACGCACCACATACTACTACAGGTTCTGATGTCGGCAGCTCCCTGTAGTAACTACGTGGGGTTGTCGACTTTGTCGTGTTGTTTGTTTTTTGCCTATGGCAGAACGTGTTCATATAACATGAATGTTTGTTTTATATCGCGTTGTTCTTTATATTCGTAAGATTTGCAAGCTCACTTAACGGCTCCCCCTTATTCTTAGGTAAGGAACAAACATTACGGATACAAACAATTAAGATAAAGCGCGTGAGATCTGACGCAAAACAAGCAAAAAGGCGTTTATGTAAACATGCTCTAGACAACCCAAGGAAAAACATTGGGCACTCCGCATCCACACAACAAACCATCCTTTGGATGTTTTGAACATACCGTATCAAGGCGATAGGCGCCTCAACAAATCTATGTGTATACTATGTATGCACAAAACATAATTAAAGCAAATGTTCTTATTCATTTGAAAAACTGTACAACAAAATTGCTCTGAGGCGTTTCTAAAAACGTTTTTTTAGAGGCAGCTTCTAACATGGATTCTGGATCAGTCCAGCCATGTATTTCACAGTCAGCCCTTTTAAGGGGCCATAGCACTCTTTTTCGAGGTGAAATGATGGGTCAGCTTACCAAACAGTTCGGTAGCATTAAAGTCGATTTCCCTATTCCACATCTTTTAAATCTTCAGGTGGACTCGTATAGCAAGTTTTTACAAGAAGGCTCAGTGGGCCTTGCACCGGATGAAGGGCTTGAAGGTGTCTTTAGGTCAGTTTTCCCCATTGAGGATTTTAACCGCACGGCCAGCCTTGAATTTATCAGTTACGACATAGGCGATCCAAAATACGATCAGGCCGAATGTGTTTCTAAAGGCCTGACCTATGAAGCCCCTATCAGGATCAAAGTCAGCCTTGTGGTTTATGATGTGGACGAAGATTCTGAAAATCGTACCGTGCGTGAGATTAAAGAGCAGGATATCTATTTTGGCACCTTGCCGCTCATGACCGAAAAAGGCACCTTTATCATCAACGGTACCGAAAGGGTTATCGTCAATCAATTGCAACGCTCACCCGGCATTATTTTTGAGCATGACGGCGGAAAAACCCATACCAGCCGTAAAGTGCTTTATTTTTGTCGTGTTATCCCCATGCGTGGTTCGTGGCTTGATTTTGACTTTGACCACAAGGACATTTTGTACGTGCGCATTGACCGCCGCCGCAAAATGCCTGCCACTATTTTGCTCAAAGCCATGGGCATGAGCAAGCTCGACATCCTTAATACCTTCTATAAAAAAGAAACTTACGAGCTTGACCCATCTGGTCGTGTTTTTTGGCGTTTTGACCAAAATTTTTACCGCAAAGAAGTGGCCTTTACCGATATTTTGGACAACGAAGGCAAGCCTATCGTCAAAGCCGGTAAAATCATTACCAAAAGAGCTTGGCGTCTTATGGGCACTTCCGGTATTGACAAGCTTGAGGTGTCTCCTGATACCTTATTACGGCTTTTCCTTGCCGATGACCTTGTGTCTGCCGAAACGGGTGAAATTTTAGCCGAAGCAGCAGATGAAATCACAGCAGGCCTCATTGAAACCTGCCTTGAGCAGCAGATTTTTACGCTGCCTGTTCTGCATACACGGGGCACTGACGCGTCATCCTCCATTCGTGACACCTTGGTGCAGGATAAAATCAGCACGCAAGAAAAAGCGCAGGAAGAAATCTATCGTAGGCTCCGTCCAAGCTCGCCCCCTACTCCGGAAATTGCCGCAACATTTTTTGACAACCTGTTCCGCAATAACGATTATTATGACCTTTCCCCTGTGGGGCGTTATAAGTTAAACCAACGCCTTGGTATTAAAAAGAGCGACGCACGTACCTTGACCGATGACGATATCATTGAAGCCATCAAAGTGCTTGTACAACTTAAAGACTCTCACGGGCCGGCAGACGACATTGACCACCTTGGCAACCGCCGTGTTCGCCTTGTGGGTGAGCTTGTTGAAAACCAGTACCGTATTGGTCTTGTTCGTATGGAGCGCGCCATTAAAGAGCGCATGAGCATCCAAGAAGTGGGCACGCTCATGCCCCATGACCTTATCAATCCCAAGCCTGTGGCAGCTGTGCTGAAAGAGTTTTTTGGCACATCCCAGCTTTCACAGTTCATGGACCAAACAAATTCTTTATCAGAAGTCACTCACAAACGCCGCCTTTCGGCCCTTGGCCCCGGCGGTCTTACCCGTGAGCGTGCAGGTTTTGAAGTGCGCGACGTGCACGTTTCGCACTACGGACGAATTTGCCCCATTGAAACACCGGAAGGCCCAAACATCGGTCTTATCGTGTCCTTAACCACCTATGCTAAGGTCAACGATTACGGGTTTATTGAAACACCGTACCGCGTGGTTCGCGACGGCATAATCACCGATGAAATCGTGCACCTTGACGCGTCCAGCGAATCTGACCAGGTTATTGCCCAGGCCAACGCCGTCATTGACGCTTCAGGCATGTTTGCTGAAGCCTTTGTCAATACCCGTGTTCGCGGTGACGTGCTCATGTCGCCCCGCGAGGAAGTGACCCTTATGGACATTTCCCCAAGCCAGATGGTGTCTATTTCAGCAGCGCTCATTCCCTTCCTTGAGCATGACGACGCCAACCGCGCCCTTATGGGTTCAAACATGCAACGTCAGGCTGTGCCGCTCCTGCGCTCTGAAAGGGCCCTTGTGGGTACAGGCATGGAAATTGACGTAGCCCGCGACTCCGGCGCGTGTATTGTGGCAGAATCTGACGGCGTTGTTCGCTACGCAGATGCCACCAGAATCATTGTTTCCTATGACGATCCTACGCTGTATCCGCACATTGGTGGGGTTCGTGCCTATGACTTATTAAAGTTTCATAAATCCAATCAAAACTCTTGTTTTGGACAGGTTCCCAGCTGTGTTCCCGGGCAGCGTTTCACAAAAGGCACAGTGCTTGCCGACGGTCCGGCCATCTCCGAAGGTGAACTGGCCCTTGGCAAAAACTTGGTTGTAGCGTTCATGCCTTGGTGTGGTTATAACTTTGAAGACTCCATTCTTATTTCTGAAAAAATGGTCAAGGAAGACATTTATACTTCTGTCCATATTGAAGAATTTGAAGTGGTGGCTCGCGATACCAAGCTTGGCCCCGAAGAAATCACACGCGATATTCCCAACGTTGGCGAAGACATGCTGCGCAACCTTGATGAAAGCGGCATCATTCGCATAGGCGCACCGGTAAAGCCTGATGACATTTTGGTCGGTAAAATCACACCCAAGGGTGAAACCCAGCTGACCCCTGAAGAAAAGTTGCTTAGAGCTATCTTTGGCGAGAAAGCAAGGGATGTGAAAAACACCTCACTTAAAGTGCCTCCGGGCATTGAAGGCACCATCATTGATGTAAAAGTCTTCAACCGCCGTTCAGGTGAAAAGGACGATCGCACAAGAATCATTGAAGATTACGAAATAGAGCGTCTGGACGCCAAAGAACGTGATCATGTGCGCATTGTTACTGATACCTTACGTGCAAAGATTGCGCCCTTAGTTGTTGGCAAACAGATCGAAACCACCTTGCCGGGCAAACAAAAAGGCACGGTCATCCTTGAGGCAGGAGCTGCTATGACAGCTGAAATTTTGGATGACTTGCCGTTAAAAAAACTTGCGCAACTGTTCAAAAGTAAAGAAGTCAACGACGCTATTTCTGAACAGCTTATTGCCTACGATGCGCAGCTTGAATGTTTACGTGCCATCTATGAAACCAAGCGCGAAAAAATCACCGAAGGTGACGATTTGCCCCCGGGTGTCATCAAGATGGTCAAGGTACACATTGCAGTTAAGCGTAAGCTGTCAGTGGGTGACAAAATGGCAGGCCGCCACGGGAACAAGGGTGTTGTGTCCTGTATTTTACCGGAAGAAAACATGCCCTTCTTTGCCGATGGACGTCCTGTTGACATTGTACTCAACCCCTTGGGCGTGCCCTCGCGGATGAATATCGGACAGATTATGGAAACCCACCTAGGTTGGGCTGCCAAGGAACTTGGCCGTAAATTGTCCGAAATGGTCGATGCGGGAGCCGCCATGCAAGTATTGCGCGCGGATGTGAAAAAAGCCTACGATTCGCCGAACATTGACGCCTTGGTCGACAGCATGGATGATGACACCTTTAAAAAGGCTGTCTTAAAGCTCCGTCAGGGCATCATCACAAAAACGCCTGTTTTTGACGGTGCCAGCGAAGAACAAATCTGGGCTTGGCTTGAAAAAGCCGGCGTTGATAACGACGGTAAATCCGTATTGTATGACGGGCGTACGGGTGAACGCTTTAAAAACCGCGTGACCACAGGGGTTATGTATTATTTGAAGCTCCACCACTTGGTTGACGAAAAAATCCACGCCCGTTCCACAGGTCCCTACTCCTTAGTGACCCAACAGCCCCTTGGCGGTAAAGCCCAGTTTGGTGGTCAAAGACTTGGGGAAATGGAAGTAT
>CAYJIX010000064.1:0-11495 GCA_964370375.1 uncultured Desulfovibrionaceae bacterium | reverse complement strand
CAAATATTTCTGCTGAAGTCCGTCCTTTAGTGGAAGCACTTAATGCACTATTTGAACGCACCGCCTTGCTTATCGAAAGGGAACGTGCCTTTGTTGCGAATGCGGCACATGAATTAAGAACGCCTTTATCGGGGTTACGCTTGCAAGTGGAAGTTTTAGAGAAATGCGTAGACGATACTACAGTAAGAAAAAATGCACTCTCTAGAATTTTAGAAGGAAGTCAACGCTGTACACGGCTTATCGATCAGCTTCTTTTGCTTTCAAACTTAGAATCTAAGCATAATGAATACAATAAAAATCACCAGAACTACACAAATATTGAATGGAATTCACTTTTATTGCATGCAGAAGAAGATACTTTTGATGCTGCCTGTGCAAAAAATATACGCATAGATTTTACTTCTTTTGATGATGCTGTGAACAGTGAAGGCTTTCCCGAGCTTTGGGCAATAGCAGTAAGAAATTTACTTGATAATGCTATACGCTATACCTCAATAAATGGTATTGTGAGAATTGTTTTAAAAAACGACGGATTGGTAGTTGAAAACAGCGCGAAACATTTGCCCAATCACGTAATCACACAGCTTGGGCAAAGATTTTATCGACCTGCTGGACAAAAAGAAATGGGAAGTGGACTTGGGCTTGCAATTATACAGCACGTTGTGCAACTTCATAATGCCTCTATGACAATAGAAAATGTAGAAATATCTAACGATGTTCATATGCTTATTACAGGCATTCGCGTAACAATAACCTTTAAATAATACTATTTGATTGGTGCCAAGAACACCTCATTCCTAGTGAAAGCTTTTCTTCATCATAAAAAAAAGGAGGCCAAAAGACCTCCTTTTTTTATGGTACTTGCCCTTTTGAGGGGGTGTTACCGATTTGCTACAACATCATCTTATTTCATGCTGTGGTTATGCTTGTTATAGCCTTCTTTGTTCCTTGCGGGTACTTCAAGGTCAAGCAATTCCATCATTTTGAAATACAGGTCGGTGTTGTCATAATAACCATTGAACATGCTCTGGCCGGGGCCTGTAGCTGTGGTAATGGCCGGATCGCCTGTGTGACCCCATGTTGTCCATTGCAGACCGGCGTGGGCAGCAATAATGCTGTTGGCGGTCATAACAAAAGGATCATAAATGCCTGCATCCATCATGTATTGATCAAGCGTAGCAGCAGGTTTTTTCATGGTGGCGGCAAAAGCTTCGCGCAATTCTTTTTCTTCATGAGGCAGCAACATGTTTTGTGCTTCCTTATAAATAGCAGAGGCTTGTTGCCATTTTACGCCTTGCTTTTCAAGTTCGGCGTAGCGGTCAAGGAACTTTTTAGAAGCAGGAATAAGATTCCAATTTTCTTTCAAGAAAGGCAAAATGTCTTCAAAGGTGGCGTTGGGATTTTGCTTTTTAAATTCCCTGATCTTTTCTTGTGCCACAACATAGGAATGTTTTTGCCAGTCAATGCGTTCGTACCAGCCGTCATAACCAACACCGCGCGAACCCATGGTCAAGCCGCCGCAGCCATGGTCTTGGCTAACAACAACAAGGGTGTCGCCTTTTTTTGCGGCGTAATCAAGGGCGATTTTGATGGCTTTGTCAAGGAGCAAAATGTCATGCAAATATGCGCCTGTGTCGTTGGCATGACCTGCCCAGTCAACTTTGCCACCTTCAATCATAAGGAAGAAGCCATTGGGATTTTCCATAAGTTCAATGGCTTTTTCGGTCATTTCAGGCAAATGGATGTAATCGTCGTCAGCATCAATGGCGTAGCGCAAAGCTTTTCCGTCGTGCTGTTCAGGGTGCATCCAAACAACTTTATCGTCTTTGTTGTTCAGCTTATGAAAGCCTTCAGCTGTGTTGACAACTTTATAGCCATGGTCACGGAAGTTATCATAAATTGACTTGCCGGGATTTTTGGCTTTTTTGCCTTCAGGGTCAAGGAAGCCGCCGCCCATGAGCAGGTTCACGCCGCTTTTGGGCATGTCCATGGCAATTTCATACGAGGCGCGACGGTTGGCATTTTTGGCGCAATAGCCGCTGGAAGTAGCGTGGTCAATGGACACGTCAGTCACAAGACCGGTACGCAAACCAGCTTTATGGGCTGTTTCAAGGATGCTTTCCAAGGGTTCGCCTTCATGGTCAACGCCAATGGCAATTTGCTTGGATTTAATGCCGGTTGCCATGGCTGTGGAAGCACCAGCAGATTCAGTAATGGGGGATTCCCACGAATAGGTTGTGGTTAAGCCCACTTCGCCCATTGTGTGTTGATACAAAGGCACAATGGATGGTGTTTTTGGGCTGTCTTTCGCGCCAAGGTAGGCTTCGGCCAAATACACCGATGCCGTTCCGCCAATACCATAACCAATAAAAAAGATGATGTTTTTCGGTTTTTTGCCAGTTGCAGCTGTGCCGGCAACTGGAAGCGCTAGCAGTAACGACAAACATAAACATGCAAGCAATCCGCTACGTTTTGTCATTTCAACTCCTCCAAAGGGTAAAATGTTACGATTTTGTTACAGCTTTGTGACACATTGGTTATAGACATACCATGACAAATATAATGGCGCAATATTTTTTTTTAAAAAGGAACGTTGTGAAAGTATAACTGCAATGCTTTTTTAAAAAATACAAAAAAAACCATGCCAGCACGGTGTCTGCTGGCATGGTTATGTAAAAAAAATGGGTGGTGCGTAGGGTAGAAAAGAGCTGAAGTGTTTAAGCCTTAAAGGGTGCTTCGTGTGCGCGTTCAATTGCCTCATGCATAAGCCGTGCATGTAGGCTTGCTCTGTTTTTTTGAGCACAAATCGTGTGTTAAATTCGTATATGAAGGCTTGGGTCAGTTTGGCTTGCCATGGTAGTTTGCGTTGTGCTGCGCGAATAGGTTTCAGGCATGGCCTGATGTTTACCCTGCGCGGCGCCCATGGACATGTCCGCTCCTGCCGTGCTCACTGTTTGTGCCTGTGATGCTTCGTCAGTTGTTTGCATGGAGCTGTCGCTTTCTTCAGAAATGTTTTGCGCAGGCTGCTGTTCCGCTTCGAGCATGGCTTCAAGGCGCATAGCTTCCTCTTCCTGACGTTTTTTTTCCTCAAGGGCTCTGGCTTTGGCAGCTTCGATGTTTTTTTCGATCTGCTCCCTTGACTGTTTTGCCATATCTTCAAGGATCAGGACTTTGTCATCCTGATTTTGTTGTGTAGATGTGTTCCTTTGTTGTTCAAAGGTGCCTTGTTGTGACATGGCCAATTTTACGTTGGCCAATATGTCACTTTGACTCAATTGATCGCGTGATAAGCTATTGATCATACTCCACCCCCAAAAGGGATTGCCCTTTTGTAAACAAAAACTTTTTCTTTTCAAACGTCATATCGGTGGATTTTGTAAAAACTTTAGGCTGTGGATGGTTTTATTTACAATTTTTCTTAAAAAAACAATATTAATCGTGTAAGCTTTCGATTTTTAATGGTTTTTTGTGAACGATAAAAAATAAAAAAAAATAGTTTAAAACCCTCACAAACATCTTGACGTTTGGTTTAGCAATATGTATTCTAATATATTAGGCAAAAGCCTTAACATATAACGTTTGTTTGGAGAGACCAATGGCACACATCAACACCACATGTATTCAGGGCGGTTACCGCCCCAAAAACGGCGAACCTCGCCAAATTCCTGTGATCCAAAGCACCACGTTTCGTTATGAATCAAGTGAAGCTATGGCACAGTTGTTCAATCTTGAGGCAAGCGGCTATTTTTATTCCAGATTGCAAAACCCCACTACAGATAATGTAGCTGCCAAAATAGCCGCCCTTGAAGGGGGCTCTGCAGCCATGCTGACAAGCTCGGGGCAAGCCGCAACCTTTATGGCTCTTTTTAACATATGTCCTTGTGGTGGGCATATTGTTTGTATGGCCGGCATTTATGGCGGTTCGTATAATTTGCTTGATGTGACCATGCGCCAAATGGGAATTGAAGTCACCTTTGTTCCCAACAATTGTTCGGATGAAGAATTGGCAAAAGCCATCAAGCCCAACACAAAGGCTGTTTTTGGCGAAAGCATTTCTAATCCCTCACTTATTGTAATGGATATTGAACGGGTGGCTAAAGTTGCCCATGCTCATGGTGTTCCTTTGATTGTGGACAACACCTTTGCCACGCCCATCAACTGTCGTCCTTTTGAATGGGGTGCTGACATTGTTACCCATTCCACAACCAAATATATGGACGGGCACGGTGCCACAGTTGGCGGTGCCATTGTGGACAGTGGCAAATTTGACTGGACACGTTATGCGGACAAGTTCCCGGGACTGACCCAGCCTGATCTTAGCTATCATGGGCTTGTGTATACCGAGCGTTTTGGCCTTGGCGGTGCGTTTATCGTGAAGGCCACGGCCCATTTAATGCGCGATATTGGCTGTGCGCAAGCACCTATGAGCGCCTTTATAGTTAATCAAGGGCTTGAAAGCTTGCATTTGCGCATGCCGCGCCATTGCGAAAACGCCTTGGCTGTTGCCAAGTATTTGCAAGACCACAAAAAGATAAGCTATGTTCGTTATCCCTCACTTGAAGGTGACGAATATTACGAGTTGGCACAAAAATACTTGCCAAACGGTTCATGCGGAGTGGTAAGTTTTGGCATTGCAGGTGGACGCAAAGCTGCAGAAACCTTCATGAACGCCTTAAAAGTTTGCAATATCGCCACCCATGTGAGCGATGCGCAAACCTGCGTTTTGCATCCTGCCTCTACCACGCATAGGCAAATGACCGATGAGCAGCTTGTGGCAGCAGGTATTCGTGCTGATTTTATTCGCTTGTCTGTTGGGATTGAATATATCGGCGATTTGATTGACGATATTGAACAGGCTCTTGCTGCAACAGAATAATATCTGCATTGTAATTCAACATAAAAAAGGCTGTTATGTGTATTCATAACAGCCTTTTTGCTTGCGTAGTTTCAAAAAATTGCTACTCAACAGCCGCAAGGCAGGCTTCCAGCTCTTTTGATAAGGCGTCTCGTAGCCGTGAGGGGCCGCATTCACGGTGTTCAACGCGATAGAACGTGCGGTCAAAACAGACATCTGCAATGGGGACGCGGTACAGTTTTTTGTCGGCCACTTCCTGCTGAACAACCCGTGGCGACATGCAAGACAGGGTGCCGGGATTGTATAAAACTTGCTTAATGGCGTCAGTGTGAACAAGCTCCAGAATCCGCGCAGGTTTTAAGCCAAGAGGCGTTAAACGGCGCAAAAACGTTTCGCGAGTGCCTGAACCCGGCTCTCTGAGTAGCCATAAAGCGTCCATAAGTTTGGCAATGGGCCACGTTTTTGCGGCAAGCTCTTTATCTGCTGTGACCACAACTAGCTCTTCTTGCCCAATGGGGATGGTGTTTAAGGCAGGCGCGTTCACATCTCCTTCCACAAAACCCACGTCAAGCTGACCGCTTTCCACAAGCTGTGCTATTTCGCCTGTATTGCCTGACTGGCAATGCAATTCAAGGTTGGGATGGGCAACCGTCATGTTGTAGAGGATTTGCGGAATGATGGAATTGGCAATGGTTACAGAGGCGCCAACCAAAAGATTGCCCACAAGCTCGTCCCCCGGCAGGAGCGAAAGCACATTGCGCAATTGGTTATAGAGCGGCGCAAGGCGCGTAGCCAAAAAACGGCCCTTATCGTTCAAACGGATCCCTCTGCCCACACGGTCAAAAAGTTCCATGCCCATTTCTGTTTCAAATTCCCTTAACGCGTTTGAAACAGCTGCTTGTGAAACAAAGGTTTGATGAGCAACATCACGCATATTGGGTGTACGAGCAAGGGCTAAAAAAACTTCTAAATAGCGTAATGTCATAAGTCTTTATATCCTTTTGGTATGTTTAAGCATTTATTAAATGGTACAAAAGCCTTTTTGTATAAAAAACAGCATACATCCGCCAGCTAACTGGTGCTTCTTCTTTACAGGCAAACGGCATGGATAGTAAAGCCACCTTTACTAAAGTTTTTGCCACAAATTGTGCAGATAACGTTTTTTTCAATGCGAACCACATAGCCGCAGGATTTACAAACTTTCATATTTTATTACCCTAAAAATTTCAACAATAGCAAAGCATTTAAAACGCCTACAGGCAGGAACGCTTGACAAAGACGCAAAACTATGTACACATATGACATGTTATAGTCGATGAGAATCCCATAAGGAACAGCGAAGACTTATTGAGGGATAGAACTTTTACGCGCCTATAGCAAAAACAGGGGAGGGGACTATTGCATTATCGTACTGCTAACAGCGATCGTCTTATACGTAGGGATTTTTGCTAACTCTTTCTTTCTCTTCCTATTTCTTTCTCTTTTTTGGATAGGCGAACGTTTTTACACCTTTCCTAACAAATATTTTTTTTACATAAAAACAAAAGTCTGTGAACAAAAGAACGTATGCTGTTTTTGTTTGAGGTTTTCACCTTGTACTTTTTAGACAAAAATGTTTGACGAGATACGTTGCGATAACAATTAAAACGTAATTTTTGATAAAGCCATTGAACTATCAGATTTTTAATAAAATGTTACAATCAGACACAGTAAGCAATATATCGTATACATGTAAAGAACTGGAGAAAATATGAAAATTACAGGAAAGCTGATACTTCCCATAATTTTATTAGTCATTATTGGGATGAGTGTGCTTATTTTTTTCAGTTATAATATGAGCAATGAATCTCTTTTCATCGCAAACAGTCGTTTGAGTAATCTGGCAAAAAATGCTGTTGCAACAGAGATTGAACAACTTAACGAATTTAATATACTTAATGTTATTTCATATTCGCAAACTGCCTTTTTTAAGCCCTATTTAGATGGTGGCCACGAAGGTCGAGTTGTACATGAAGCAGACTCTAGAGGGCGTGTTGTCAATGCAGCAGAAACATACAGTTATGCTCGTGTTGGTTTAGCAGACATTTACGGTACGATTTTGGTCGACTCTAATAACACGTTTGAAGGGAAAAATATTTTTCATGAGCCTTTTTTCAAAAAAGCCTTAGAGGGTGAGATTTCCACAGGAACACCTTATTTTTTCGATGGCAAAATGGTGTATACCATTGCTTCTCCGGTTTATAGCTCTAAAAGTTCAGAAGTTATCGGTGTTGTTTTTATTGTTTCTTTCTTAGGAGAGGAAGAAATGATTAAAAACCTTAATTTGGAAAAGGGGGATCAGTTTTTTATTGCCGATAACATAGGTCATATTTTTGTGCAAAATGACACTGAAAACTCTCTTGATATGAATTTGCATGACCTTATGATTGGTCAAAGAGTCATGAGTGAGAAGTCCGGTTCTTTTCTTTTTAACGACAAAGGCGTAGAAAAATACGCTTCTTTTTCCTTTCTTTCCGGACTGAACTGGTATGTTGTCATCATTAACGATGTATTCAGTATTGAAGCAGATAGCAGAAAAATAGGTACAAACAGTATTTTTATTACAGTTTTAGTTGCAGGCATTATTTCCCTTATCATTGTTCTGATTGCAAGAAAAATTGTGCATGCTGTAAAACTCATTGCTAAGTTTACAACGTACATTGCCAGTGGCAAGTTTGGATTAGCAACGGTGTATCAAGAAGAATATGAAAATATTTTACACCGCAAAGACGAATTTTCTGATTTAGCAATAAACTTAGTCACGATGGCAGACAATTTAGAAAAATCAGAAAAAAAACTTGTAAAGCACAATACGTTATTGCATAACACCATCCAAGTGATTCAATATCTTTTGAATGAAAGTGATAACTTTAATGAAACTATACATTTATCATTAAAAACCTTGGGGCGAGCAACCGATGCAGATGCCGTGCGCATATGGCGTATACATAAAAGTAAAGACCCAAACGATACAAATCAGTATACGACTGCCCCGCTTTATGAGTGGTCTAGTGGAGCTGTCCCTAGGCAGGACAATGAATCTTTCACAATAACACCGGTTTCTAAAGTTATTCTTACATGGGTCAATACGTTCTTGTCAGGGAATTGCCTTAATAGTTTGGTAAAAAATTTGCCACAAACCGAACGCAATCAGCTTGAATCGCATGGTATTGTCTCTTTAATCATCACCCCCATCATGCTACACGGAGAATTATGGGGTGCTATTTGCTTTAACAATTGTCATGCGGAGTATGTGTGGAGCGAAGCAGAAGAAGATATTATACGCATGGTTGGAACCCTTATAACCACTGCTATCAATAATCGAAACACAAATATTGCCCTGCAAGAAGCACGGGAGCGTTCACTTATTGCAGAAGATGCCACAGGTGAAATCATTTGGACAATAGATGCAAACTATAAGCTTACATATATTTCCAATCGAATTGAACAGTTATTACAGTATACATCAGCAGAACTTGAAGGGAAAGAATTTTCAGCCCTTTTGTTTAACGGCCAAGATTCTAAAAATGAACCTTTCTTTGCCGGCAGCACTCCCAAAAATCCCATTTCGCGTGATGTAGTTGCACCATTTCGTTGTAAAGACGGTTCTACAAAATGGCTAAAAAGTTCTTCTAAGTGTATTTTTGATAAAGAAGGAAAACGCCTGCACACAACTGGCTCCAGTTTAGATATAACAGAAATACACCTTGCTCAAATAGCACTAAGTGATGCCAATGAACAATTGATCAATTCCGCTAAAATTGCCGAGCAATTAGCTGATGAAGCAGAAAAAGCCAATTCAGTAAAAGGTGAATTTTTAGCAACAATGAGTCATGAAATACGTACACCTTTAAATGGCATCCTTGGCTTGTTGCACCTGTTGTCTGATATGGAAGATAGGGCAGTGCAACAAGATTATTTACAAAAAGTTTTATTCTCTGCCGAAAGCCTTTTGCGTATTATCAATGACATTTTAGACTTTTCAAAAATTGAAGCGGGAAAATTTGAACTGGAAAAAACGCCGTTTACGCTTATAAATATTGTGAACAAGTTGAACGTAGTTTTCAACCATACGGTAAAGGATAAAGGCCTGTCGTGGCAAGCCTATCAAGATGAATTTGCAGATGTTCAGCTTATCGGTGACCCTTTGCGTTTAGAACAAGTTCTAATCAATCTTCTTGGTAATGCTATTAAATTTACTGAAAAAGGCGGCGTTACCCTTACTGTAAAGTGCAAAAAGGAAGATGACGGACAAGTTTGCTGTCTATTTTCAGTACAAGATACAGGCATTGGACTTAGCAAAGAACAACAAAAACGGCTTTTTTCGGCCTTCACTCAGGTTGACAGCACTATAACTCGCAAGTACGGCGGTACAGGCCTTGGCCTTGCCATAAGTAAGCAACTTGTAGAGCTTATGGGCGGTCAAATTTGGGTAGAGGGCGAGCTTGGCGTAGGTTCTACATTTTTCTTTACGGCTGTTTTTGATGAAGGCGATAAGGATCACATCGAATCAAAAGAAATCAAAACCATAGAGTATACTCAAAAAGAAGGGCATATTTTGCTTGTCGAAGACAACGAAATAAACCAACTTGTAGCTGAAGAATTGTTAAAGAAAAAAGGCTATACCGTTGACATTGCAAACAATGGGGAAGAAGCTTTAACCGCACTTGACCAAGCTGGTACACAATACGATCTCATACTTATGGATATACAAATGCCTGTTATGGATGGTTTTGTAGCAACAAAAAAAATAAGAGAGAGCGAACAATATAAGCATCTGCCGATTATAGCTCTTTCCGCTAATGCCATGTCAGAAGATAGGACAAAAAGCCTTGATCATGGCATGAATGACCATATTGCAAAGCCCATTGATCCGAATACTCTTTTTGCAAAGCTAGATATGTGGATTGATGCTACCAAAAAGGTTTAATATCTTTGCTTTGTACATCATAACAAAAAGGCAGTTAATCCGTAGATAAACTGCCTTTTTGTTATGCAGAATCTCTGCTACGCTTTATGCCCATCCGGGCAATAGCTAGCAAACCCCTTGTAAAATCATGGCATCTGCCACTTTGCGAAAGCTTGCAATGTTGGCACCAAGCACAAGGTTTCCGGGTTGATTGAATTCTTTGGCTGTTTCAAAGCTTTCACGGTGGATGTTTTTCATAATGGTGTGAAGCATACCGTCAACCACATCACTGGTCCATTTTTGCATGCTGGCATTTTGGGCCATTTCAAGTTGGCTTGTGGATACACCGCCGGCATTGGCAGCTTTGCCGGGGCCGTATAAAATACCTGCATCAATAAACGCGTGGGTAGCTTCAAGTGTGCTTGGCATATTAGCCCCTTCAGACACGCAAATACAGCCGTTATCCAATAGGTTTTTGGCGTCTTGCAAACACAATTCGTTTTGCGTGGCGCAAGGGAAGGCTGCAGCACAAGGCACAGACCATACGGCGTTGCAGTTTTCGCCATAGTCTTTTTTAGGCGTATAGGTGGCAGAAGGGCAAAGCTCGGCATAACGTGTCAGGCTTACTCGTTCCACTTCTTTAACTTGTTTGAGCACGTCCACACGGATCCCGGACGCATCATAAATCATGCCTTGAGAATCTGAAACAGTTACAGGAAGCGCGCCTATTTGATGCAATTTTTCCACGCAATAAATGGCCACATTGCCGGCACCTGAAACCACGCATACTTTGCCTTCTAAGCTGTTGTTGCGTGTGGCCATCATTTCTTCGGCAAAATATACGGCGCCATAGCCTGTGGATTCTTTACGGATGAGCGATCCGCCAAAAAGCAAGGGTTTGCCGGTAAGCACCCCTTCAAAGCTGCCGGTAAGTTTTTTATACTGCCCAAACATGTAGCCGATTTCGCGCGCACCAACGCCGATATCGCCTGCCGGAACGTCCACTGTGGCACCTATATGTTGGTACAAGCCATTGATAAAGGCTTGGCAAAAACGCATGATTTCAGTATCGGATTTGCCTTTGGGGTCAAAGTCTGATCCACCTTTGGCACCGCCAAGGGCTAGACCCGTCAAGGCGTTTTTGAAAACTTGTTCAAAGCCCAAAAAGCGTAAAATGCTGCGATTCACTGTGGGGTGGAAGCGAAAGCCTCCTTTATATGGACCAAGGGCAGAATTGTACTGGATGCGATAGCCGCGGTTCACTTGCACAGTGCCTTTGTCACATACCCACTCAACGCGAAAAGAATGAGCACGTTCAGGCTCTACAATCCTCTCTAAAATGCGATGTTCAATATAGCGTTTGTCGCTTTTGAACAAAGGTCCCAAGGTTTCCAAAACCTCAGTAAGAGCTTGATGAAACTCAATTTCACTGGGGTAAAGCGCGCGCTGGTTAGAGATGACCTGTTCAATTTCGTTCATACTTTCCTCCTAGTATGTACTTTATGGTGGTTTCAAAATTATAAGTATCTATAATAACAGATACCACCAATCATATTGGTTGGCAATAGGTTTGACTTGTTCAATATAGGATTGCAAAAGCAATAACAAAGGGCTTTATAAAATGAGACCTCTGCACAATTACCTTTTCTACAATTTTGTAGAAACTAAAAGCACAAACCCCTTAACAACAAA
>CAYJIX010000063.1:0-11817 GCA_964370375.1 uncultured Desulfovibrionaceae bacterium | reverse complement strand
GGCTGCCGCCAACGCTCCAAAAGACTCAGCACAATGAATTGTGCAGGAGTCTTACCCAGTATGAAAAGCCGGCTAAAAAAGCTACGCGAAGATGCTGATCCACTTTTTTTGCAACCTGCTTTTTCAAATGGCTGTTTGTGTGTAAAAAATGAACACATGGCACCTGTATACTTTTTGTGTATAAAAACAATACAGTTTATGGCGTGACTGTATTGTTTTAAGACAGGTTGCTGAATGTCTAGGCCTGTCTGGGTAGTATACAACGGCAAGGTACAAACAAAAGTTCAGCTCTTGATGAGGGCTTAATACAAGCACAGCCATAGTTTAGAAAGTATTTTAAGATGTTATAAAGAAAATCTACAAAATGAACATAAAAAACGAAAACGTTGGCACACCCCTTGCTATAGTAAAAACATACCGAGGCCAAAGACGTTGTGTTTAGCTGGCATCGTTTGCATAGATAGTACGTATAACTCCTCCTCTCTAGGCGGCGCCTCTTTCCTCCTCTGAAGGCGCCGCCGCACTTTTTTTTAAAAAGCCATAAAAAAATGTTAAGCCCCTTAGATGATGCAGGTGATTCCAATTTGCAATTTTTGTGTATGCAGAGCGTGCGCAAAAAAACAAAATTTTCTTGGTTATAGCTGCAAATCGGAATAACGTGGGTTCATATGATTTTTATGGTCAAAAACGTATGGTCAAAAAACTTGATAATGAAAAAAAATTTATGTAAAAAGCACTTGCAAGGCATTAGAGTGCATTACGTCACACTAAAAATATATACTATAAAAATATCTTGTGCTTTGCTTAATTTAGCAGATACCTAAAGTATCGATAAAAGATAAATTTTGCAAAAAGGAAGAAAGTATCATGTTCAAAAACAAGTCAATCGGATCAAGGATTTATGCTATTTTATTCTCTACTGTGGCTATAATGCTTGGTCTTGTAGCTGTTTTTTATGTTGCAATTAACCAAATTTCCAATGAAAGCAGTGAACTTGCTGGTAAGCAAATGTATGAACTGCAAAAAGATCGCATTAAAGATATAACCCTTGCAGCAATTAAGGGCATTGAAGTGCAAATTGCTGGCAAATCTGAACAAGAACAACTAAAAATCATCGACGATTTCATAAGCAAATCGCGCTTTGATGTTAATGATTCTGGCTACTTTTTTGTATATGAAGAAACAACGGTTAAGCTTCACCCTATAAACAGAAGCCTCCAAGGTAAAGATATAAAAGACTCTGTTGACTCTGTGGGGGTTAGATATATTGAAGAGCTAAATAAAGCTGCCAAGGCTGGTGGTGGTTTTGTAACCTATATGTATCCAAAGCCAGATGGTGCTATTGATCAAAAAACTGCTTATGTTAGCATGCTTTCCGGCACTCCTTATTGGTTTGGTACAGGTGTATATACTGAAAATGTAGCTGTATTAGAAAAGCAATTACATACTAGTATGCTTGAAAAAGCGAACTTAGTTGAATTATATCTCATTATTGCTGTGCTTATCGTTGTTATTATATTACTCACAGCTTCGATTAGAATTATTAAGTCCATTACCGGTCCCATTGGCAATTTAACAAAAATTTCAGCAGAAGTTGCGCAAGGCAACCTTGATGCTGGTGCACAGGTTGCTGAAGTTTCTAAAAATATTGACAGCCAACGTACCAAGGACGAAGTCATCATTATGGCTAATGCCCTTGAAAGTATGGTTTTGTCATTAAAAGAAAAAATAAATGATGCCGAAAATGCCATTGAAGAAAGCAATAAAAATGCAGAAAAAATGCAAGACGCCTTAAAATCTGCTGCGATTGCTGAACAAAGTGCCAATGCAAAAACAGAGCAGATGTTAATAATTGCTGATAATCTTGAAGAAGTTGTTAACAGGCTTTCATCTGCCTCCGAGCAATTATCTCAAACGGTTAATGAGTGTGAGCGTGGTGCGTCTGACCAAGCAGATCAAATTTCTAATACATCTGAGGCCATGGACGAAATGAGTTCCACGGTTAATGAGGTAGCTCATAATGCTAGCCTTGCCTCAGCTGTATCTAGTGATACGGGCTTAAAAGCCAATGAATGTGGCAACATTGCAAATGAGGCTGTAAATAGTATGCAAGAAGTACAAAGGCTTACCACAAGACTTATGGACGATATGCAAAGTCTTGACCTTAGTGCAAAATCCATTGACCAAGTTATGGGCGTTATTTCAGAAATCGCCGACCAAACCAACCTTCTTGCGCTAAACGCAGCCATTGAGGCTGCAAGGGCTGGTGAGGCTGGACGTGGGTTTGCAGTTGTTGCTGATGAAGTACGCAAACTTGCAGAGAAAACCATGGACTCAACAAACGAAGTTGCAAAAATTATTAATGAAATTCAACATAATGCCAGCCAAAGCTTGCAGCAAACGACAGCATCATTTAGCGCCATTGAAAAAGCTACTGACCTTGTAAAGCAATCAGGTGAAACCTTGGCTGAAATTGCTGACATGACGAAGGATTCTGCTTCTCAAGTGCATGCCATTGCTGCGGCCGCGGAGCAACAATCCATCACCACTAAGCACGTTAAAGATAATATGGCTCAAGTTAATGATATAGCACTAGTTACCGTTAATAGAATGAATGAGGCCACCCAATCTGTTAGCGAACTTAAGGCACAAGCACATGAGCTTGCAAACCTTACTCGTAGCTTAAAGTCATCTGATTAAACAATACCACACATCACAATGAAAAAACTCCGTACAATTTGTGCGGAGTTTTCATTTATAAAATGTCTGCATACTTCATTGCGCAAACTTTTTAGAGCCACTTCATTAGCCATTTTGACGAAACAACGCAAAGCCGTATACGTCTAACTACAAAGTTTTGCACCGCATGAAAGCAATATATGATATACGTTTTTACTAGAAAATTTCATCACGCCATTCCGATTTAGCAAAACCTTTAAAGTGTGTTGTAAAAAAAGTTAACTTGTTGATATCAACAGGTTTGCCTGTAAAGTACTTGAAGCAGGGAAATGTTTTCAAGCGACAACTGGTATTGTTTAACAAGATAAAGTGCTGTTTTTCTCATCATGCTAAGTTTTTCTGTACTTCCATATCACGCATTTTTGTTTTGTCTTCTGCAGGTTATACCCCCTAGGGGGCATTTTACAGCTGGCTTAAAAGGGCAACCTTTTTTGAACAGCTCGTTAAGGGGTAAACAAAGAAGGATTGCAAAATTGTTTTGAAGAGTGTTTCTAGTGTTGCGTGTGGTCATCGAAAGACTTAACGTTTCAACCTTCTGACGATGAAGAGTGCATTTTTTTACCCACCGCTAGAGGCAGGCGGCTCGAAAAGGGTTCTCTCTACACAATCCTTCATCTAGCGCAGGCGGCTCGAAAAGGGTTGGATGGTAGAAAAAAGCCGTTTTGCAGAGCGGCATAGGACTCTTTTGGTCCATGTCGTTCTGCAAAACGGCTTCTGACGCAGCAGACAGTTCTTTTTCAACAGCCTACCTAGAACGAGAAGGCAAGAACGGCTTTGGTAACCCCATATCCACCAAGGCACAACCATATCGAAAGCAAGGCCGCCAGCAAAAAGGGTTTGGGGCCAACGCTTTTCACCTTTTCAAAGCTTGTTTCCATACCAAGGGCGCACATGGCCATGGTCAGCATGAAGGTATCCAGTGTGTTGATGTCTTCAACAACATCTTTGGGGATAATGCCAAGGGAATTGACGCCGATACATACAAGGAACAAAACGGCAAACCAAGGGAAGTTGCGCATGTTATAGGAACCTGTGCCGCACTCTGTGCCTTTGGGGCATTGACGCGCAAGCCACCAACCAAGTGAAAGAAGGAGCGGTGCAATCAGCATGACGCGCATCATTTTAACAATAATGGCAGTATTGGCAGCCTCCATAGAAACGGCTTGCCCTGCAGCCACAGCGTGGGCCACTTCGTGCAAGGAACCTCCGGCGAACAGGCCGTATTCTTCAGCAGTCATGCCAAGAAATCCTGAACTGTAAAGCGCAGGGTAGACGAACATGGCAAGTGTTCCAAACACCACCACAGTTCCGACAGCCACGCTGCTTTCGTGAGATTTGGCCTTGACCACAGGTTCAGTTGCCAAAACAGCGGCGGCACCGCACACGGCACTGCCGGCAGCAGTTAAAAGCGCAAGCTCGCGCGACAAGCCAAAAACGCGAATGCCAAGCCATGAACCGGCAAGAAACGTCGTGCCAAGCATGATTGTGGCAATGGCAACGCCGTCAAATCCCACAATAAAAATGTCTTGATAGGTGAGGCGAAATCCGTACAATACAATGGCAACACGCAAAAGCCCTTTGGATGAGTACACAATCCCCGGCAACCAATAGGCGGGCAGGTGTAAACGCAAGGTATTGCCGTACACCATGCCAAGGACGATACCCACGATAAGGGGGCTAATCCCAAGTAAAGCAATGTAGTGCCATTGGGAAAATTGATAGGCAGCGCCTGCAAAAAGGCCTACGAAAAAGATGCCGTTCAAGAGCTGAAGTTGGTGGTCGTTGCAGAAGCGTTTTGTCGCAAGCATGGTGTGTATTTCCTTCCTTTTTATTGAGCAAAAGGGGCATCATCTTGTGCCCTGTTGCCTATATATCAAGCATATAGCCAAAACGTTTTGCCATGACAAATGAATAAAAATGATTGATTTGATAACACAAGGTTATCATTGAGCAAAAGGAGCCGAATGTGATTATTAGCGCAAGCAGAAGAACTGATATTCCGGCATGTTACCCAAAATGGTTTGTCAATAGATTGCAAGAAGGCTTTGTGTATTCTCAAAACCCCATGAATCCCAAACAGATAAAAAAAGTGGATCTGTCGCCAAAGCTTGTTGACGGTATCGTGCTTTGGACAAAAAACCCCGAACCATTGTTCAAGTATTTGCCCGAACTTGAACCCTATGCCTGGTATATGCACTGCACTGTCACAGCCTACGGTCAAGATGTCGAACCACATGTACCACCTCAAAAAGAAGTGTTACAAACGATCAAAAAAATTGCAAAAAAATACGGGAGCCATCGCATTATCTGGCGTTATGACCCTGTTTTTGTAAATGACGTGTATACCATTGACCTGCATGTAAAAAACTTTGAACAAATAGCGCGCGAACTTTTTGGCTATACCCATACCGTCATCTTAAGCTACCTTGCTTTTTACCGTAAAATTGCAACAGCTTGGAAATCTTTAGGCGTGCAAGACCTCAGCGAAGAACAAAAATGTGCCCTTGCCCAAACCTTTTCAAACATCGCAAACGCCCATAACATCACCGTGGAATCATGCGCACAAATCCTTGACCTGTCAGCCTACGGCGTAAAGCCAGCACGGTGTATAGATGCCGATCGCTTGAGCCAACTTTCAGGTAAGCCCCTAAAAAATACCAAGGACAAACACCAACGCCCTGCCTGTACGTGCAGGGCCAGCATTGATATCGGCATCTACAATACCTGCACCAACGGCTGTTTATACTGCTATGCCAACCATAAAAATGCGGCTGCAAAAGCATTGCTTCATGATGTTACTTCGCCTTTGCTTATAGGCAGGGCAGGGGGCTGAAAAGGGGCGATATGCTTTGTCGGGCTGGTTTTTTGCTCCGGTCATTTATGCCTAATAAACTCCACTCCGCAAAAAAGCTTCGCCCTCCTCGCCTCTCACCCCTTTTGAGCCCCCTGCCTTTTTGTGTATGAAAAGGGGCGATATGCTTTGTCGGGCTGGTTTTTTGCTCCGGTCATTTATGCCTAATAAACTCCACTCCGCAAAAAAGCTTCGCCCTCCTCGCCTCTCACCCCTTTTGAGCCCCCTGCCCAAGATGAAGATGGGGTAATAAACCAAGGAACACATCCTAACTCTTTTGATTGCGCAAAGCGCGGCCTCTGACAGCGCAAAAAAAGGGGTGCTGGTTTTTGTGGTATTGCGAAATTATAAGATTTTTGTTGTGTTCTGAATAAGTCGAATTTCGCGTAAATACCACAAAAGAGCAAGCGCAACGCGGCAGCCTTGCACAGACAAAAGGCTTGTACAGGCATAAGAACCTGCACAAGCCTTACCGCTTAACTCCGTTTTTTATCCACTACTTCCCGTAATACAGATCCGGCAAGAATAGCGAAATCTGGGGAAACACAGTGATGATTCCCAAAGCAATAAGCATGCTTAGCGCAAAAGGCGACACATCCTTAAAAATCTGCAAGGGCATGACCTTGGAAAGGGCGTTCGCCACAAACAAATTCACTCCCATGGGCGGGGTGATAAAGCCAATGGCCAGGTTAATGGTCATGATAATACCAAAATGGACAGGGTCTATGCCGCATTGCACCGCAAGGGGAAGCAAGATAGGCGCTAAAAGGATAATGGCAGCCGCTCCATCCATAACCATGCCGACAAACAGTAAAAACAGGTTTATCAGCATGAGCAGCACGAGCGGTGAATCGCTAAACTGCATGAGCGTTTGAGCCATGCGCGCCGGCAAGCCCATGAGGGTTACAACTTGCCCGAACAAAAAGGCCATGCTGATAATAAACATAATGGGCACCATGGTCAGCACAGCTGCTTGCAGCACGCGGTAAAATTCAGGCCAAGTGTATTCCTTATACAGGTAACGCCCCACAAAGGCAGCGTACAGGCAGGCTACAGCGGCAGATTCTGTAGGCGTTGCAACACCACCATAAATACCGCCTAAAATGATGACAGGCACAAGCAAAGCCCATTTGGCTTCCCATAAGGTTTTGCGAACGCTAAGCTTGTTTTGGGAGCCTTTCCAGCCGTTTTTCTTGGAAATAATATAGGCAGGAATAAGCAAAGAAATAGCCACAATGGCGCCCGGGATGATGCCTGCAAGAAAGAGCCTACCAACAGAAGAACCTGTGGCGACCCCATAAATAACCATGGGGTTGCTTGGCGGAATGATAACAGCGATACACCCGGCACAAGCGGTCACGGCAGCGGCAAAAGATCTGCGATACCGTTGGGCATCCATGGCAGGGATCATGATGGTACCGATGGCAGATACTGTTGCAGGCCCTGAACCGCTAAGGTCGGCAAAAAAGACGCTGGCCAAAATGGTAGTTAACGCATAGCCGCCCGGCATGGCACCAAGCAAGGCGTCTGCAAGGCGTAGTAATTGTTTTGCAATGCCGCCTGTGGCCATGGTTTGACCTGCAAGGATAAAAAAAGGAACAGCAAGCAAGGTAAAGCTGTCAAGCCCTTGAAAGGCTGAAAGGGGCCCAAAGGTAAGGGGAAGCATGTCTTGTACCAACATATAAATGATGCCGGTCAATCCGCAGGCAATGGCAATGGGCACTCGTAAGATAAGAAAAACGGCAAACATACCAAAAATAGCAAAAGCGTCCATGGTTTGGCCTCCTAATCAATATTTGGCCCGGCGTTGAACGCACGGCCGGTTTTTCGGTACTGCCTAATATCTTGCACAATGGCTTCAACAACTCGAATGGCAAGCAGAAAATAGCCAATGCCAATGAGGGAGGAAAACCACCACGCAGGAGCCGCCATGGCCTGGGTTCGGCTATCAAGCATGATTTGTTGGTCAACAAGTTCCAAGGTGCCTTGAACCATAAGCCAAGCAAGCACAAGCATCAGCGCGTAGGAAATCATGTTGACAATGAACAACACCATTTGGGGGAGCGATGCCGGCAACACATCAACCACAATATGGCGGCGATGGCGCATTGCATAGGGCAGGCCAAGATAGATAATGGCAATCATTAAATATCTGGCTATTTCTTCAGAATAAGCACCCGATTGATGCAGCACATATCTTCTGAAAACTTCTATATTGATGGAAAAAACAAGGCATATGAGAAGCGAAAAAATAATACATTCTTCAGCGTGCTTGTAAAGAAACGTGAATAGGCGTTGCATAGATTGGTCTCCATAATCATTATGGTCAAAGGCCTGACCTTGGAATGGGTAGACAATTGCTGTCCAAATCATTCTATCTATCAGATGTTATGCTGAAAAAGATCAAGGGATATGAGCTATTGAGCTAGTGTTGCAAAGGTGCTTTCCAACACTAGCTCAAAGCCTGTAATGTCTTCAAAAGGCTTGGTCAGCACGTTTCAATGATTAGTAACCCAATTGTGTACGCACGGTTTTTAGCCAATCAGCGTCCATTTCGGCTTCGTACTGTTTAGAAACACCTTCCACAGCTTTGTACCATAAAGGCCATTCTGCCTCTGTGGGGAAGTGAAACTTGATGCCTTCGGCCTTCATTTTTTCAATGGATGAATCAAGGCCGTCGTCCCACATTTCAAAGCCGCGCATTGCAGCTGCTGTGGCGCCTTTATTTACGGCATCTTTCGCCCATTGGGGGAGCTTGTCGTAATACTTGGCGTTCATGGAAATGGCAAGCAGAAAACCGTTATAACGGTTCATAACCATAGACTTGACAACTTCATGATAATTCATGGAATACACGCTGTCAGCAGGAATACCGATACCGTCGATGGTCTGCTGTTGCAGGGCCGTGTAGCATTCGCTTAAAGACATGGCAACAGGGTTGATACCAAAGGCAGCCAACACGTCACGGTCAATGGGAGAGGCAGTTACGCGCACTTTTAAACCTTTCAGGTCAGAAGGAAGCTTTGACTCAGGACGGGTTGAGCTTACCGCACGAAAAGATACAGGGGAAACCCAAAGCATATGAAGCCCTTTGGCGCGCATGTCTTTGGCTAAAGCTTCATACACGGGGCCTGTGAATTGACCGTCTTTAGTATAAAACAGCTTTTTGGTGTCGTTGGTTTCGCGCAGAATATAGGGCAATTCAAAGGCTTGCCACTTGGGAGCCACCAAGGCCAGATTGGATGTGGAGCTAGAGGCCAGTTGGATCACGCCCAACTGCGTTTTTTGTGTGGCTTCAACGTCACTGCCCATTTGGGAGCTGTGATACACTTCAACATCAATGCGCCCTTTGCTTTCTTTTTCTACAACTTCTTCAAATTTGAGCCACGGCTCATGTTGCCCAAGGCTGGGCGGCGTTGAATGTGCGCCTTTGAGTGTGATTTCGGCGGCGTAAGAGCTGGCAACCATGCCACAAGTTATGGCCAAAACGGCAGACGCTGTGATCATGGGTTTGAGAAAAGAAAAACGCATAAGGACTCCTCTGGTTATGTGTTTTTGTAAAAAAGCTCGGTTGATTTTGCAAACAGCTTTTTTTGTGTTGTTTAGGCATCTGGCTGTGGGGAAGCAGGATGCCGAACCATCTCCTTTTTGTATGGTTCAAACGTAGAACCAAGTAAAGCCATATTCATCCTAGTTTTAGATTCCTGTCAAGTGTGTTTTTGATTTTTTATGCGAACCTTGTGAAAATAATTTGCGTATGGCGTAGTAACTGTGTTTGCAAAGGTTCAACTTTAGAACCTTTGCTTGACATGTTTGTCACAACATGTTTTGCATGTGTGTGATGTTTAGAGACGAAGCGACGTATTTTTTTGTATAACACCTAAACCTATTGTACAGACCGTACATGGACGGAGGATAAAAAATGAGTTATCTTGATATGTTTAGCCTAAAAGGAAAAAAAGCTGTCGTCACAGGCGGAGCTGAAGGAATAGGTTATGGGATTGCAGAAGGGTTTGCCCTTGCAGGTGCCAAGGTTATTATTGCAAGCCGTGGTGCTGAAAAATGTCGTCTGGCAGCAGAAAAATTGCAAAAACAAGGCCTTGATGTGGGCTGGTATGCCGTGGATGTTACGGATGAGGCGTCTATAGCCAAGTTGTTTGATCATGTTCGTGAAGCGTTTGGTACCCTTGATATTATGGTCAATAACTCAGGAATTACCTTTTTTAGCCCCATGATCGATATTCCCATGGAAGAATTTGACAAGCTCATGCAGGTCAACATTCGCGGCACCTTCCTTGGATGCCAGTACGCAAGCAGAATGATGAAGGAAAACGGCGGTGGCAAAATCTTAAACCTTTCTTCCCCGACAGTCATTAAATGCTACCGTAACGGTTCGGCGCCGTATTCGGTGACCAAGGCGTCCATTAGCCAGATAACAAGGATGTTTGCAGGCGAATTGGCCGAACATCGTATCCATGTTAACGCCATTGCTCCCGGCGTTATCATCACAGGATTGAACCGCGCGCGCTATGACGCCAATCCTGATTTGTTGTCCATGGTTACACAAAGTATCCCCATGCGCCATGTCAACACCCCCGAAGAAATGGCAGGCTTGAGCATCTTTTTATGTTCGGCAGCTTCAGATTATATCACCGGACAGATCGTGTATATTGACGGCGGTGCCACGCTTATCTAATACAAAACAGCGCGGTACGTCTGCTGCACAAGGCAGGATTACGTAGGCAAAAGGCACTGGTGGATTGCTTCGCTGCGCTCGCAATTGACGTTGTGGTATGATGGCTCCTGTTAAAGGCAAGAGCCTTCACGCCATGATGTCATCAACCCACTTGGAGCAACAACTAAAGCCATACCATCTGTACCCTTCAGGGTATGGCTTCCTGCCTTTTGCCTTTGTCATTCAGAGGAGGCCCGTAAGGGCCGACGTGGGAATCCATGCCTTTTTTCAAATTATGCGTCCATAAACACGCTCTAATAACCCAACTGTTTTTGCACCATGTTCAGCCAATTTGCGTCCATTGTGGCTTCGTATCGCGCCCTAACGCCTTGCACAGCTCTGTGCCATAAGGGCCATTCCTCGTCTGTGGGAAAGTAAGAATAGGTATCGGCACGTTTAAGCTGTTCAACGATTTCTTCCACTTCATTGTCCCACATCTCTAGGCTGTGCAGCATGGCAGCTGTTGCGCCTTTGTCTACAGCTTCCTTGGCCCACGGGGGGAGCGTATCGTAAAGATCTGCATTCATATAGGTGACAAACATAAAGGCATGATAGTTGTTCATGATCAGGGATTTGATAACGCTATGATGGTTCATGATGAAGACACTGTCGGCAGGAAGACCAAGCCCATCAATGACCCCATGTTCTAGGGCCGCGGAACATTCGCTCAAAGGCATGGCAACAGGGTTGATGCCAAAAACAGCCAAAACGTCACGCTCAATGGGCGAGCCTGTTGCGCGGATGTTCAAGCCTTTAAGGCTTGATGGAAAGCGTGCGTCAGGGTTTGTGGTGCCTATGGCACGAAAAACAACAGGGGAAACCCATAACATGTGAAGCCCTTTTGCGCGCATGCTCTTTGCCAAGGTTTCATAGACAGGGCCTGCAAAAACGCCGTTTTTCTCGTAAAAAAGTTTCAGCGTGTCGCTTGATTCACGAAGCAAATAGGGCAGTTCAAAAACCTGCCATTTTTCGTCCAACATCGCCAGGGCAGATGTGCTGGCAGTGGTAATATGAAGGTTTTGCGGCAATGCCTTTGGGGCGGCGTTGCTATCGTTTATCCTTGAGCTTTGCTGTATGTTTATGGCCATGCGCCCGTTGCTTTCTTGACTTACAGCTTCGCTAAAGGCGCGAAAGGCCATGTCCTGTCCAATGCTTGGCAAGGCTGTGTGGCCAATTTTTAGCGTGATGTGGGGGCGCGTTGTTTTTTGCGGCGGTATTGTGGAGGAAGGAGCGTCCGCATAAGCCTGTGTAAAGACAGTGCAAAGCAGGGCAATAACAAAAGGAGCAATACCTAAACGTTTTAAAAAAGCAAGGTGCATGCGGCATCCGTAAGTGTGTAATTTTAGAAGAAATCAGGTTGTATGATGAATACCTGTGAACCGCTATTTTTAAATTATCCCACCAATACCTTCAACTCAAACAAGTAATTACATTAACCCAAAAACTAAAATCGTCCGCCATTTCAACGCTTTTTTACCCTCGTGCATAGCGT
>CAYJIX010000062.1:0-11900 GCA_964370375.1 uncultured Desulfovibrionaceae bacterium | reverse complement strand
GCCTTGTACAGACAGAAATACATGGACTGCCACGTCCTCACTGCGTTCGTCCTCGCAGTGACGTTGTGGCGCAACAGCACAGTGCACGAACAAAAGAACAAGCGTAAGGCGCAAGCCTTTACAAACAAAAGAAAACAAACGTAACAAAGCATATCTCCCTTTTTCAACCACCAACCAAAACACGCAGCATAAGCGAGGGGTTACATATCATGGCATGTTCAGTTGTTATTATGGGAGCTTCAGGGCGCATGGGCGCAACCTTGGTATCCCTAGCTCAATCCGAGGGCTTGCAGGTTGCAGGCGTTGTGGAACGCCCTGAAAGGGTTGACGCCATTCAAGGCCTTGGCGTGCCTTATGGGAGCGACGTGGGTACAGTGCTTGCGCAATGCAAAGGCGCTGTGATCATTGACTTTACCGCACCAGAAGCCACTATCAACACAGCCAAGGTTGCGGCAAAATACGGCAACCCCATGGTTATTGGCACCACGGGCTTTACAGATGCTGAAAAAGAAATTTTGCAGAATATGGCACAAAGCCAGCCGATTTTTTGGGCCCCAAACATGAGCATTGGCATTCATGCCATGGTGTCTGTTTTGCCACGCCTTGTGCAGATGCTTGGGCCCGGCTTTGACATTGATGTTCTTGAAATCCATCATAATCGCAAAAAAGACGCACCAAGCGGCACAGCTTTGCGCCTTGGCGAATGTTTGGCACAGGCCAGAGATGTGGCCCTATCTGATGTGGCCAATTACCACCGCGAAGGCATTATTGGCGAGCGTCCTGCCGGTGAGATTGGCTTACAAACCCTTCGCGGCGGTGATGTTGTTGGCGTGCACACTGTCTATTTTATGGGAGCAGGTGAGCGGATTGAGATGACCCACCAAGCCCATTCAAGGGACAATTTTGCACAAGGTGCTTTACGCGCCGCAAAATGGCTGAGCACACAAGCTGCCGGACGCTTGTATTCTATGGAAGACCTCTTTTTATGAACATAACAATACACCAAGCGCGTTTAATTGCAGCCAAATGGTCTGCTGTTGTTGCAACCGTAGGTAAGGCTACCCTTGAAGCTTTTGCGCAAAAGGCAGATCTTTGCATAGTATCGACTTGCCTTACAGCCCATGATAAAGAGGGCCTTTCTTCCTCTCAGCTTGAAGCTTTGGCAAAGCACATTGCAGAAAGTATGGCCACAGGGCAGGACGCGCCAATGGTGCTTATGCGTGTTGCCATGGCACCTGAGCGAGGGGAAAAAGCCGTTGCCGTTGCCGTGCTTTTGCATAAAGGTGTTGTTTCTTACTTGCCTGCCCAAGGTGGCTGGAGTTTGTTGAGCCAGCCGCAAATGCCGTCTGTGGCCGTGTGCCTTGACCATAAAACTTTGCAAGACGAAACCATGCCCTTTGATGGCGTAGAAGCCATTGTTTGCCTTGATGCGACACCGTATAGTGAAAGCAGCAGGGCAAATCTGTTTTCACATTGTGTTGCAGCGGTAAGGCAGTATGCGCGTCCTATAGTGCGCGTGGGAGCTGTGGGTGGTTATGAAAGCAGGCTTTGGAGCGGTGACAGCCTTGTGCTTAGCCCATCAGGAGCCTATTATTTACCTGCTTGGGAAGAGGTCTCAGGCTCCTTTGCCCTGTCACCGTGGGGCGGTGCCTTGACCGAGGTTTCTGAACAGGCAACCAGCCTTGATCCCATAGTGGACAAGTGCCAAGGCATAATCCTTGGCCTTCGGCATATGGTACACGACAATGGTTTTTCCAAGGTTATTTTGGGTTTGTCAGGCGGCATGGATTCGGCCCTAACAGCCACTTTTGCGGTGAATGCACTTGGCGCGTCCAATGTGCTTGGGGTTATTATGTCATCCCCATGGACAAGCAAGGCCAGCGTAAATGACGCGCTTTGTTTGGCAAGTAATTTGGGAATGGAAACCCTGCAAGTGCCCATAAGCCCCCTTATGCAATCCTTTGACAAAGCCTTGGCGGAGCGTTTTATTGGCACTGCCAAAGGCCTTACCGAAGAAAACATCCAAGCACGGATCCGCAGTACCTTGCTTATGGCCATTGCCAATAAAGAAAACCGTCTGCTTTTGGCTACAGGTAATAAATCAGAACTTGCCGTGGGGTATTGCACGCTGTACGGCGACATGACAGGCGCGTTTGCCCCCATTGGTGATGTGTACAAAACCGATGTGTACAAATTGGCGTATCATATGAATACGCTTTCATCCTTACCTGTTATCCCTGCCAATGTGTTTAGCAAAGCTCCGTCCGCTGAATTGCGCCCAAATCAGAAAGATCAAGACAGCTTGCCGCCGTATGATGTTCTTGATGAGATATTGTACAACCTTATAGAAAAACATGTTCCGCCCCATGCTCTTCAAGGCGACAAAGAAGTGGTGTCCAAAGTTTTACAGCTTGTCCATACTAGCGCGTTTAAGCGCCGCCAAGCACCACCGGCGTTGTTTGTGAGCGATTGTCCCTTGGCGCATTGGGTGTAGCATGTTTGTGCAAAACCCTTTTTAGCACAAAAACTCCTCCATGTACGCTTGTTTGCAGCAAAAGAAGCACTGTATAGGTTGTTGACTTTTTATCACTGTAGTATAAGGTAAAAGCATGTATATGCTGTTATGCCTTAGCAAAAACGAGTGCTTTAGGAGCAACCATGTCATCTATCATACAAAAACATCCTATCAACGAAGCCTTGGTCAAGCTTGCTAAATCATCGGATGTAACCTCAGGTGATTTGAAAAAAGCCGCTGAAAATATTGCAAAAGAAGGCTGTTTAGCCCTTAATGTAACCCGTATAGGTATTTGGCAGCTCAATTATGAAAAATGCCAGTTAGAAAATATTGTCAGCTATAATAGTGAAGAGGACAAGTTTGGCATCCAAGGGCCATTTTCTTTGGTTGACCGTGAAAACTATATTGAAAGGCTGAACACAGAAAGGATTTTGCGCACAGACAATAGCAGCAGAGAAGATGTTTTTAACGGTTTATTTGAGGACTATGAGGAAGATATTTGTTCTTTGCTTGACGCGCCTGTGCTTTCACAAGGTAAGCTTGTGGGCGTTGTCTGTGTGGAGCAGTTTTATTCTCCCAAGGATTGGACCCTTGAAGAGGAGTTTTTTGCCTCATCCTTGGCAGACTTTATGGCCCTTGCCATGACGTCTGTGGAGCGTTACCGCACTTGGGAAGAGCTTGCCCTTAGCAAAAAGCGTATGGAAACGCTCATGACCAACATTCCGGGCATGGTGTATCAATGTTTAAACGACCCTCCTCATTACACCTTTACGTTTGTAAGCGAAGGCAGTTCAGCCTTAACGGGTTATTCTTCCGATGAATTGTTGCACAATGATGTCATGAAATTTCTTGACATGGTGCATCCTGAAGATTTGGCAAATTTAATGACTGTCAATGAGGGAACGTTAAATGTGGGTTTGCCGCTGGAAACAAGCTTTCGCATTGTTATGAAGGACGGCACGGTCAAATGGATATGGGAGCGCAGCCGCGTTGTGGAATTTAAACCTGACGGCACGCCGCACCTTCTTGAAGGATTTTATACCGATATTACCGAACAACGGCGCCTTGAAGCTGCTGAAATTGCCAACCGAACCAAAAGCACTTTTTTAGCCAACATGAGCCATGAAATACGCACCCCCATGAATGCCGTTCTTGGCATGGCAGACATGGCTATACGGCAAAAACCGTCAGGCGAAGTGCTAGAATGTTTGCGCAATATTAAAAATGCTGCCGGTTCATTATTGTCCATCATCAATGATATTTTGGATTTTTCCAAAATAGAGACCGGTGCTTTAGAAATCATTCCGGAACCTTATTATACCGAATCTTTGATTGTTGATATTGTGGCGCTTATCAATGTACGCCTTGGAAGTAAACCCATTGATTTTGTCGTAGAAGATTTTCATGGGATGCCTCGGATGTTGCGTGGGGACAGTATCCGTGTAAAACAAGCCCTTATCAACCTTTTGACCAATGCGTTAAAATTTACCAATACCGGGCATATCAAATTGATTTTGCGCACTATTCCTACAGAGAATGAGAATATAGTCATCCTTAAAGCAGAGGTCGAAGACACAGGCATTGGCATCAAACGAGAAGACATGCCCCTTTTGTTTGAAAACTTCAGCCAACTAGATACCAAGAAAAACAGGAACGTTGAAGGCACAGGCCTTGGACTTGCCATTACCAAACGGCTTCTTGAGCAGATGGGTGGCAGTCTTGCTGTGGAAAGTACCTATGGGAAAGGCTCGTGTTTTTCCTTTGAGCTTCCCCAAACGGTTGAAGATCCTGCCCCTCTTGTGCCTGAAGCGGATTACAGCGTCTATAAAGTCGGGGTATGGCTTAACAGCAGTACTCGCGCCGAAAGCCTTATTCGCAAGCTTGCACAGATAGGTGTTGTTGCCGAGCTTGTGGATTCTTTAGACGTTCTTGGCAACTATTCCCATGTTTTTATGGATTACGAATATTTGCAAACCATTGATGTTTCTACTATACCGACAATGGTTTTTGCCCTTTCGCGGAATCATTTTGAAAGTAGAGAAATAAGGCCCAATATAACGGTAGCCTACGCACCTTTGACCACCATCATGTTGGCACGGCACCTGACCGGAGCGCAATTTGAACTGAACGATGGAAACGTAGAGGCTGGATTTAATCTAAAAGTGGTAGGGGCGCGCATGCTGGTTGTTGATGACAACACCATTAACCTGCTCATTGCACAAAGTGTGCTTGAAGAATACGGCGCGCATGTAGATACAGCCCTATCAGGAAAGGAAGCCTTAGAGATGTTAAAAGATGCGCATTATGATATGGTTTTTATGGACCATATGATGCCGGAAATGGACGGCGTGGAAACTGCTGTTCATATCAGAAAAATGCCGCAAGAACGGTTTAAAAACATGCCTATAGTGGCCCTTACCGCCAATGCTGTTGGCGATGTGCGTTCCATGTTTTTAAAGGCCGGCATGAACGATTATCTATCCAAACCCATGGTAACAAAAGAGCTTGAACGGGTTTTGCGGCAGTGGCTTTCGGCGGACAAATGTCAAGTAACAGGCTGTCCTTAAATGAAATTTTTGGCTCTAGTTGTGCTAAATATGTAAACTCAGTTGATAGATTACATACTATGAAATTATTGATAAACCATATTGTAATTTATAGTAAATTGTTTTTATTTGAAAAAATTATTCTTTGTTTGATGTCATTTTTAAAGGCATACCCTAAAGGGGGCAGTGGACTGCCACGTCATGCCGCATATAATCCTTTTGTTGTATGTGATAGTTGGGCGGCATTTCCTCGCAGTGACTTACGGTAACACACAAAGTCACTGCGAGGAGGTGGCGCCGTTCTTCACTTAAACAATGAAAGGAGTCGCCACCGACGTGGCAGTCTATGCCTTTTATATTTGATCCGAAGAACTAAAAATACATACTTAAAGCACCTAAAGCCAACGTTTTTGTGGGGAAGGGCTTTTTCTTGTTTGCACAGCCTGTCCTTGGCGAAAGCTTGAAAAGTATCGTTTGCTACGGCAGCTTACTTTCCCTTGGCATGGACAAAACAAAGTATCCTTTTAAATTTTTGGCAAAATAGGGGCTCTGCCAATAACCGCCACATCCACAGATGCGGCACCTTGTTTGAGCAAGGTTTGCACAAGGTGCTGTACGGTGCTGCCTGTGGTTATAATATCATCAAGCACCAGTAGCTGTTTTCCCTCTACCATAGGGTCAGCCTTAAAGGCACCATGCACGTTTTGGCGGCGTTTTGTGCGGCTCAATTCGCGCTGGTACTGTGTTGCCCTTGTTTTTGTGGCAGCCTTTGCCCACACAGGGATGTTTACGATTTTTGAAAAGGTTTTAGCCAGTTCAAGGCAGGGATCAAAACCGCGTTCACGCAACCTTGAACCGTGCATGGGGACAGGTATAACGGCATCTGTAGGCGTTTGGGCCTTCTCAATATAGATATGGGCTAGCAAGATTCCCAAGGTATTCAATAAAGCCATATCATTCCCAAATTTTGCCCGTAAAACGACATCACGCATGGTTTTTTCGTAGGAGCCTGCCATGTACAAGTGCGTCCATGGCGGCGGATCTTGCACACAGAATGCACAAACCCAAGGGGTATTTGAGTCATGATTTTGTGGCGGATTGTCAAGGGAAGGGCTGGTTATGGGCAGTCCGCACCTGTCACAGCGTATAGGGGCATTGACCAATATGGCTGATAGACATTTTGGACAAAGGCTTACATTACAAAAAGGCCCTGTTTGCTTTTGCACGTAGGGTTTTGTGCAGGCAGCGCAGCGTTGCTCTAAAAGCCAGCTTGGCTTTTGGATACGCTGTAGGTATTGAAAAAAAGGGCGCATGATTCATCTGCCTTGCTTTTTACATCCGCACCACTCATTCCTTGGGCGCCTCTCTTTTAGTTTTTGTAAGGCGCGAAGATTTGCCTACAAAAAGGGCACTTTGCGCTATCTTTTCTGGTAGGCCTTGAAGAGGTATGCTTTTTCAAAAAACAATTTTTCTTGCATCTTTAGCGAAGTGGCCTTTTTGAACAGCCTGCGGAAAAAGGATATGCCAAAAATTGCATCAATGCTTTTAAAACGGGCTTTTGGGGCAAACGGCTAACGCCTTAGCTTTGTAAGGTGATCTAGCATCGCCATGGTGTGGGCGCGGATTACGTCACCATAGGTGCTATGGTCTGCCAAATCGCGCGGACCGTCAAGACCTTTTAAACAAAGCGGTGTTGCTGCACCTTGTGGGGGGGCAAAGCCTAAAGTGCGCAAAAAACAGCGTCCTATCAGGGCATTGGCCTCAAAAAGCTGTTCTCCTTGTGTGCGTGCTGCCACAAAGGCCAAAAATCCCGGCTTTGCCAAGGGGATTGTTTTGGGGTCTTGCTCCAAAATCCACCAATATTTTTGGGCGCGATCCATGACAGCCTTACATTGTGCAGGTGGCCCGTAAAAAAAGACCGGCATTATTAAAAAAAGGGCTTTGGCTGTGCGCATGCTTTCAAGCAGGTCTGCTGTATTGTCCGGTGCTTTATCCAGCACACATTGCCCACGGTTTTTTGCACAAAACCCACAGGCAATGCACGGCGCGTGATGGCTGGGATGGACGGTGCGTATGCCGGATGCAATGCCTTGTTCGGCTAGGGCTTCTTGCGTAAGCTTTGCTAAGGTGTCGCTGTTGCCGCCCCTGCGCGGACTTGCGCTTACAATGAGCATGTCCATGGTTTATACTTCCGACAAAGCTTGCAGCACATGGGCTTGATACGGGTCTTTAGCTGTCAACAACAATACCTTGGGGCTGGCAAAACGCGCTAAAGCTTCATCCATGGTCAAGGCGGTGTTGTCCTCGTCAAAAACAGGGCCTTGCCGTTTTGGGCCAAGCACAACAGCCTGTGCTCCGTCAAGGGCCAAACGCTCGTCATGGGTAAGAAAAATGTGCGCACCTGCACTTAAAAGCAAGGGTAAATCCGTGCCTTCGGCATTGTATTCTGTAGGTACAGCCACAAAAAGCTCAAAGGAAAAATACAAGGCAGCTTCATACCAAGGCATAAGTTTTTCGGCTGAAAGGCCCATGACGGCGATGCGGCTGCCTGCGATTTCTTGCGCTGTGCCAAGCTCCACAAGGCAGCTTAAAACCTCAATGCCCGCTGTGGCAGGCAAGGAAGACTTTTGCTCAGCAGGGCACGTTTTGCTTTTGTGTACAGCTAGGGCCACACAGGCGCACACTTTATGTTGACCAAGCTCTTGAAGGCTTTCAATAGAGCTGTTCATACAAAAACTCCTTGTTTTGCCTCAACAAACCAGCAACGCCAAGGTTTTAAGATGAGGCTTATTGGTGCAGGGCATGTTGGGCCGAACATTTTTTGTTCGTTTTATGGCTTTAGTAATTGCTTAAACCAATCGGGCATGCGAAGGGGTTTTCCTTCAAGGGTGGCGCAGGCATGTTCGGTACGCCCCGTGGCCAAAACGAGCTGCCGCTCGCTGTCCATAACAACATACGTAAAGGTCAAGGAAGCTCGCCCAAGCTCTGTGATTCCGGCTTGCACATGGATTGTGTCGTCATAGCGCGACGGCTGGCGGTAGCGGCAAAAAGCTTCCCGCACAGGCAGCATCATGCCGCGCTTTTCAACTTCGCGGTAGCTCATGCCAAGGCTGCGGATGTATTCGCTACGGGTACGCTCAAATATGTGTAAATATTCTGCATAATACAAATATCCCATGGTATCGGTTTCGCCATAGGATACGCGGTGCACATACCACACGCTTTTTCCAAGGTAGGTTGGTAAGTCGGTTTTCATAGGTTTTTCGTCCTTATGGTGCCAAGATGGGCCTGTGGGCATATGATACGCCATGACAGGGCCAAGGGCAAGGCTAGAAGGCATGGCTCTTGAATCTGTTTGCCGCGTTGAGCATTTGACAAGGTCACGCTTTTGCCGCATGTATAGCTGAAGAGTTCATGAATATGCCTAAAAACAACTTGGCGCAATCAGGTGATTTTGTGTATGTTTAGGTCAAGAATCCTGACTAGTTAAAGGAGACAGCCATGCATTTGGTCCTACAACGTATTTGTGATATGGGCATCATCCCCTTGGTTTCGCCGGCATTGGGTGTAGAGCCTGTGTCCTGTGCAAAAGTGCTCAGCGAAGCCCTTAAAAAAGTTCCCTTGCCCATTGTGTTATTGCCGTTCCGAAGTCAAGCAGATGAAGAGGCCATCCGCCGTGTAAAGGCCGATTACCCCGAACTGCTTGTGGGCTGCGTTGGTATTACAAGCATTGCCAAGGCCAGTCAGGCCAAGGCAGCAGGAGCAGAATATATTATCACCACAGGTTTTAATCCGCGCGTTGTGTCGTGGTGCCTTGAGCAAGAGCTTGTGGTTTTGCCAGGGTGCTCCTCTGCTTCTGATGTGGAAGCAGCCCAAGAACTTGGCCTAAGTGCCATGGCCTTTTTTCCGGCAGATCACAGGGGCAGGCTTGAAACGTTGCAATCTTTATGTGCTTTTTACCCGAACATGCGCTTTGTTCCTGTGGGCCAGATGGACATGCCTTTGGTTAAAAAATACCTTGCTTGTCCTTCTGTTCTTGCCTGCGCCGCAGGTTTTTGCGTTGATGAAGCTTGCCTGACAAAGGGCGATAGCATTGCCCTTGCTGCAAACATAGAAAAAGCTGTGCAAGACATGCTGGACATGCAACTTCACCATGTGGGCGTGTATCCTGAAGATGACAAGGAAGAAAGCGTTCAAGGGCTTGTGCAGGAGTTTACAGCCCTTACCCATTATGGGCAAACCGATGTGGGGCAGGGTATTTTTGTGGGTGAAGGCATTGAAGTGCTCAAATCAACGTCTGATTGGAAAGGGCATCTTGCCTATGCTGTGCCCAATGTGGAGCGCACCTGTGCGCACCTTTTGCTACGCGGCGTGGAGGTTGATTTTTCCACAGCGCGTATCAATGATGAAGGACGTTGCTTTTTTGTGTATATGAAAAAGGCTTTAGGTGGTTTTGGAATCCATCTGCGCCTTAGAAAACCATAAACCTATGAGGTAAGTATGCAAGATAAAATCCTTTTGGCCCTGCGTGAAGCAGGCAAACCGTTGCGCCCCGGTGATATTGCCAAAGCCCTTGGGGTAGAAAGCAAAGAGCTTTCCAAAGATATTGACGCTCTTAAAAAATCAGGGAAAATCCATTCCCCAAAGCGCTGTTTTTACGCGCCCACCGAAGAGGCCTAGCACGTAGGAACAACATTCCCCAGCAGGTAGGGATTGGCAAACAGTTTTTGTACACATGGACATTAAGAGGCTGTCTGTTGCAAAAAAAATAGCGTGCTAATCCCTACCAACACTATGTGAATCGCCTTTTGCTGAAGGCATAAAAAGGAGCAAGTATGAGCACTTTTTGGTTTTTTTTAGGAATCGCCGTCACAGCCATGGCCCTTCGTCATATTAAAAATTTGCCCGAGGTCAAAGGCCAATGCACCGCCCACAAAGATACAGCATGCTGTGCAGCCGCGCCTTGTGCTGAAAGCGACAACACAGCCGCGTAAAAGTACTTGTTAAGTTTTTGTTTTTGATGGTGCAATGAAGGTATGGACAAGGTCTTTATGACCAATCAAAGCGAGCCTTTTTTAGCTGACACCAATCAAGTTCCTGTTTTGCCTGAAGAGGACGGACAGCGCCTTGATGCAGTGCTGTTGCGCTTGATGCCAACAGCAGGTTTGCGCACGCGGCGCAGGCTTTGCGACGAGGGTTTTGTGCGCCTTGATGGCCGAAAAAGCAGCCCGGGTACAAAAGTGCGTGCAGGTCAATGCCTACATATAGACAGGAACACCCTTCAAAGCACAACGCAACAACGTATAGAACACAGCTCCCTTTATCAGGCACCGCCCACCTTGATTCCCTTTGGGGCAGACCTTGCGCTTGCAGTTAAGCCTGCACATTTTCACACCACAGCCCTAGCCGGCAGCAATGCTGTAAGCCTTGAAATGTGGCTGCAAAGCCATGGGCAAAAAGGCCTACAGCTCCTAAACCGCCTTGATTACAAAACGTCAGGCCTTGTGGCTTTAGCCTTGACTGTAAAGGGGCAAAAGCTATGGCAAGAGGCCGAAGAAGCAGGGCGCATTGACAAACGCTATCTGGCCTTGGTTCAAGGCACGCTTACAAAACCTTTGCAGCTAAGAGGTGCAACCGACACTGCCAAACGCAAGCGTACCCGCGTTTTTACAGATGTCGAGGCGGCTTTTTTGCGCCATACAAACGTTGTGCCCTTGGGGCACATTGCGCCAAGCATAGTACAGGCCCTGTACCCCTCACAGTCGTGCCCCCCCTCTGATACTGTATACACCCTTGTGGGGTGTCGTATCCGCAAAGGCGCGCGCCACCAGATCCGCGCCCATGTGGCAGATGCAGGCTTTCCCTTATATGGTGATGGCTTGTACGCAAACGCCCCTGAAAACACCGCGCATCATCACGCCAAGACGCATGACGATTTTCTTTTGCATCATGGCGGCGTATTTTTGCATGTTGAGGCAAGGGAAAACCCAGCTTTTTTACATGGTGTCGCCTTGCCCACATGGTGGGACGCCTTGCCCCTTGACGTACAACAAGCTGCACATGCATGGCTCCATGCCGCCGACATTGAGCCGCTTTGCTCAGGGGATACGGCGTTTGTATGAGCGACTACCTTATGCAAATGCCTGAAGGTGCCATTGCCTACACCGTGCGCACGGGCACAGCCAAACGTAAGCGCATGGCGGTGCGCGTCACAAGGCAGGGGCAGGTGCTCGTGCTTTTGCCAAAAGGCTACGCGCTAGAGCATGCCGAACAGATGGTGCGCAAAAACAGCGCGTGGATTTTTCGCCAGGTTGCCAAGGCAACGGCAGCGCCTTTTTGCCAAGTTCCTGACTATGTATCAGGCGCAACCCATTGGTATTTGGGGACTGCTATGAAGCTGGACGTGCTTGTTTCGCGCGCTTGGCAAGGGGTTACTGTAACCGAAGACAGGCTCGTGGTAAGCGCACGCAAAGAAGATCCGCAAAGCGTGGGCAAGGTGCTTAAGGCCTGGTACAAGCAAAAGGCTCAAGTGGTTTTTGCAGAGCGTGTGCAATTGTGTAGCGATGCTGTACCTTGGCTTGCTCATCCTCCTGTTTGGAAGATGAAAACCCTACGCAGCCGTTGGGGGAGCTGTAGTGCACAAGGCGTAATCGTGTTGAACACACGCCTTGTCAAAACACCCCTTGTTTGTATTGATTATGTGATCATGCATGAAATTGTGCACTTGCGCGAGCTCAATCACAGTGCCGCCTTTTATGCAGAACTTGATGCGCGCATGCCACATTGGCAGGAGCGGCGCACAATTTTACGCAGTTTTGAGGCGCGTATATTGCCAAGCA
>CAYJIX010000061.1:0-12014 GCA_964370375.1 uncultured Desulfovibrionaceae bacterium | reverse complement strand
CCCGCGACTTCAACCTTGGCAAGGTTGCACTCTACCACTGAGTTACTCCCGCATGACAGAAGACGAGGTATACTCCTCATGCTTTTTTCTGTCAACCCCCTACACGTGCGATTAGGCCATTATGGACTGAGTTTGGGCAGTATAGGTATAAAAAAGGCTTAGAAATCTAGTTTTTTAGATAAACTGCGCTTCTAAGCCTTTTGTATTCACATATGTTTAGCTGTCAAAATGTTGCACCATGCGCCACAAAAGGTCAGTACCCAAAATAAAGTCATCCAAACGCATGGCTTCTTTATAATTATGAGAGCCGTGCTGGTTCGCAACAAAGATCATACCAACGGGAACACCCTTATTGCTAAAGACAGCAGCATCATGGCCTGCACCGCTTGCAAGCTGACGGAACGGAAAATCATAGTGCTTCGCCAAATCCACAAGCTTAGCAGACACCTTGTCATCCATAAGGCCAGGTTCTGCAATCAAAAGGCGGTCAAAGGTAAAGGAAATACCCCTTGCATCGCCAATCCTTTTGGCTTCTGCGAGCAAAAGATCGTGGAAGCGTTCCAATGTATCCCTGTGCAATGAGCGCATGTCTATGGAAAAGTTGACTTCCCCCGGAATAATGGCAATGGCTGCCGTAGGTGCTGTATTGGCAACGCCCATGGTAAACACAAGGTCTGCGCCTTTATCAAGCCAGTCTTGCCAGTGGTTTTCCATGCTATGGGCAAGTTCTGCAAAGGCCATGACTGCATCGTGGCGGTAGGCTTTGTCCACTGCGCCAGAATGTGCTGTTTGCCCAAGGCATTGAACGCTTTTATGCCTAAAATTGCCACGAATCCCTGTGACCACGCCCACACGATCGCTTGATGCATCAAGCATGGGGCCTTGCTCAATGTGCAATTCCACAAAGGCTGCCATTGTGCTTAAATCCATAAGGGGCTTGCCTTGGGTCATGGGGATGGTGTCAAAGCCTTGCCCACGAATGGCCTCACCAAGGGTAAGGTCAAGGTCGCGGTGCTTGAGCTCTAAATCTGCATCGGTCAGCAGCCCCATCAAGGCTAAGGAGCCGACATAGGCTTTGCCAAAAAAAGAACTTTCTTCGTTGCGAATGGCAAGCACAACATAGTCGCGCTTGGGCGTAAAGCCTATTTTGTGCATCCACCAAGCCACGGTGAGTGCTGCAACCACCCCTGCCAGGCCGTCATAATTGCCGCCTTGCGGTACACTGTCAGAGTGAGATCCGCTGACAAGGGCTGGTAAAGAGCGGTCTTCACCAGGATAACGCATCCACATGTTGCCTGCCGCATCCACACTGATTTCCATGCCAAAACCTGTGGCAATATCAGCCAAATATTTGTGCACAGCTGTTTCAAGGTCAGAATAGCCCTGACGGCTAACCCCTGCCGTATCGGCACTCATGGAGCGGATATGTTCAAAAACATCCTTTGCAAAGGCATCAGCTTGGCCGATAAGGCTTTTTTCATGTGGCATGGTATTGTCCTCCCGTTGATGGCGTTAGATCGTTATGCGGTGCGCCTTTACACCGTGTAAAAGCGTGTGAGAGCGGTATAAAATCCATCTATCAACAGCCGCGCAGGTTTTGCGCAGCCCTTTGATGTATAACTAAAAGTTGGGAACTTCACCGGCAGCTTCGGCAAGTTCACGAAAAAGGCGCAAGCTTTCTTCCGCCTCAGAATAGTCCATTTTATGCATGGCAAAGCCTGCATGCACGATTAAAAAATCACCCACTTTGGCAGGTTCAGGCAATAGGAGCCCGGAAACGGTAAGGCTTGTCGGGCCATCACCCACACTGACTTTTAGCATACCGTCAGCGCAGGTTTCAATAACTTTGGTGGGAATGGCAAGGCACATAAGGTTTTCCTTAATATATTCAATAGTGTGGATATAAAAGCATGTTGATGGTTAGGCACTATGCAAAGTCTTTTTGCTCATCATGTTCCTGTATCCATTGTTCAATCTCTTGTCTGGCAGTTTTGACAAAGTTTGGAAAATGGGCTTGCAACTCTTTTGAAAGGCCAATGTTCCACGTGCTATGGTCATAGGGTTCCATGCCAAGAATAAGCATACTGGGGCGCGTTGTAAAAAGCCGTTCAGCCATTTGCAAGGAATCGATAAGGTCAATGTCGTGCAAGGACAAACGCTGGGATTCATTTTTTATAAGCGCGTCTTCGGTCAAACGGTAGATCGTGCCGGGTGTCCCCTTGGCCCGTACCACATCCAGCACCAAAATATGGCTATACCCTTCAAATTTATAAAAAATATCGTGGGTAAATGTGCCGGCTTCTTGGATGCATACATGGGCAGGCCAGGTGTTTTGCATAAGCTCTTGCGCTGCCATAACCCCTACACCGTCATCTGTCAGCAATAAATTCCCAACGCCAAGCACAAGCAATTTGGCCATGGCATCTCCGTTTGGCTAGGGGTTAACAGGCTGCCTTAAAAGAACCGTATGCTTTGTTAAGCTCATTTTTTTGGCATGGACTTAAAGAATCCGCTCTGCTTTTGATGTGCGCAGTTGCTCGTTCCTTGCAAACGGCTTTGCCGCCAGTGGCAAGCTATGCCGTAAGAAAAAACTTCGCTTGCCGCGCTTTTGGCACTTTTTGAACAGCCTGTAGGAATATGCTATGATAAGATTATCATAAAAAAACTTTTGGTACCGTCCTTATTGCATCATTCCCTAACAGCTTGCTTGTTCCTTGGGTGCCAGCTTATTAAACAACACATGCCCCACTTCAAACAGGGTTGATTCGGCAAAGGCACGCCCAATCAATTGCATGCCCACAGGTAAACCTTCGCTAAGGCCCACAGGCACAGACAAGCCGGGTAATCCTGCTAAGTTAAGAGAAACTGTAAAAATATCCATAAGATACATTTTTAGCGGATCGTCAATGATGGAGCCAAGCTTCCAAGCCGGCACAGGCGAAACAGGTGCCAATAACGTGTCACATTGTGCAAGGGCTGCTTCATAATCGTTACGAATAAGCCTGCGCACCTCTGCTGCTTTACGGTAATAGGCATCGTAATAGCCGGACGACAGCACATAGGTACCGAGCAAAATCCGCCGTTGCACTTCATCGCCAAAACCTTCTGTGCGTGAGCGCACGTACAAACTTTCAAGGTTGTCTATGTTTTTAGAACGGTGCCCATAACGCACCCCGTCAAAGCGGGCAAGGTTTGAGCTGGCCTCTGCCATGGCAACAATATAATAGGTAGCGATGGCATGGCGTGTGGCATGGGGTAAGGTGACGTCGATAAGTTCTGCGCCAAGTTCCTTGGCACAAGCTATGGCGTTTTGGCACGCCTTTTCAACGCCGCCATCAAGGCCTTCTGCCATAAATTCACGAGGCACACCAATGCGAACACCGCGTAGATCCGTGCGCTTAAAGCTTGCCATATAGTCAGGCACAGCTTGCGGCGTGCTGGTGGAATCTTGCTTATCATGGCCTGCAATGGCGCTGAGCACAATGGCAGTGTCTTCCACCGTGCGGGCTAATGGGCCCACTTGGTCAAGTGATGAAGCATAGGCAATAACGCCATAACGAGAAACCCTGCCATAGGTGGGGCGAAGCCCTACACAGCCACACAAAGCCGCAGGCTGACGGATAGAACCTCCAGTGTCCGTACCAAGTGAGGCATAACACTGACCTGCTGTGACGCTGGCAGCAGAACCACCGCTAGAGCCGCCCGGGATACGTGTGGGGTCCCATGGATTTTTTGTGGGGCCAAAGGCAGAATTTTCTGTTGAGGAGCCCATGGCAAATTCGTCCATATTGTTTTTGCCAAGGATAATGGCACCGGCTTCTTCCAGTTTTTCCACAGCAAAGGCGTCATAAAACGGCACAAAATCAGCCAACATGGCAGAACCTGCCGTGGTGGGCGTGTTTTTGGTGCACAAAATATCTTTTACCGTTATGGGCACCCCCCAAAGGGATTGGGCAGGATCATGGCCTTTTTTGTCAAGGGCGCGTGCTTCTTCAAGGGCTTGTTCGCGCACATGTACTAAAGCATGGATGGTGGGCTCTGTAGCGGCAATGCGATCAAGGCAAGCACGTGTTACAGCCTCGGCAGAAACATCGCCATTGGCCAATTGCGAGCGAACCTCAGCTAGGGATAAAGTATGTAAAAAAGACATGTATGCCTCGATGGTTACACAATACGTGGTACGATAAAGAAGGTTTCATCCGTGTGCGGTGCATTGGACAAAACCTCTGCACGGCTGCGGCGCGATACGGCAATATCTTCTCTGACGGCGCTGTCATGAGCTATAGGGCTGTATAAAGGCTCAATGGCGCTTGTGTCCACCTCGGCCAAAACATCCATGTAGCGTAAAATATCATCACATTGCCCCCTAAATTTGTCCGACGCTTCAGGGGTAAGAGAAAGGCGAGCCAAAAGGGCCAAGTGGGTCATGCGTTCTTGTGTCAGCATTCTATCTGTCCTTGTAGTGACAAAAGGTGTTTTTTATAAAAGCAGGGCGACAAAAGCACAAACCTTATAAGCGGCGTAACGAGCCTGTTTGCACCGGATCGTTTAGCGCCACTGAATTTGCGTCAGCTTTGACAGGCGTGGCTTTAGCTTTGGTAAGGTTTGCTTTTTGCTTGGTGGAGGTTTTTGTGCTTGCACTTGTTGTGCTTTTTGTCTTTTTAGACGAGCTTTGTTTTGTAGTCGCTTTTTTTGCTGTTGCTGTAGCAACCTTTTTTATAGCTGGGACAGGCTTGCCAATCAACACGCTGGCCACGGTGGTGCCATTTTTTTGGGCTTCAAAGCCGGCTTTCATAAGCTTGTTTATTTCTCGTGAACGGATGGCACTGGTTTTTGCTCCCAATAGCACAGCCACAAGCCTTGTTTTTCCTTGTTTTACGGTAGAAACAATGTTGTAGCCAGAAGCCGTAATCCAGCCGGTTTTCAGGCCGTCAGCCCCAGGAAAGGATTTGAGCAAGGGGTTTTTGTTGGTGGTTGTCCTGCCGTTATGTTTTATGGCGCGTGTTTTGTGGTATTTGAGGGAATCTGGATGTTTTTTCAAATACGCGCGACTTACCATGAGCATTTCTTTAGCTGTTGTGAATTGCCCCTTTGCGGGCAAACCATGAGGGTTTTTAAAAACGGTTTTTTTCAAATTCAGATCGCGCATTTTTTTATTCATAAGGGCGACAAATTTTTTCTCAGACCCGGCAATGTGTTCGGCTACAGCTAAGGAAGCATCGTTACCGGACGAAACAGCCATACCAAGCAAAAGTCGATCTAACGTAACTTTTTCTTTAGCTTTTATGTGCATGCCTGCACCCGGCTGGTCGGCAGCTTTACGGCTGATGGTCACCTTGTCGGTGAGCTTTTTTTTGCCGGTTTTTATATGGTCAAACGCCACATACATGGACACCACCTTTGTCAAGGATGCAGGAGGGATTTTTGCATCTGCATTTTGCGAATACAAAATATCACCGCTGTCTATGTCCATTAATATGGCTGAACGAGCCTTAACGCGGGCTTGAACTTCTGAAACGCACAGGAAAAAAAGGGCGAAAAAGCTCAAACAAATGCTGATCCATTTGGCAACAGTTGATGGCTGCGTATGGTGTTGTAGTATCATAATATGCACGTTCTCTACCTAAACGTTAAGACGTTTAGGATTAATTTTATTTGTTATTTTACGTGTTTAATATAGGTATTGGTTTTTTTTAAATATTGATTTGTCTGTGTTTTTATGCGGTTAAAAGAAAATATATCAACAAAAGTAGTTTTCGTTTACTAGAAAAACTCAAGAAAAGCAAGCAAAAAAAAGGATATAGTCACACATAATGCAAATATATAAAAGCTTGTTTCTTTATAAGGTGCCGTGCTGTTACAGATTTTTTGAATAAACGGCGCCTTTTTGATTCCTATATAATGGAAAAAATAAAGTATTTTCTTTGTGCGAGCATGTGCTGATACTGAAAGGCAAAAATATATGAGCAAGCTACAAATACAATACAAAATGTGTATACGGCTGGATTGAAGCTGTTTAGTGGCCTTATCAGCCGTTGATTATTCTTGACAGGGCATAAAGGTGTTTTACTTATTTTATGAGCAAAAGCATTTTTATGCATGTATATGAAAATAGCTAGGCAGTCTTTCGTTTTATACGTCGCATTTTTACGACATTAGAACAAAAAAATACGTGTATAGAGCGCTTTTGGTTATGAGCTGTTTTTCAATCACGCGAAAGCGTATTTTGAGGAGTTTTCAGCCGCCAAGTTGCTGTTTGGCACGGTGGTGTAGCCATCGGAACAAGTCAATAATCGCGCTTTTGGGCGCAGTGATATACCATATTTCAGCGCAAGCTGAAGTATGAGATGCGTTCTAGTAGGCATTTTTGTGGGAGGCAAGGTATGGGTGTTACGTATAAAGATTATTATACTGTGCTTGGGGTGAAGCGTTCTGCTTCAAAAGACGAAATCGCCAAGGCGTATAAACAATTAGCCAAAAAATATCATCCGGACTTGAACCCGGGAAACACTGAAGCTGAAGAAAAATTTAAAGATATTACCGAAGCTTACGAAGTCCTCAAAGATGAAAAAAAACGTAAGATGTACGATCAGCTAGGCCCTGATTGGCAACACGGACAGCAATTTCAAGGGGCACGGGGTTTTGAGGATTTTAACTTTGGCAGCCAAGGGTTTGAATCATCGGGGTTCAGTGATTTTTTTGAAGCCCTTTTTGGGGGGCAACGGCGTGGGCGCGGTGCTGCTTCAGCAGGTTTTGGCGCTGACCCTTTTGCAGGCTTTTCAAACCGTAGGCAAGCAGGCAGGGATATTGAAGCTGAGCTTGTCATAGATTTAACCCTTGCCATGAAAGGGGGCGAGCATGCCTTTACACTTCAAGGTGCAGAGGGGCCAAAGCAGTTAAAAGTTAACATACCGGCAGGCGCGCGCGAAGGCATGAAATTGCGCCTGGCTGAGCAGGGCTATCCTGCGGCAGGCGGCGGAATGAAAGGTGATTTGTATTTAAAAATCGCCTATGCACAGGATCCGCGTTTTCAAGTCAACGGCAAGGACCTTACCACAAAAGTGGCCATATGGCCTTGGCAAGCAGCGCTTGGGAGCCGTGTGCGCGTAACAACCCTTGACGGCGATGTGGAAATGAACATCCCTGCCGGCACAAGCAGTGAGGCAAAGCTGCGTTTGCGCGGTAAAGGCCTTGGCAAAGCAGGTGAAAGGGGCGATCTTTTTGTGCGTATCAACATCACCACACCGTCAAACCTGACCGATGAAGAACGAGCCCTGTGGGAGGAGCTGAGCAAGGCCCATGAGGCGGCAAACTAAACGCAACCGTACTTTTTTGTCGCTGTTAGGTTGTATACTAGCTAGTGAAACTGAATAATAATTGATTGAAGGACTATATTTTCATAGCTAAACTATACAATATTAACCACAAATACGCGTATGAAAAGCGTTTTTCAAGCGCCTGTTTACGGAAGCTTTTTGTAAAAAAAAATTCCGCACGGCGTACAATTAGGCAACCATAATGCCTAGCGATCCCTAAGGGGTATTTGAAGCCAATATTGCGGCTTTACTTGGTATTGTCATGTCAGCCAAATTTATAAAAAGATAGGACAAAAGCCACCGCATAAGGAGGCCATATGGATTTAGTGTTTGAAACAAAAAACATGCCCACCCCTTCAATCTATATTGTGCGCACAGAACTTATGGAATGTACTGGTACAACGCCCGAACGCCTTGACGAATTAGTGGAAATGGGCTGGATTGTGCCCACGCGCACAGCTGATGAAGCCATGCTTTTTCGGCGTATTGATGTGTATCGCCTGCGTAAGCTTGAGCGTTTGTGTACAGATTTTGACCTGCACACTGTTGGCGGTACCATTGTGGTGGACCTTTTGGAGCGTGTGGAAGAGCTTGAACAACGTTTGCAAACCTTGACAAGGCTGTAGCAGATTGTAAGCCTTTTTAACATGGTATTGTTCAAACGAGCCTGCAAACAACTTGAAATATCAAGTGTTTAAAATGTTTGAGATGAGAGCAAGAGGTGTTTTAATGGATATTCAAAAATTTACCCAAAAATCACAAGAAGCCATAAGCGCTGCCCAAAATCTGGTTGCACGCTTTGGCCATCAAGAAGTGGATGTGGAACATGTGGCCCTAGCCTTACTTGAACAGGAACAAGGCTTTGTTCCGCGTGTGCTTGAGCGCATGAACGTGCCTGTGGCAGCAATGATCAAGGCGTTTGAAAACGTGTTACAAAAACGTCCTTCCGTGCGTGGACCCGGTGCGCAAATGGGCACCGTCACCATATCCCAGCGCACAGCCAAAATCCTTGGTCAGGCAGAGGCCCTAGCCAAAAAGTTGCGCGATGAATATGTCAGCGTTGAGCATATATTTGCCGAAATGTTGCACGAACCTGCTTCAACAGGCATGGGTGAGGTTTGCACAGCGTTCAAACTGACCTCTGATGCGTTTATGCAAACCATGCTTAGTGTGCGCGGCCCTCACAGGGTAACATCGGCAAATCCTGAAGAAAGTTATGAAGCCCTTAGCAAATACGGGCGCGACCTTGTGGAGGAAGCGCGCAAAGGCAAGCTTGACCCTGTCATAGGACGAGAAGGGGAAATCAGGCGCGTTGTGCGTATTTTGGCGCGGCGTACCAAAAACAATCCCGTGCTCATGGGTGAAGCCGGCGTTGGCAAAACAGCCATTGTAGAGGGGTTAGCCTTTCGTGTGGTTAAAGGCGATGTGCCTGAAAGCTTAAAAGGCAAATCCATTTATGCTTTGGATATGGGCGCGCTCATTGCAGGGGCCAAGTACAGGGGCGAATTTGAAGAACGATTAAAGGCTGTACTTGGTGAAGTGGAACAGTCACAAGGGCAAATCATCTTGTTCATCGATGAATTGCATACCATTGTGGGGGCAGGAAAATCAGACGGTGCCATGGATGCAGGCAACCTTCTTAAACCCATGCTGGCACGGGGCGAATTGCACTGTATCGGCGCCACCACCCTTGATGAATACCGAAAATATATCGAGAAAGATCCTGCACTTGAGCGGCGTTTCCAGCCCGTCTTTGTGGAAGAGCCCACCATGGAAGATGCCATTTCTATTTTACGAGGGTTAAAAGAACGTTTTGAAGTGCATCATGGTGTGCGCATCAGTGATTCTTCCATTGTGGAAGCGGTGCTTTTGTCCACGCGCTACATTTCAGATAGGCAATTGCCTGACAAAGCCATTGACCTTATTGACGAAGCCGCAGCCATGATCCGTACCGAGATTGATTCATTGCCAACAGAACTTGACGAAACAAACCGCAAGGTCATGCAGCTTGAAATTGAACGCGAAGCCTTGCGAAAAGAAATAGACGCGGCCTCACGGGAACGGTTAGAGAGGTTGGAAAACGAATTGCGCGAACTTAAATTTAGCCAAAACAGCCTGCGCGAGCAATGGGAAACAGAGAAAAATTCCATCAATGCCGTCCGCGAAATCAAGGAGCACATCGAAAAAACGCGACTTGAGATTGAAGAAGCTGAACGCAATTATGACCTCAACAAGGCAGCAGAGCTTAAATATTCAAAACTGTTCGCACTGGAAAAAAACCTTGCCAAGGCAGAACAGGCCGAATCTGATGGGCCACGCCTTTTAAAAGAAGAAGTGCGCCCAAACGATATCGCAGGCATAGTGGCGCGCTGGACGGGTATTCCGGTCACGCGGCTGCTGGAATCTGAACGCGAAAAACTGGTCAATTTACCCCTTGAATTGCACAAACGAGTTGTGGGGCAAAACGAAGCAGTGGACGCGGTGGCCAATGCTGTGTTGCGTTCACGGGCAGGTTTGAGCGATCCTGACAAACCGCAAGGTTCCTTCATCTTTTTAGGGCCTACAGGGGTTGGAAAAACAGAATTGTGCAAGGCTTTGGCTGCCAGCCTTTTTGATACAGAAGAAAGCATTGTGCGCCTTGACATGAGCGAATACATGGAAAAACATTCTGTGGCCAGGCTCATTGGTGCGCCTCCCGGCTATGTGGGCTATGATGAAGGGGGCCAGCTCACCGAGGCTGTGCGCCGTAAACCGTATAGTGTTGTGTTGTTTGATGAAATTGAAAAAGCCCATCCGGATGTTTTTAACACGTTGTTACAGCTCCTTGATGACGGACGCCTTACAGACAGCCAAGGGCGTACTGTGGATTTTCGCCATACAATCATCATTATGACGTCAAATATCGGTTCAGGGGTGATGCTAAAAGGCATTACAGAGCAGGGCGAATTTGCCCCCCATGTGATGAACGAGGTTATGGACGAACTTAAACTCCATTTTAAGCCTGAGTTCCTCAACCGCGTTGACGAAACGGTCTTGTTTAAGCCCTTGTTGCCGGAGCAGATAGGCGAAATTGTAGAAATTCAAGTGGAGCGTTTGAAAAAACGCTTGAAAGATCGTAAAATATCCTTTGACCTTACAGCTCAGGCCAGGGATTTTATCGCACAAAGCGCGTATGACCCCTTGTATGGAGCAAGACCGCTTAAACGCTATCTGCAAAATCATATTGAAACCCCTTTGGCCAAACGCATCATTGGCGGAGGTATCGTTGAAGGGCAGCATGTTGTTGTGGACAGCCAAGGGCACGATGACGACGCGCACCTTGTTTTTGGTGTGCAGGCAGCAGACGGTGCTGTGGAGTTTGTTTAGAGCAGGCTGTAAAAAAACCTAAAATAAACAACCAGCAAAAAACGCAGCCTCTGCTAGGGGCTGCGTTTTTGTTTGACAAGAACCATAAACCTGTTCAGAACCTATTGCCGCACAAGCGTGGATACTGAGGAATCAAAGGGCATGGACAGGGTGTTCATTGTGCTTTGCACAAACGGACTTTGTGAATTGAGTGAGGCAGCCATGTAGTTGACAAGGGCATCCATGGCAAGGGCCATATCGCGTCCTGGATTGAATTCGCGCACCAAAAGCATGGCAACAACACCGCGCAGCTCACCGCCAAAACAAAGGGGCAGCAAAAGGGTGCGCTGGGTATCTGGTTGGTTGTTGTGCCTATTGCGAGGCAAGGGCTTAACAGTATTGCCGCTGTAATTGATGGCAAGCTTAAATGAGGCTTCAGGTAGAAAGGCAAGGCTTGCAGCTGTACTGAACAAAAGCTGTGTCCAATCCTTGACTTGCGGTGAAAATTGTTCAGGATTGGTGGTTTTTTCAGGTTCCGCATCAAGGTACAATTCCATGGAAATAGTATCATCTGTTTGCGGTGTCCAAACAATGGTATGCACGCTATGAACAGGCAGATGCGTTGTGAGCGAATGGCGCAAGGCCAAAAAACGCTCAGGCGTTGTGCTTGCTTTGGTGATGGCGTTGATGCCGTCTTGTAAAAAGGCCAATACCTCAGATTTGCGCGCCATCAATTCGCGCTGCAAGAGCAATTCCTTGGTCATGCGCTCCATATCTTCATACATACTACAAACTTCGCGAGCTCGGCGCAAAATGCAGTCAATATAGCCATGGTCATGCTCATCAATAAGCACATCCTGAAAACCGCCTCGCAAAGCTTCGTGAAGATCATTAAGGGAACAATCTGGATCAAGCACCAGAACCCGTGAAACCTGCTCAAAAAATGTCGTTTCATGGGCAGGAAGTGTTATAATATGCCGCCAGGCATCAAGGCTGACCCATAAAAGCAGGGGCTTTTCTTGCTCAAGCTTTTGCACATCGGGCAAATTTGCATGGTCAAGGGCCACAAAGGCATGCTCAATACCAGCAACAACTTGTAATTGTTGCAAGGCGTTATCTGATAATCCAAGGCACCACATGGGATAGTTGTTTGTGCTTTTACTCATGAAATTGCTCGCTCTGGTATAAAAACATAAAACAGGGTTAGATACTGCACATGTTTTGAAGAAACATGGCATGCCATGGAATAGCATTTTTCGTGCCTATATAATAAAAACGGTATGTTATGCAGCTAACATGTCCTTGTGGGCAAAGTTTACCCATGGCAAAACAGCTGTTTTTGCAAAAGGTCTG
>CAYJIX010000060.1:0-12071 GCA_964370375.1 uncultured Desulfovibrionaceae bacterium | reverse complement strand
GCCGCCAACGCTCCAAAAGACTCAGCACAATGAATTGTGCAGGAGTCTTTTTTTACCTGCCCTGCTGTCTTCATACCCCTCCTTATGCCGATTGAAGTTTTTTACACTTCATAGCTTCTTGCTCTTTCCTATAAAGATATTGTACCACTATAAAAAAATCGGCTTTTAAAAAAGAATAGTGTTTTTTGCACAAATCAAGCATTTTTGCAAAACATCAATTTATTCGTAATATCTTTGAGGTGGTTTATGAATCAATGGAAAGCAGGTGATTTATTGAATGTTTCTAGCAGTTATTGGTCTGCCTGTGCTTTGCATACAGGGGTGCGGCTTGATGTGTTTAGCCCGTTGTATGACGATTCACTTTCTGTTTCAGAGCTCGCAAAACGTTGTCAGTGCGATGGGCGCGGGATGGAGTTGCTCGTGATTGCCTTGGTAAGCATGGGCCTTATGCACAAACATGATGGTCATGTGCTAACGCTTGACGAAGGTGCAAGGCGTTATTTATGCAAGCAATCATCAGACTATATGGGGTCAATATTGTTGCATCATGCAGGGCTTATGCCTGCATGGAGCAATCTTTTTTGTGCTGTGAAGAAAGGAGAACCAACTCAAAATTTTTTAATCGACATTTCTGACGAAGAACGAGAGCATTTTTTGTGTGGTATGGCAAACCTTGCAACTCTTCAAGCCACGGCCATTGCGAAGCATCTTGACCTGCAGCACAAAAAACACTTGCTTGACCTTGGCGGTGGCCCGGGTGCATACAGCGTTCAATTTTGCCTGCACAATACATCTTTATGCGCTTCTGTGTTTGATTTGCCCGAATCAGAGCGCATTGCTACAAAAAACATTGCAGAACACGCCCTGCAAGATAGAGTTGATTTTATAAGCGGCGACTTTATGTTCGATTCTTTGCCTAAAGGGTGCGACGTTTTGTGGATGTCACATATTCTTCATTCTTATGGGCCCATGGAATGTAGGGCTTTGCTTGAGCGTGTTTTTGCAGAAATGGCCCTAGGAGCTGATCTTTACCTACATGATTTCTTCTTGGGTGATGATAAAAGTGGACCAGAATTTGCGGCCTTGTTTGGATTGAACATGCTGGCACTTACTCCAAACGGACAAACCTATTCGCTTTTGGAGGTGGAAACCATGCTCAAAGATATTGGTGCGCAGCAATGCAGGCGCATTAGCATTCCAGCTCCCATGCCCATAACGATACTAGCAGCTCAAAAGTTATAAAAGCATGCTACAGCTTATAAAGTTATTACCTTGAAAATTAAAAATACGATTTTGTGTACTTATCCATAAGAACTATTTATAAACTTTGCCTACAGATAGCTGAATTTGCTGTTTAGCGAAATCTAGTATGCTTGATTTATATAAATACTAGCTTGACGTAGGCAGGTTTTAATGGCTATGTTTTTATAGCATTTATAAAAGCTATGAATCTTTTACAGGAGAAACATTATGGAAATCAGTATTATGTATTGTGGATCATGAAACTATCAACCTAAAGCAGCTAGTTTAGCTGAAAAAATCGCAGATGCTTTTAAAGTTCAAGCGACTTTGGAAAAAGGTTCCGGCGGTGTGTTTGATGTAAAAGTAAACGGGGATCTTGTTTTTTCTAAAGCGCAAGCTGGTGATTTCCCTGACGAACAAGCCTTGATTGAAAAAATACGCACACTGTATCCTTTATAATAGTTGCGCATTTGGCCTTTGCACAAAGTGAGAGAACTTTTTTCCAGTACATTTGACATGTCAGAATAGATCGTGTTCATGACACGCCTTCTAAGGCTGGAAAAAAGCTCTTTCCATAGCTTGTAAACGCGCGGCAGCTGCTTTCGGGGTGTCCTCTTGGCATATAAGCTCTGCTTTGGGCTGCCTTTTACTACGTTCAAGCTGATATTGGTACGCTTTGTCGTAATAGTCCAAAACAATGGTCACGGCCGCTGCATAGGCTTTTTGTTGTACTGCCTTAATGCAGTTCCTGTACCTTTCATTGCCAAGACGGTTTTCAATTTGCTGTAAAGCGCAAATAAGGGCTGCATCTAAATCTGTTTTGCTTTGCTCTGTGTACATGCGTACAAGTCGCTCCACGCGTAAGGGGGCTGATAAGTGCACGATCACCAAGGGAGCATTAACAAGCTGGGTATGCATATCTTTGGGTAGTGTTACTGTGCCAATGCGCCTGTTTTCATCTTCCATCCACACAGGGCGTGAGGGGTCAAGGCCTTGCCACTGTTCAAACAGGGCGTTTTCAACTGTTTCGTTGTTGGGCTGAGGTGCAAGCCCTATCCCTCCAAAAGCAGATCCCTTATGGCCGGACAGGCCTTCAAGGTCAATAACTTGGCTTCCCAATTGCGCAAGTTCGTGAAGAATATCTGTTTTGCCACAGCCTGTCATTCCGCCAAGTGCAATAATGGGGCGTGGCTGTGCTAAAGACGTTTGAATATGCTGGCGAAACTGCTTATAACCGCCTTCAAGTCGGTGTACGCGAAAGCCTCCTGTTTCAAGCAGCCATGCCATGGAAGCACTACGCATGCCCCCTCGCCAGCAATAAAGCAGAACTTCTTTTTGATTGCGTGTAAGGTGCCTAGCCTGTTCTAGTTTGCTAGCTAATTGGCAACCTACACGTTGCAAGGCCACATGTATGGCAGCTTCATAGCCGCTTTGAGCATGGGCAGTACCCACTTGTTCGCGTTCTTCATCTGACAATAAGGGAAGGTTGTGCGCCCCTGCCATATGACCTTTTGCAAATTCACAGGGCGAGCGCACGTCCAGTATGGGGAATTTTTTGCGTAGAGTAAGAAAGGATTCTATCGAGTGCTGTTCAATCATGATGTATAAATGTATGATGTCTAGGTGTACAGTGTCTTGGTAAAATACCATGCCCTTTCAACGTATACTAGTTCTGCAAGGCTGAAAAAGCAATTGTATTGAACAATAGTGAATGAAATAGGTCTAAAAGCATGCTGCTTATACAGTAATCCTTGCAATAATGCTTTTCTTTACAAATATTATTTGATTTTCGTTGCCATGTTGCAAACGTACCCTGTTTATGGTTTCTTCCAAATCCCTTTTGGGACACTATTTTTTAATATACTAGCTACACGTTATTTGCTATTTTTTGAAAAAATGTAACCCCAATGCGCATCCGGCAAAGACCTTTTATATGAAAAAATACCAAATTCGTTAAGAATTCTACTACAAAAAGTCTTTAGCTCGTGAGGGATCGGCGTGTTCAGGAAGAACGGCTAAACACGGAAGGTTTTTTTGAATAATACGAATGAACTTTACAAGGTTTGTCCGACAACTATCATGTACAGGATACCATGGGATGGCCCCACCATTTTTACCCAAAAGATACATAGGAAAATTTTTTCTTACCTGGAAGACACAAGGTTTTTTTGCAACTTTGCAAAAAGCACTGCGCTTTTTTAGGAAAAAATGGACTTTTCTTGTTTGGAAATGGCTGCATCCGTTTCAGCATCAGCGCTTTTTTTTTACAACAGGCTTGTTTGAATTCATTCCCGGACTGATAAAAGGAAAGCGCCGCGCAGTAGCCAAAGCCAAAAAGCTCATTCAGTTTCAGGATATACATGCAGACATTGCAGGGCAGTTTGTTTGCCTACGGGGAAAAGAGTGTGTTTTTAGCGGTTCGCGCACTGTTATTATGGCTCATTGGGATATTGAGAGCGTCATTGACCCCTATGTAGAGCACCTTTGTAAACATTACAAAAGCTTAGGTTTTCGCGTTATCTTGGTCTCTGCCCACGAAATACATGAAAACGACGTTTTACAGCGTTGGCAAACATGGGCTGATGCCGTCATCTATCGCGCGTGCGACGGTTATGATTTTACTTCGTGGAAGGCGGCGTTTGCCTGCTTTGATTCCCTGTACTGTTGTGAAGAAATAGTGTTAACAAATGACAGCTGTTTTGGTCCTATAGGCTCCTTTGAACCTGTTTTTACGCGCATGGCCACATTAGACTGTGATTTTTGGGGTCTAACCTACAGTAATGACCATACACCACATTTGCAAAGCTTTTACTTAGTCCTGCGCTCCAATACCATACAACATCCTGCATTGAAAAAAATTATTGATTGTATCCCCTTAAGCAATGATCGGGAAAAAGCTATTCAATTTGAACTTTCATTTGGAGTTTATTTGACGCTCCATGGGTTACAAGGAGCTGCCTATGCTTGTCTACATGGGCCATATAAGGATATGAACCCAATCTTTTATGGTTTTAAAGAAGCCATTGAATACGGGCTACCCCTTATCAAAAGGGAACGAGCGTATACGCAAGAAGGCTTTTGCACAATATACGACTTAGCAAACAAATATCCCGATGACAGTCTATGGAAACATATCCATAACTATGTAGTCCGCATGGGGTCTGTCCTGCCAAACACTGGCGCGCATTTTGGGATTCGAGTGGCATACAATACAGCAGGCATAGGAGTATTGTATAAACAGTATGCAAGCTTTCCCCAAAGCGTTCACCCTCTTTATGAAGACGTATCCATGGCATCTTTTGGCAATGCGCAATCCATTGATCGTTCGCAAACAGCCGTGGCTCTACACTGCTTTTATCCGGAAGCATTGCACACGGTCATGCCGCATTTGGCCTGCATTCCTAAACACGTGCACCTTTACGTTACAACAGATATAGAAGAAAAAAAATGCATACTGATGCAACAGCTTGAGACGTTGCATTTTACTACCATGGAGGTGCGTGTTTGCCCGAACCGAGGTTGGGATATGGCACCTTTTTTTGTGGGCTTGCAGGATGTGTTATTACACTATGATGCTGTTTTAAAAATACACGTTAAAAAATCTCCCATTTTGGGCGCGCATGTGGCGAATGCATGGAGGAATGTGCTGTATCAGTCTCTTATGGGGAGCAAAGAAAACGTTCTGCAAATCATGCACGCCCTGGCAGAGCATCCACGCCTTGGCGTTATTGCGCCGCCAACATTCCCGCCCTTTGCGCTGCCCATACAGGGTCCGAACCATGATCACATGAAAAAATTACTGCAACGATACGATGTAGACATCCCAGACGATGCCGCCATTGATTTCCCTGTGGGGGGCATGTTTTGGTGTAAAGGGAAAGCCTTAAAACCTTGGCTTGCGCTTGGCTTAGCCTATGAAGATTTTGAACCTTCCAGCCTCAAACAAGTTGACGGGACCCTAGCCCACGCTTTGGAACGATTGATATTTTACGGCTGCGGCATTGAAAATCTAACGTGGACGAGATTAAGAGGCGGTGAAAAGCACGTTAACTGATGAAAAAAAGAAGAAGTTCGCCTTCTATAAATAGCTTTTTTGCCATCAGCTATTTTCAATAGGCTGGTGACGTGGTTTTATGCATAACACATCTTTATTAAGATATCGCCTTATACAAAGGTTAAAGACAACAATCAAGGTAAAAACGTGCCTTTAAGCTTTTGCTTTACGCATGCGTGCGTTTTTTTTGATCTGGTGCACAAACGGCAACAGGCTGTCATCATACACATCGTTGAAATTGTGTCCATGAAAATAGCCTATATCATATTTGTAAAATCCATTAATATCCGTTCCTTGCGCTTGTCTATTCCTTGTATTTTTTTTATATCTGTATTCTACATAGCTTTTACAAAAATAATGATTGCATTGAACAACGTCGTGTGGAAGATAGAGCGTTTCACCTGTTACAGTTGCATCGTGGGGATTTGTCATGTCTACAAACTGTATGGGTTTGATTATGCATTTATGAAGCCATGATTTTTCGGCTTCAATCCTCCGTAGATAGTTTTCAATAACAAGCCCTTCCGGCCTTGTTAAATATCCAGAATTGCCAAAAAGTAGCCATCTACAGCATACTTGATCGTATTGTTCATAATCATCAAGCATATCTTGTATGTTTTTACGGTGCTTTGGCAAGATAAATTCATCTAAATCAACAATAACCATCCATTTTGTATCTAGCTTATGGTTCTTTACAGCGTTTTTATATGCTTCTTCCTGTCTTCCCACGCCCGCAAAGCTATGAAGCGTCACATAGCCTTGTTGGATATAGGGTTCAAGCAATGCAGTGGCGTTATCATCGCTGCCATTATCATAAAGGTAAAAATGCTCAACCCCCATAAGGATATAATATTCTATCCATTCTACAATATAGGATGCTTCGTTTTTAAAAATAGCGGCCAAGGAAAGCTTATATTTATAGCGTATTGGTTTGCGCATGATGCGCATGAAGTGTTTATATACAGTGGCATAAGAGAACATATAGTTTCCATATAAACACATTTTTTTGTACAAAGGAGTAACAAATATGGCAATTTTATTCACAAAGGTATGGTATGCATTTCGTATAAACATAGTCAGAGCACCCTAATGTAACAATGGTATCTTTTCCGGTTTTATTTTTTACAAACGGGTAGGTATTGATTTTACAGGCACAGCTACACAGTGTTTTGCCGCGCCACTGTATCTTTATACGTTGCTCCCCATACTTCCATGGCTTGCAGTACAGGTTTTAGGCTTTGACCAAGTTCTGTTAGGTTGTAGTCCACGCGAGGAGGAACCTGTGCATACAGGGTGCGGAGCAAAAGCCCTTGCGCTTCCATTTCACGCAGTTGCGCTGCAAGCACTTTTGGAGAAACTGTTTTAAGGGCTTTTTTTAGTTGCCCAAAACGCATAGTCCCGTTCAAAAGCTCCCGAAGAATCAGCACTTTCCATTTGCTGCCGATGAGTTGCAAGGTTACTTCCACAGGGCATGCAGGCAATGTTTCGATCATATGGTCTTCCTACCTTAGTTTCAAAAAGGTACCTATGTGACTGTATGGTACCTACTTTACAAAAAAGATGTACGGAAATAATGTACACCATGATTCTTTATACATAAACCTTTTTTTGTCAATCGTCACCTTGGAGGTAACAGTATGAATGATGTCGTTCGTTTTTTGCTGGACAACCCTGTTCAGTTTCTTGCCACTGTTGGAACAGACGGCAAGGCCAAATGTCGACCCTTTGCGTTTTGTTGTATGCATGAAAATAAGCTTTGGTTTTGTACCAACAGCCAAAAGGAAGTGTATAAAGAGCTTCAAGCAAACCCGTATGTGGAGCTTTCTGCAGCAAACAGCGATGCAGCATGGCTCAGGATTAGCGGTAAAGTCATGTTTGAAAATAACATGCCTGTAAAAGAACAATGCCTCGCCATTCCGCTTATCAAATCCATATATGAAACACCGAACAATCCTATTTTTGAAGTGTTTTATTTGGCAGACGCAACGGCCAGCATTGCCGATTTTTCAGGCAATCCCCCTAAAGAATATACGCTGTAATGCCCTTGCAAAGAACCCCTTGAGAAAAAATCAAGCTCAAGGGGTTTTTTTATAAAGCATCGAGCGCATCGTCACAAAGAGTTTTTAATCCTCTACGCATTGCTATAAACGGCCTGTGCTTTTGTTAAACGCGCAGAATGTAATTTTATAGGCAAAAAAAACAAAGTTTATCAATAAGCCGCTTTATCAATCCTCTTAAATAAGGCATGCTGATCTTTCATATGCTGTATATGGTGTGCATGTAAAAAAAGGAAAGGGCCATGAATAACAAGTTTCTTTCATTATTACGAGCAATTAAAAGTTCTAGCATGGCTACTGTTGACGAGCATGGCAGGCCGCAAATTCGGATCATTGATGTAATGCTTGTAAAAGGGGACGTGCTGTTTTTTTGCACATCGCGCGGCAAAGACTTTTATAAAGAGTTGTTAGCCACAAAGCACATTGCCATTTTGGGCATGACAGAGGACTGCCACACCATCCGCGTGCAAGGCGAAGCCATACATTTGGGCTGCGATAAAGACCTTGTGGATGAAATTTTTACCGAAAATCCTGTCATGAAAGGGGTGTATCCTGGTGAATCGCGTTATATCCTGGATATTTTTTGTGTAAAGGATGCCAGTGTGGAATCCTTTGATTTATCAAAGCTACCGATCACGCGAGAGTACAGCACCATAGGCAACGCGTCACCATCCATAAAAGGCTTTATTATTGAGGATAGCTGTATAGCTTGTGGCATTTGTGCAAAGGCTTGCCCTCAGCAATGCATTACTAAAGCTGCAACGCTATACGAAATCACCCAAGCACACTGCCTGCATTGTGGGTTTTGTGCCGAACAATGTCCGACAGGTGCGATCAAAAGGAAATAAACTATGCTTCATGAAATTCTAGATACCTTCCTTACGCAAAAGGCCTTTTTTGGACTGTTGCTTGTGGAGCATATGGGTATTGCCCTTTGTGCCATTGTCATAGCCGTTGTTATTGGTGGAATTTTTGGTATAGTTATTAGTGAGTACCGCAAAGCCTCTACAACGGCCCTTGGTGTGGTCAATTTTTTGTACACCATTCCTTCCATTTCGATGCTTGGTTTTTTGATCCCTTTTTCAGGCGTAGGGAATGTTACGGCTATCATTGCCCTGACCATATATGCTTTGCTTCCCATGGTGCGTAATACCTATGTGGGTATCACTCAAATAGATGCAGCTATTTTAGAAGCAGCTGAAGGCATGGGAAGCACTCGCTGGCAAATGTTGTATAAAATAAAATTGCCTCTGGCGTTCCCTGTTATCGTTTCAGGTGTCCGCACCATGATGACCATGACAATTGCTTTGGGCGGCATTGCTTCCTTTATTGGGGCAGGGGGCCTTGGTGTTGCCATTTATCGTGGTATTGCGACCAACAATACCGCCATGACCATGGTGGGGAGCTTGCTCATTGCCTTGCTGGCCCTTGGCTTAGACTTTGCCATGGGCTTTTTTGAACGCAGCGTGGGTGCCACATCCAAAAGAAGCATGAAAAAAATTGTTACCGTTGCGGCTATGGTTTTGTGTGTATTTGTTCTGGCAGCAGGGGCCTCTTTTTTTTCAGGTCAATCAAAACAAAGCATCCGCATTGCCACAAAGTCTGTGACAGAACATCATATTTTGTCTGAAATGCTGGCTTTGCTTATTGAGCAAGAAACAGACTTGCACGTAGAATTAACGCAAGGTGTTGGCGGTGGCACGGCAAACATGCACCCTGCCACGGAAAAGGGAGATTTTGACCTTTATATTGATTATACAGGCACAGGCTGGAATATGGTTTTGAAAAAAGGTGGATTGTATACCGAGGACTTATTCCCCACGCTACAACAAGAATACGGCAACCGTTACAACATGCAGTGGCTCGGTATGTACGGTTTTAACAATACCTATGGTATTGCCGTTCGTGCTGACCTTGCCAAACAATACAATCTAAAAACCTATTCTGATTTACGAACCGTCAATGACAAGCTTGTTTTTGGCGCGGGGTATGATTTTTTTGGGCGTCAGGATGGCTTTGATATGTTGTGTGAAACCTATGACTTAGCTTTTGCAGACACAGTGGATATGGATTTTGGCCTTAAATATCAAGCCATGGCCGAAGGCAAAATCGATGTTATGACAATTTTTACCACCGATGGACAGCTTGGCGTTGCCGATGTGGTGGTCCTTATAGACGATAAGCAAATGTACCCATCTTATCGTTGTGGCAACATTGTACGTACTGAATTTTTACAAAAGCATCCTGAATTGTACGATGTATTGGAGCTGATACAGGGCCGCATATCAGACAGCGCCATGGCAACGTTAAATTATCAAGTCGAAGGCCTTGGCAAAGACCCTGCGGATGTTGCCAAAGACTTTTTACAAACACAAGGGCTTTTGAAATAGGTGGAATGATATGAACACTGTTATTCAATATGAAAATATAAGCAAACAATATGATGGGGTTACCGTTGTTTCTGGGATAAATCTTGCCATAGAACAGGGCGAGTGCGTTACCATTGTTGGGTCTTCTGGCTGTGGCAAGACCACCATGCTGAAAATGGTCAATGGACTTGTTACGCCAAGCAGTGGCAACCTGTTTATAAATAGTGAAAATATTAAAGAAAAAAATATTATAGAGCATCGCCGCAATATTGGCTATGCCATTCAAGGAAATGTGCTTTTTCCCCATATGACGGTTGCGCAAAATATAACCTATGCTCCTGAATTGAAAAGAAAGCTTAGCAAAAAAGAACGTGAAGAGCTTGTGGAAACTTGGCTTCAAATGGTGGGGCTTGAAAGTGTATATGGCTCTCGCTATCCACATGAGCTTTCAGGAGGGCAGCAGCAACGTGTAGGCATTGCGCGAGCTTTAAGCGCGTCTCCCAATATTTTATTGATGGATGAACCGTTTGGTGCAGTAGATGCCATTACCAGAACCCAACTACAGCAAGAACTTATGCGCATTTATCAAAAAACTAAGGTGACGATTCTTTTTGTCACTCACGACATAGCAGAAGCTTTAGCGCTTGGTTCTAAAGTGCTTATTATGGATAAAGGCACTATTCATCAATATGATACGCCAGAATATATTGTAAACAATCCAAAAACTGCCTTTGTTCAGCAATTGTTGGACAAAGTACGGAATGTGCATTAACAGGCTGTTCAAAAAGCACCGTCTTGGGATGCCAAGTAGACAATTTTTGTAGGATCACGGGGGAAGAACCCGACTCCCCTCCCAAAATTGTCCGTTTTTTACCCCCTGCACTTTTTGAACAGTCTGTGAAGAAATGATCTGATACGTGCTTTAAAAAAATCGGGCAAACAATGGTGTATTCTGTAGGTAACGCTTTAGAATAGATCCATATTCCCTTTTTGAGTTATAAAAGGCAACGTGGCGTATTTTTTTTAACGGCTGTTGATCATTTCTAAAAAGGCTTCAATGCGTACCTTGAGCTGTTCGGTGTCTGTCTCAGAATAATCTGTTTCAAGGTGTAAGAAGGGTTTGGCAAGGTCATGCTGGACGAAGTTTTTTATCCTTCCTGATTCAATGGCATAGGTTTGGCAGCCATGCCAAGTAAGGTCAATAACAGCATCCACAGAAAAATCTTTGCACATGGTACGCAGGGCTTCATACCTATGCATGTTTGGCGACATGATCGCGCAAGGAACATCAAGATAGGCTTTGGCAATGGCAGTAAGGGGATCTCCTTCTTCGCTTACCATGACACGGGTCTTCTTATAACCTGAACAATTATCAAGGCAAACCACGCTGCCGCCACATTCTTCAATAAGGCGTACAACCTTGTGCGACCCCATCCCAACCGGAACTCCTGTCAACAAAATGCGCGGAGCTTTTTCACTATAGCAGCATTCCCCCATATCGGCTCGCTCTCCCACTTCCTTTGCCAACGCTTCAAGCATGGTAATGGACATTTCTTTGTCCGGAAAATAGGACGACTTAAAGCCCACTTCCACAAGCTCCATGCCTGTAATGGGCGAGGGCTTGCGCATGGCCAAATCTAAAACAGATTTTAAGGCCATACGTTCACGATTCATAAGGCGGATGGCACGCAGTAAATCGTTTTCGCTTATGGTACAATCAAAGGTTTTTTCGATATGTCTAATGAGTAAGGCCAGTTCCTCACGCCATGCAACAAGGGCAGTATCGTTTTGTATTTGAGGAAGTTGTAAAAGCACAAGAGGAACCTTTTCCCCTAAAAATTCGTACATTTTTTTCTTGCCGTCGCAGGTGGTATCTGCCACCACCAAGTCAGAAGCTGAAAGATAGGGGCAGGAGGATTCAAGGGCAAAGCCGTAGGAGCTTTTGATAAGCGGACATAAAGAGCGCGGAAGCTCAGCCTCAGCACTGGCAATGGACTCATGTTTTGTACCGCAAAGAGACACCGGAATAGCGTTTGCCGCCACACAAATTTCTGAAGGCGTGTACAGGCAAAATTGCCCTATAACCTTGCGGCCTTCTTCTTTTGCCTCGGATAAATGCAAAACATTACGCTCAAAAGCTGTGGTAATGGCATCAAACGATGGACATTTCATAATGCAACCCTCCATGGGTTTTTTGTAAATTTAATAGTCGGCACCTAAAATAAGCCAGAACTTGCTTCTGGCGTTCCCAAAGGGGTATTTAGAGAGGGCGTGTTTATGCCAGCAGTGGGCAGTAGCCCACGCGTGGTGTTTATGCCAGCAGTGGGCAGTAGCCCACGCGTGGTGTTT
>CAYJIX010000059.1:11199-12784 GCA_964370375.1 uncultured Desulfovibrionaceae bacterium | reverse complement strand
AGAGTAGGTGCAATTCACGTGCACCGTTCCTGCCCGAAGGGGACCACGCTAGTGGTATAGCCGTTCCGACTAGGCGGGCGCCAAAGGCGTTCTCGTTAGGTGAGTCTGTAAGCCTTACGGGAATCGAGAGCAGAGATACACAAGAAACGAGTGTTACGGATACAAAGAGCAAAGATGGGCCTTTTATCCTGCACAAGTACATTTTCAAGCACATGAAAATGGAGCACAAAAGCACAAAAAGCCATACCCTTGCCCCTTCCTTTGGTAAGGATAGGAGCAAGGGTATGGTCTATACGTCTATTCAGTACCAATACGGCACAGGTTAGCTTTTGATGCTGGCCATACTATAAATTTCGTGCGGATCTAAAATAAGGATAACACTGCCATCACCCATAATGGTGGCACCTGAGATACCGCGCACATCCCCAAGGTAAAGACCTAAGGGTTTGATAACGATTTCTTGGCGTTCTAGCAGGCTATCCACCACAAGTCCTAAGCGGCGGTCCCCGTTTTGCAGTACGACAATGGGCAAGACTTCGCGCTCTTCAGGCTGGGTCAAATTGAACAATTCTGCCAATTCCACAAGGCCCAAAACTTCGCCGCGCAAAGTTACTGCTTTGCGTCCTTTAAGGTCGGTCAAACGGTCTGCTTCAATTTTGGTTGTTTCAGACACGGCATCTAAGGGGATGGCATAAGTTTGCCCATCCACTGTGACCATGAGCGCGTCAATAATGGCTAGGGTTAACGGCAACAGCAGGATAAAAGTGGTGCCTTTGCCAAGCTCTGATACAATATTGATACTGCCTTTTAAGGCTTTAATGTTGGTACGCACAACGTCCATGCCCACGCCTCGGCCTGAAATATCGGTGATTTTTTCAGCTGAGGAAAATCCGGGGGCAAAGATAAGCTCACGGGCTTCTCTGTCATCAAGGAGTTTGGCTTCTTCTGCGGTCATAAGCCCTTTTTTAACAGCAATTCCCCGTAACTTTTCAGGGTCAAGGCCGTTGCCGTCGTCTTCAATTTCAATGGCAACGGAATTGCCTTTATGGTAGGCGCGCAAATAGACTTTGCCTTTGCCTTGTTTGCCTTTTGCCATGCGGGCTTCTTTGGATTCAACGCCATGGTCAACGGCATTTCGGATAAGGTGAACCAGGGGGTCGCCAATGGCTTCCACAACGCTTTTATCAAGCTCAGTGTCTTCACCTTCAAGGATAAGTTCCACTTCTTTGCCGCTTTTACGCGACAAATCGCGTACAAGGCGAGGAAAGCGCGAAAACACCGAAGACACAGGCACCATGCGCACCTTCATAATGGTATCTTGCAGTTCGTCAGAAATACGGGCCATGGCGTAGGTTGTTTCGGTCAGGCCTTGGGCCATAGCGCCTACTTCTGTTAACGAGGTGATTTCCTCAAGGCCCTTGGCAATCATGGAATACCTGTTACGGTTGATGATAAGTTCACCGATAAGGTTCATGAGGTTGTCAAGCTTTTCATGGTCCACGCGAATGGTTGCAGTTGGCTTGCTGTCGCCCCCTTCTGCTGGCTTTGCGGCAGCCGGCTTGCCGGCGGCAGGTTTGGCAGCGGC
>CAYJIX010000059.1:1214-11099 GCA_964370375.1 uncultured Desulfovibrionaceae bacterium | reverse complement strand
GCGGCAGGTTTGGCAGCGGCGGGCGCTTGAGCCGTTTTTTCGGCTTGCGCAGGAGCTTCTTTTTGGGCAGGAGCTTCTTTTTGGGCAGGAGCTGCTTTTTGGGCAGGAGCTGCTTGTTCTGCGCTTTGTTCCGGTTGTTCGTCAGCTTGCGTTAAAGCAACGCACATATCGTCAAGGATGGAACATTCTTGACGTAAAATATCTGCCATAAGTGAAAAATCAATGCCTGAAATACGCCCTTGATCCACAAGCCCTGCTGTAAGCCCTGCTTGTACGGCAATATTGGGGCGCTCTAATGTTGTTACTATGGTTTGTATTTCAAGCAGGGATTTGTGCAGCGCGTCAACGCTTGCGCTTTGCGTTGCGTCATCCAATAAACCTGCAAGGGACTGTTTTACAATGTCCTGATTTGTGCGCAGGCTTGCAAGCAAACCTTCGTCCACATTTGCCGACGTCGCACTTTCGCTTTGTTCTGCGGATGCTTGCTGGCGCAATTCCACGGGCAACTGGATGGCTCCACCTGCAATGGCCTGTTGCAACTGTTCAAGCAACGAGGGCGTATCAAAGGCAGTTACGTTCCCTGTTGCCGGATCAATCCCCTTAATAAGGGCGTCCATAACATCCACCACCAAAAGAAGCAGGTCGATAAGCCCTTGGGAAACGTCCATTTCGCCTCGGCGTACCTTGTTGAGCAAGGTTTCCGCTTCATGGGTGATGGTATTAAGTTCGCCAAAGCCTATAATACCGCTGTTGCCTTTAAGGTTATGAAAATCGCGGAACAGGTTGTTGACAGCTTCAGAGGTGTCATCGGACATTTGCTCAAGGTCGAGCAATCCTTTGCTAAGATGTTCTGTTATTTCGCCAGCTTCATCGATAAAATCTTTTAAGTGTTCCTCACCAAAGGCGGTAAGGGCGTACGAAGCTTTTCGTTCCTGAGCAGCCACCCAATCAGCGCCTGACAGGCCTTGTCCTGCATTTTCTTGCTGAGCAGGCTGTTCGGCATTTTGGCTATCATCTTGGGCAGGGGCTAGGGCTTCGCCGCTCATGATGGCATCAAGCAGGGCAACTGTTGGGGTGATATTAACATCGCCTTCCCCGCCAATGCTTTCAAGGTTATCAATCATTTGGCGCAAATGGTCTGTTGCCGCTAAAATAACGTCCATTATTTCAGTGGTTACAGTCATGTCCCCCTTGCGCAGTTCATCCATGACATTTTCTGCACGGTGGGCCAGCATATTGATTTGGTTAAGCCCTAAAAAACCTGAGGCCCCTTTTAACGAGTGCATGGGACGAAAAATTTCGTTCAGCAAGGTTAGGTTATCAGGAGCTTTTTCAAGCTCTAGTAAGTTTGGCTCGATGGTTTCCAAATGTTCTTTTGCTTCAACGATAAAGTCGGCAATCAATTCAGGGTCTAAAAAATCCTGGCTCATAATGATATATCCTTAACGTATATGCACCGCGTGGCATGATGAATAAAACACAATATTAAAAGGCATACCTCATTAGGATGTGAACAATTGTTTTACACTACGTATAATAGTGTCAGGCGAAGAAGGTTTTTTAAGGTACATATTGGCACCTGCATCCATGCCTTTTTGGATGTCTTCCTCCTGTCCTTCTGTTGTAAGAATGACAATGGGAACAGCGTTGTAGGCTTCATTTTCACGAACCGAAGCAACAAACGCAAGCCCGTCCATATGGGGCATGTTGACATCTGAAACAATAAGGTCAACCTGCTCCATAGCGTACAGTTTTTCAAGGCCGTCAAGGCCGTTTTCAGCACTTGTAACTTTATAGCCTTCGTTTTTAAAAACAAAGGATAAAAGGTTGCGTATGGTTTTTGAATCGTCCACAACTAAAATATGCTTGCTCATTCTCTCCTCCAAACCTTTTCATCAAGCGAGCCGTCAAAAGACGCTGTGCTGTTATATATTAATAGTTACGTTGTTTGTATTGCTGTATATGTGTTCACGTTTGGCAATTTCACGTTTTTACATCTCAAGCGTCATATTCTCCAATAATTTTTCGCCTATCTGTTTAACAGAAATAATGGGTATGATCTGACCCTCGTTCAAAAAAAGCCCCACAAAATATTCACGGTCAAGCCCAACACTGGTTTCGATATTCCAGCGAATGTCTTCTTGCCGCGCTGTGTACATGGTATGGATTTTATCAACCAACAATCCAAGGCTGAACTCCCCTCCTGTCACAATGGTAAAGCGTGGGTTTTCAAGCTTTTTCTTAGACACATTCAAAAGCGCATGAAGCTTAACCAAAGGAATGATACATTCACGCAGATTGATCACGCCCTTGATAAACATTGACGGTGCAGCAGGGAGCCTAGATGTGGGCAAACGGCGTATGACCTCGTTCACAAGGTCAATGGGTACCGTATACAATTGGCCCGCCACATAAAAACCCACAAGCTGGATTTGCTCCTGATTTTGCAAGGCAAGCTCTTTATCATGCAAGGTTTTGGCTTTCTCATGTTGATCGCCCTCGTTGGCATTTTGCGAATGAGGCCTCGCATCAACTGCACCTGCAAAAGGCGCCACTTCTTCATCTGCTGCTGCATCATGTACGGCTTCAACTGGCGTAGCTTCATGCAACGGCGCGCTGACAGGCGTTTCTTTGGCAAGGTCTGTATCTAAAGGCTGCATGGGCTGCTGTTCAGGGCTTTTTTCTGCGCCTTTATCAAGGGTGGCTGTATCTGCCACAAGCGTTTGTTGCGCAGCCTTTTCGTGTACGGTTACAACGGTTACATCCTCTGGTTCAATGGAATCAAAAAGAGGTGCTTCAGCGTTTATAAAAGCGGCCTCAACAGGTTTTGCTTCTTTAACCTCTGGCTTTGCCACTTTACCTTCAGGATCTGCTATAGGGGTCTGTGCAAGCGGCAATAGTGGTATCTCGCTTTCATCTACTTTGACAGGCTCAGCAGGAGCATTAGCCACGCTTATTGCACCACCGTTATGGACAGCACCTTCTGCACCTGTAGAAACGTGCTTTGGCACGGCTGTATCATCAAGGCCCATGTATTTTTGCATGAATAAAACTTCGTTTTCATCCAAGCTTGCATTGTCTGCAGGTTTGGTTGAAAAATCTTGCGCGGCAAAATAATCCATTGGAGATTTTAGCATAGGTCCATGACCTCGTCGGCTAGCTTTGTGTAGGCTATGGCACCTTGGCAGTAGGGGTTGATATCATACACAACCTGACCAAGGGCACTGGCTTCACGAAAGCGTGTATCCATGGGAATGATCACATCAAGCACAGCACTGCCCATTTTTTCCTGAAGCATAGCCAAAATCTGCTTACAAGCTTTGGTGCGTTTATCAAACATGGTTGGCAAAGCCTTATAACGAATGGGCTGTTGCAAAACCTTGTTGAGCGTCCTTATGGTATCAAACAACAATTTAAGGCCATGTAAAGCCAAAAAATCTGTCTGAATGGGAATGATAAGCCAATCAGCACCCACAAGCGCGTTGACAAGCAATACGCTCATTTGCGGAGGGCAATCAAGTATAATATATTCGTAGGTTTCGCGTGGGATTTGCAAGGCTTGTTGCAATAAAAAGCCGCGATTGCTTTGCCCACGCATATCGCCTTCTATTTCAGCAAGGCGCGTGTCGCCGCAAACCACATCAAACGTGCGCCCGCTGTCCTTAATAATGGCGTCATCCCACATTTTTTGCATAGAGCCGTTATCAGCTCCATCGCCGTACCCTGTGTCAGACAGGGCCGAAAAAACCGTGTGCAAGGTGTACTTATGCTCCTCAGGATACAAGCGCAAATGCACCGACGCGCACACATGCGGATCCATGTCCAAGAGCAGCACCTTTTTACCTGCTCTTCCAAGGGCCGCAGCTAAAGAAAGGGCAGAGGTGGTTTTTCCCACTCCTCCTTTTTGATTGGCTATGGCAAGGACACAGGCGTTCATAAAAACCTATTGTTTGCGGTACACAAGGGTTCCGGTATGATGTTCAGGCTTAAACGTGCTCGATATGCCATGCAAGGATTCTGAATGGCCGATAAGAAGCGCGCCCCCCGGCAATAAATTGTCATAAAAAGCACTGATGACAGAACGTTTCATAACATCATCAAAATAGATGATCACGTTGCGGCAAAAAATGATGTGCGAGCGTTCAAGGCGCGCCAATTGCCGTTTATCATTCAAATTGATCTGCCCAAACGATACCAAGCGTTTTAATTTTGGCGACACATGAAACGTGTTTTGCTCTTTTGTAAAATACTTGGCAACAATATCTTTAGGGGTGGTACGCAGCGAATATTCAGAATAAATACCACGCCTTGCAGCAGCAAGTACGGCTTCGGAAAGGTCGTTGGCTGTGATCCTTATATCCCATGTAGCAATTTCTGCCCCCAAAACTTCGTGCAAAATCATGGCAAGGGTATATGGCTCTTCACCTGTAGAGCAACCAGCAGACCAGATGCGCAGTTTACGCATGCCCTGCTTGCGCTGTTTTTCAATATATGCAGGCAACACCACCTGCTGAAAAGTTTTAAGCTGCGGTGGGTTACGATAAAAACTTGTTTCATTGGTGGTAATGACTTCAAAAAGGCGTTTAAGCTCTTGCTGCCTGCCCACGTCAAAACGCAAATAATTATAATATTCGCTATAGCGTTTAAGGTTGAGCTCTCTTAAACGTCCCACCAGACGATTTTCAATAAGGTATTTACGGTTTTCATGAATAAAAATGCCGCATTGCGTATAAATAAAATCACGCAGGGAAGAAAATTCCTCACTGCTGAGTTTCGCAGCACTTGATACGGAAGACGGCGAGGACGGTGAGGCTGGCTTTGAGAATTGGCTCATTAGAACTCACCTCCTTGCTGTTCTTGAATTTGAATCAGCGCGTTTTCTGCAGCTTGCTGTATGTCGGGATTGGTTTGATTGATGAGCTTTAACAATGCCATAAAGGCAACATTGTCGCCAATAATACCTAATATTTCAATAATTTTGATAGTTACTAAGACAGAGCTGTTTTCAAGCTCGTTGATGAGCATGGTGGCAAGGTTTGGCGGCGATTTTTCGCTCAACGATTCCATGGCCCGAATCTTGACCCAATCATCCTCGTCATGCAGGGCCGCCATGAGCAACTGCAAAGCCTGTGTGCTGTTATGTTCACCTGCAATATTCACAAGGGTAAGCCTTACTTCATTGCTTTGATCATACAACCGTGGAGAAAGCCTGTCGAAAAGTTCCGGATGCTCGTCACAAACCGCACCTATGGCATAAAGGGCGGCTTTGCGCACATCGCTGCTTTCATCCTCAAGGGCCGTGCAGACATCATCAAGGTATTCCAAAACATTAAGGTGGCCCATAACCTGTATGGCCATGACACGCTTGAACGAATCTGAACTCGTTTTAAAAGCCATGATCCCTTCATACAGGCTTGCTGCTTGAAGTTGCAAACAGGCATGAAACGCCACTTCCCGTACATCGTTATATTTATGCCCAAGAAACGCCATCATTTTTTCACCATGACGCTCAACATCGCCATGTTGACCCAAAAACAACAACGCCCCTTTACTCACCGTAGGGTCGGTATGATTTTCAATAACGTCTTCAAAAAAGGCCATGTCGTCCGCGCTGCCGTGGCGTCCTAAAAACGCGGCAATAATACGCTGGGTATTGCGATCGCAAGACCAAAAAATAGATTTAAGAGCTTGCAAACTTTCGGTGCTGCCAATGGCTCCGCACACTTGTACAGCAACCTGTACGATGCTTTCTTCGCCGCTTTGCAAGGCTTTTTCCACTTCTTCGTTAAAGCCTATTCCCACAAGGCATTGCAACGCCGCTTCGTACACCATATGGTTGGCGTCTGGGTCTGTTCTTTGCGCTAAATCAAGGACCTTTTGCGTTGCAGCCGCATCACCCAAAGAAGCCAAGCCCGTAAGACCGGTCAGCACAAAGGATTCGTCCTCATCATCAAGAATATCCATCAAATGCGCTTTTAATTTGCCCTGCCCTGCCGAATCCAACAGTTCAAGCGAAGAACTGCCAAGGATTTGTATGACTGACTTTATGGCTTGATTGCGCAAGGGCACGCTTGGCACATCAAGATATTTTAACAAAAGCGGCACAGCTTTAACATCGCCCATGTCACCAAAGGCGCGGATGATGATAGAGGCAACAAGGTCTGACACATGCTCTAAAGAACGGCTAAGCGCGCCAACACATGAAGAATCGCGGATTTTTGACAAAGCTTCCACACTGGCAAATTGCACCCACTCATCGTCATTAAGGCTTGCTTCCAAAGCTTTTACAGCCTCAGGAAAACCCAAATTTCCCAAACTGGACGCAGCCTGGTGGCGAACATTGACATCCTCATCGTGCTGCAACGCTTCAATAAGCGGCCCCACAGACAACACTGTCCCTGATTGACCCAAAATATCTGCAATAAAAATACGCACATCACCATCAGAATCGGTCAAAAGCGCGTGCAAGGTGTCCAAATCGTCAGAGCCTATCTCGCGCAGAATATCCATGGTGACGTTTCGCACAGCAGCATCATCTGCACGCAAAAGACCTGCCACGCCCTGCACCACACGCTTACCACGAATGGCACGAAGGCTAAATTCCGCAGCCTCGCGCACACCCAAATGACTGCTTTGGATGTGTTTTACAAGCAGGTCTGTGATTTGCGGATCATCGCAAATCCCTGCTTCAAAAGCAGCCTTTCTTACAACATCAGGATCTTGGCTTTGCAACGACTCTATAAGCTCGGCGCAAAGTGCTGCGTCTGCCATGGTCATCTGTAGGTCTTTATCCACGAATAAACACTCCATTCTATTTATACAATGCCATCATGATAGCTTCAGCAAGGTTATCAATGTCAACAATTTCATCGGCAAGATTGGCATCTATCACAGCCTTAGGCATGCCATAGACCACGCACGAGGCCTCACTTTGCGCAAGGACATACGCGTTTTTGTTTTTGAGCGCTTGCATGCCAATACAGCCATCGCTCCCCATGCCCGTCATGATAACCCCAAGGGTACGCCGCCCAAGGTTTTGTGCCAAGGATTCAAACAACACCGTGGCAGAAGGTTTATAAAGGGCTTCAGCAGGTTCACCAACTACAAAAATCTGCGGCGCGGCGCCTTTCATATCCACACGTAAATGCTTTCCGCCGGGCGCAACATAGGCCACACCTTTTTGCAAGCGGTCGCCATTTTCTGCTTCTTTAACATGAATTTTAGACACACTGTCCAGCCTTTTGGCAAAAGGCCCGGTAAAGGTGCCCGGCATATGTTGTGCAATAAGTATGCTTGCCGGAAAATCAGCAGGCAACGCAGCAAGCACCTTTTGCACCGCAGGCGGCCCACCTGTTGAAACGCCAATGGCCACATAATCACGGGTCTGGCGTTTGCCACGCATTGCCGTAGCGCTTGCAATGCCTTGTTTTGGCACGTTTTGCACAGCTTCTTGTACCCTTTTACGCAGATCAGATCCGACAGAGGCACCCGCAACCGTTGTGGTTGTACTTCTGACAAGGGGTTTGGAAAAAGGAGCGCTTGACGTTGCACCTGCTTTTTTGTCGGTTGTTTTGGAAAAAGTGCCGCTAGCTGTTGTGGCAGCAGTTCCGGCAAGCGGAACGCACGCTGCCTTTGCGCCTTGAGCCCGCAATCTGCGTGCTATGCCCAAATGCTTATGCCCAACGGCTTTGACTTTTTCACACAATTCCCTGCCAATATCAGCGGTATTGACCGTGGTTGTTTGCGCTTGAAATTTAGGCACAAAATCCACAGCGCCTATATCTAAGGCTTTTAAGGTGGTTTCAGCACCTTCAGCTGTTAATGTGCTCACCATGATCACAGGACGTGGCATTTCTGCCATGATGACCTGCAACGTAGAGAGCCCGTCACGGCGCGGCATCTCAACATCTAGGGTGACCACATCCGGATTGAGTTTTTTAATTTTTTCAAGAGCTTCTTCACCGTCTTTAGCTGTATCTATAACCGTAATTTCTGGGTCATTGGACAACATTCTAGACAGCGTGCTACGAAAAAATAAAGAGTCGTCAACAACAAGTACGGTAATCAAAACACACTCCAAAATCTAGCTGAAGAGTTTGCTTGCATATGCACTATAAAAAACATCCTCAAACCAGCTCAGCATATATGTAACTATAATACATTATACATACTCTTTTTTAAAAGCCTTGGCAATACGTTAACCAACAAATTCACACGGCATAAATCTATAATAAGTTCAAGAGATTATGAACATCTTTGCAAAAATACTTTTTCCCAAAATCTGGACATGTCAATAAAAAAGTGTAAAAAAACAAAAGCCATGAACTTCTGCTGCGTGCTCATGGATTGTTGCCTTATTGGGCTGCTTGCTCAACAAGCGTGATTCTTTTTTGACAAAACTATCCGTTTATCATGGTTTTTCGCTCAAAGACTGTTGCCTAGTCACAGGGTTATCTGATACCAATACAAAACGCTGTCAAAGGCACAAAATCTGCCTTTGAAGCTTTTTACACTTACGCAGTACAGCCAAACTACATAAAAAGCCTGCACAATCAATTGTGCAGAAACCGTACAGGCTCCTTTTTATATCGCGTACAACAGACTTACGGATCACGAGGTAAACATGCTCTCTTCGTTACCTACAGATGAAATTTTGGGTTTAGTCAGATTGTCACTTGATGTTCATTGCATTGCGCGCTTTTTACCGCAAGAGGATGGAACGCTTGTGCTTGATGCTGCATCTTGCGCCAACCCACAGGCACCTTTCACAGCAAACGTTGCCCCACGCGGTTTGGTTGGCTGGATTGTTCGCAACAAAAAACCACTTATTGTTGACCATTTTGAGGCAGAAAACAGCCAATTGGGCTATTATAACGAAAGTTATGAATTCTCTGTTGCTTCGTTTATGGGCTTTCCCTTGCCGAGCGGAGGTGCCTTGTGCGTGGACACCTTAACAGCACGAACCTTTAGCCAGCGTGAACAACAAGCCCTTGCCAAGCTTGCCACCTATTGCGATGTCAACTTCGACCAAAATACTGCCATAAACCATGCATCTGTTCAATATTTTCATACACTTACAAAAATTCAAGAATTGCGCAGACAGCGACTCCCGTGGCAAAAATACCTCAAACAATTTCTTGACCTTGTGGCTGTGGGTGCAGGCATGACCTACAGCGCCTTTGCTTCGATCCCTGAAGACAACGCATCCTATGTCATTGAAAAGGAAAATATTCCCCTATTTTTAGAAGAAGGCCCCTTGGTTTTGCCCGTAACTACCGGCATTGCCGGCTGGGTTTTTCGCAACGACGGCTTGCCTGTGTTCACCACAGCAGAAGGCAGTGCAACGGCGCCGCTTTTTGACAACCAGCCCCACAGGCCACACTTTGAAACCACCATCTGCTTGCCTGTTGTGCTGAACAACGCCACCTGCGCTGTATTGTGCCTTGCTCACGAAAACCCGCAAGACCTGCACGACGATTTGCGCCTTTTTGTGCACGCTGCCAATGCAGAACTTATCAGCTACCTTGAAAACATCACCCTCAAGCACCGCGTGCAACAGCTTCTTCCAAAGGCAAAGCTTCATCATCAAGGACCTGTGCCGCACGACCCTGACGCTGTGCCGCCTGCACAGGATAAATAAAAAAGGGTTGGTGTAAAAAGCTGTCGCCCAATCAAAAAGGTCTGACATATCCCCATAGGACGCAGGCTAGGTGCGCAACAAAAAAGGCCAAAGCCAAACGTGTATTTGCTTTTGGCACAGGCGAGGCTAGCGTCGCACAGGAGCCTGTCCAAGAGAGTTTAGCTAGGGGAGCTTATTCAGGGGAGCCTAGCCATAGGAGCCTAACCATAGGAGCCTAACCATAGGAGCCTAATCAAGGGCTGGGG
>CAYJIX010000059.1:0-1114 GCA_964370375.1 uncultured Desulfovibrionaceae bacterium | reverse complement strand
CCATAGGAGCCTAACCATAGGAGCCTAACCATAGGAGCCTAATCAAGGGCTGGGGTTGCCGCCTTTTGCACGCCTGTCACGGCCCACTGCAATAACGGGGAAAAAAGTTCAGGACTTTGCGCAACAAGGCCTTGCACCTCTGCTTTGCTCGCAAAAAGGCTATCCACCTTGCCAAAGGCGTTTTGTTGTGCCAATGTGTGCGAGCCTGTTGCCACCACCGCGCGGTATAATGAAACGTTAAAGCCTTCACAGCCAAAAACCTGTGTGGAACTTCGCCACAGCTTGAACGAATCAACCTCAACACCGCAACGGGCAAAAACACTGCGCCTTGCAGCATCCTGCCTTGATTCAAGGCCAAGCACGGCGCTTGCCCCCGTGACATCCCACAAAGAAGGGAAAAGCTCGTGGGGCAAAACATGACGTGTCAGCCAAAGACGGTGCTGAGTATCTGTCAGCACAACGGCAACAAGGCGGCGTATCAAGCCGGAACGCCTTGCGGCACTAGGCGGCATAACCATAAGCAGACGGTCTTGAGTGTCTGTACAAACAAGGCCTTCGCTTACATTAAACGCACTTTTTTCAAAGCTCTTTTTATGAACACGCAACATATTCAAACCCTTTCGGATATTACCATACGCAGACTAAACCACAACGACATTGCAGACGTGGTGCAGCTTGAACAGGCCTCGTTTACCATGCCTTGGAGCAAGGAACAATACATTGCTGCCTTTACGCAAAATGCCTTTGCAGCTTTTGGCCTGCAACGCAACCAAACGCTTATAGCCTACATTACCTTATACCTTACCGCAATGGAACTGGAAATCCTCAATATTGCCGTGGCATCAACAGAACGCCAAAAGGGGCTTGGCTGGCTGCTTTTGAACAAAGTTTTGCAAACGGCCGTAACCATGGGGGTGCAAAACGCTATCCTTGAAGTGAGGCAAAGCAATACTGCGGCGCTGGCCCTGTATGCAAAAGCAGGCTTTACACAGGTTGGCTTGCGCAAAAACTACTATCAAAATCCGTTGGAACATGCCTTGGTTTTGCGCTGCCTCCTTTCAGGGGGCTGAAAAGGGGTGATATGCTTTGTCAGACTCGTTTTTTCTCTTGGCAT
>CAYJIX010000058.1:0-12868 GCA_964370375.1 uncultured Desulfovibrionaceae bacterium | reverse complement strand
AAGCGGTAGCGATGCGCAGTGACGCCGTGGCGCGGTAGCAGTTCACAAAAAAACCTCCGCACAGCTTGACAACATAGACTATCTTTTTGCATAAAGATTTGTTAGAGTATCCTCATCAATGACAGCGCCAAAAAATCCATAGGAAAAAGCCATGCAAACCCTGATAGCTGCCAACTGGAAAATGAACAAATCCCAGCAAGAGGCCGAACAATGCGCCAAAGAGCTTGTAAAACTTTGCGCCAAAAAACCTTTACGGCATGACGTTGTACTATTTGCGCCGTTTACTGCCCTAAGTGCCACTAAAAAAGGACTTGGCAAATCCGGCTTTCATATTGGCGCGCAAAACTTCTACCCTGCCGAAAACGGCGCGTTTACAGGGGAAATCGCGCCAAGTATGCTCAAAGATGCAGGAGCGACTTGGGTACTTATCGGACATTCTGAAAGACGCCATATCCTTGGAGAATCGTCAGCATTTATTGCCCAAAAAACTGCGTTTGCTCAAAGCCATGGCCTGCATGTGATGCTGTGCGTTGGTGAAACGCTTGATGAGCGTAAAGCCGGCTCCCTTGAACATGTGATGCAGCATCAGCTCAATTCTGCCCTGCAAGATTTGCAAGAATTTAATCCGCAAACCATTGTCATTGCTTATGAACCAGTGTGGGCCATAGGCACAGGCAATGTGGCTTCTCAGGCTGATATTGTAGAGGCTCATGCCTTATTGCGCGCGCTTTTGAGCGAACAATTGGGTTCGATTGCCGCGCATATCCGCTTATTGTACGGGGGAAGTGTCACCGCACAAAACGCGCCTGACATTCTTGCCCTTGACAATGTCAATGGTCTTCTGGTAGGAGGAGCTTCTTTACAGGCAAAAGAGTTTGCAAGCATTCTTTCAGCCTAACAGATCTGTATAAGGTCTGTCTTTTTAACCTACAAAAACGTGTCATCCCTAACGGGAAGCATTTTAAGGAGCACATAGGTGCAAACGCTTATTCTTACACTGCATGTTATAGTATGCCTGGCTTTGGTTCTTTTGGTTTTATTGCAAACAGGCAAAGAGGGAATGGGCGTCATCTTTGGCGGTGGTAACGCTTCGGTTTTTGGCAGCGGCGGTGCAGGCGGCTTGCTTGCCAAAGTTACTGGATTTATGGCTGTTTTTTTTATCATCACCAGCCTTAGCTACAATTACATCACAAGCACCAGACCGGAACAAGAATCAACCATCCTTGATCTGCGCCTTGAAGACACAACGCCGGCTATTCCTACTCCCAAACCTGCTTTGGAGGATGCCCCTGCTGAGACACCAGCCCCTTAACAGACTGCCCTCTGAACACATCTCAGCCTTTGTTGAGGCGTATCAGAATTTTGTATACAAAGCCGCAGGCCAACCCTGCGGTTTTTTATAGCATGGAGATAAGCATGCCAACGTCAGCATACAAAGTGGCCTATCTTGGCCCTGAAGGCACTTTTTCCTTTTTCACCGCACAGGAATATGCGGGCAAACATTTACACGCAGCGCATGTGGACTTTATCGCCTGTGCTGATTTGCCTGATGTGTTTGAAGCGGTGGCAAAGGGGCAGTGTCATATGGGCATGGTCCCCCTTGAAAATTCGTTGCGCGGCACTGTTGGCCCAAGCTTTGACCTTTTTTTGCAGCACACCTTGCGCATCCGTGGTGAAGCTTTTGCCAGAATCTCCAATACGTTATTGAGCAATGAATCGTCCTTTGCCTCCATCAAAAGCGTGTATTCGCATCCTCAGCCCTTGGCCCAATGTTCCAAATGGCTTCGCGACAATCTGCCTGGGGTTCCTCTTATCGCGCTTGAATCAACGGCAGCTGCAGCAAAGCGTGCGGCATCAGAGGCTGGCGCGGCAGCTGTTGGGCATCAAAACCTTGCGGGGATTTTTGGCCTAAACAGCTTAGCCCACAGCATTGAGGATGAGGACGACAACTGGACGCGCTTTGTCAGCGTAACCTTGCCTGAAAGCACATGGCCGCCGCAGGACATTTTGCAAGAAAAGGACGCTGCCAGATCCTCCATTTTGTTCACCCTGCCTGACCAGCCCGGGGCTTTGGCCAAATTGTTGTGCATGCTGGCTGAGCATCAGGTTAATATGCGCAAAATCGAATCAAGGCCGCTCCTTAAAAAAGGCTCCAGCCATACAGGTGCTGATTGGAAATACGCCTTTTTTGTGGATGTTGAATGTGACCTTACAAATCCGTCAAGGGCAGGCCTGCTTGGCGAGATGACCGCTTATTGCACCTCCATACGGCTCCTTGGATCCTACGCAGCGGGGCCCTGGCTGGACATAAAAAACGCTCAAAGGCATAGCCATGACTGATACACCTTGTTCAAAAAATCAAGCTGAAAACACCGCGCCTACAGAAGCAGAAAGCGCAGAAGATGCGGCAAAAAAACTTGTGGAAGAAAAAGAATCCGAGGCACGCACCCGTAGCCTTTTTGGATTTTGGAACATCTTTGTCACAACCTTGGCTGTGACTTGGGCTTTGTTCCAAATGTATGTGAACACGTTTTCTGTGCTTGACGCCATGAAATTGCGTTCATGGCATATCATGTTCATGCTTGTCCTTGCCTTTTGCATGTACCCTGCCTTTCGTGGTAAAAACAAAAACACCCCGTCACTTTTAGACCTTTTGTGTATAGCAGGGGGGCTTTTTGCCTTTGGCTACCTTGTGCTGAACTACAACGACATCACCATGCGTGGCGGCTTTTTCTTACCCGTTGATTATATGGTTGCAAGCCTTGGCGTTGTTATTTCCTTTGAAATGGCACGGCGCGTGGTGCCCAATTTGGCCTACCTTGCTGCGGCTTTTATGCTGTACTGCTTTTTTGGAAACATCATTCCGGGCGCCTTTGGCCACACAGGCTTTACCTGGGATCGTGTTGTTGAACACCTTTTTTGGGGCAGTCAGGGCCTTTTGGGCGTTGGGGTTGGGGTATCAGCAACCTACATTTTTTTGTTCATTCTTTTTGGAACATTCCTTAAATACAGCGGGTTTTCGGCCTTTATCAACGACATTGCCCTCACGCTTGTGGGGCGCACTGCCGGTGGCCCTGCCAAGGTTTCGGTTATTGCCAGTGCCCTTATGGGCATGATCAACGGTAGTGCCTTAGCCAACGTGGCAACCACAGGCGCCATCACCATTCCGCTCATGAAGCGTACCGGCTATAGAGCAGACTTTGCCGCGGCGGTTGAAGCTGTTGCCTCAACAGGCGGTCAGTTTGCGCCGCCAATTATGGGCGCAGTGGGCTTTATTATGGCAGAATTTTTAGGCGTACCGTACACAACGGTACTGCTTGCCGCTGCCATTCCTGCGTTTTTATACTACCTTACCTTGCTTATGGCTGTACATTTTGAAGCAAAAAAGTTGGGGCTTAAAGGCCTTGCTCCGGAAAACATTCCCATAGCATGGCAGGTCATGAAAACACGCGGGCACCTTGCCATTCCGCTTGTTGTGCTGCTGACGTTTTTATTTTTGGGCTACACACCGCTCTATGCCGCAACGTTTTCGATTTTTGCAACGGTTGTGGCTTCGTGGCTCAAACCTTCTACACGCATGAGCCTAGCTACCATCATCAAAGCCTTGGATGAAGGCGCGCGCAGTGCCGTTGGCGTTGGCGCGGCCTGTGTTATCATTGGCGTTATCATAGGCTCTGTTTCTTTGACAGGGCTTGGCTTAACCTTTGGCTACGAAGTGCTTAAATATGTGGGTGAAGGGCAATTGTTCCTGGGCGGCTTTTTTGTCATGCTCATGAGCATTATCCTTGGCATGGGCGTTCCAGGAGTTGCCGCCTATGTTATTGTGGCTGCCGTGGCTGTGCCTGTGCTGACCAAAATCGGCGCAACGCCATTGGCTGCGCATATGTTTTGCCTGTTTTATGCCTGTCTTTCCAACATCACGCCCCCTGTGGCCATGTCGTCCTATGTGGCGGCAGGCATTGCTAAGGCTGACCAAACAAAGACATCCTTCATCGCCATGAAGCTTGGCATTACAGGCTTTATTTTGCCGTTCTTTTTTCTGAACAATCCGCTGCTTTTGTATCAAAGCGAACACAATACTCTGGCAACTCTGTGGGCTCTTGTTTCGGCAAGCCTTGGCGTGGCGGCCCTAGCTGCTGCACTGCAAGGGATGCTTTTTGGGCCATGCAACACTCTTTTGCGCATCGTCTTGCTGGTAGTTGCCTTTTTGGCAATCGATCCTAATCTTATAACCGATGCCATTGGCTGTGCCCTTTTTGCCGCCGTGGCCATTGTCAATTGGCGTACAACAAAACATTCAATCGGAACAAACCAATAAACTTTAACTTAGGAGCTTTTATGCGCACATCGTTTCTTGCCGCACTGCTCAGCTTGAGCATGCTGGTTACCGCGTCCCCTGCCATGGCAGCAAAGGACAGAGTTAACATCAGCTTCCCCACTGCCGCCACAACAGGCGCGCTTTATCCTCTAGGTGCAGGTATCGCCAACCTTTGGAACAGCAAGCTTGATTATGTGCGGGCCAATGTCCAAGCCTCCAACGGTGGCGTGCAAAACCTGAACCTGCTCAAAGCAGGCAACGCTCAGGTTTCCTTTGCCGTGACCAGCATCGCCTATGAAGCCATGAACGGACAACGCGGCTTTAAAGACCGTGCGTATCCTGGTTTGCGCATCATTGCAGGCCTTTACTACAACCCCAACCAAGTGGTTGCCCGTAAGGACAGCGGCGTGAACAAGCTTACCGATTTTAAAGGCAAACGCTTTGCCCCGGGTGCTGCAGGCGGTACCACCGAAGTGGAATCACGCATCCACTTTACAGAAGCCGGCCTCAAATACCCCGACGACCTTAAAGCACAATTTGTGGGCTTTACCGAATCCATTGACCTTATGCGCAACAAGCAGCTTGACGGCGCTTGGATCATGGCAGGCACACCCACCGCAGCCGTTACCGAAATGTGCGCCACTGCCGATGGCAAGCTTATCCCCATTGATCCGGAACTTGTGAAAAAACTGCAAGTCCAATATCCGTGGTACTCAAGCTACACAATCCCGGCTAACACCTACGAAAACCAAACGGAACCCGTACCCACAACAGCCATTAAAATGATCATGATAACAGACGAATCCATGCCCGATGATGTTATCTATGACCTGACCAAAACCTTTTGGGAAAACTTGCCTGAACTGGCCAAAGCCCACGGTGTCATGAAAAAAGTCACCAAAGACATGGCCACAACCGACCTTGCAGGGATCCCCTTGCATCCTGGTGCTGAAAAGTATTACCGTGAAAACGGCATGATGAAATAGGCAGACAGACGAAAAAGACGAAGGAAGCGATATAAAAACCGTAACTTACGTCAAATAGGCTTTGCACAAAGGCATGGACCATGGTTCATGCCTTTTTTTATGGCTTGGAACAAAAAACGCGTTGCAAAATCTTTGACCAGATTGTGTGCGCTTAAGTGCAACGGTATGGATTGTGCCAATCCCTCATAAAAAAAGGCACAACTTTGTATGCCTCGTTTTCTGCAATGAAGAAATAAGATGGCTCAGGGCAATCAAAAAATCGTTAACGTCTAAAGCCCTCTCTCGTCTTAAACAAGTCAAAACTTGCCCAACAGTTATTTGCTAACTCTATACCACGGCTGGGAAAAAAGGCATTGATAGTTTTAACGCATTGATTAAGAACGTTTCCCACAAGAGGGATGAAATTTTTATCTGCAGACACCAAAACAATGGCATCGCATTTATTTGTAAATACCATTGTTAGCATTTCTGTAGCAATTTTGGTATCAACGCCTTTTTCCTGTGTGCCAAGCATGGACGCAGCACTAACAGGACACTCACGGATTTCATGGTGGTCACTTCCGATGCAACAAGGGCCTTTTTTGCGCTGTTGCCTTGGGGTAAAATCAACAGTTACCCCCGGCACCTTAGTTAGCACCTTTTTGGTTGCCCAGTCTCGAAGTTTAATATCTGTTTGGGATTTTGGGTCGTAAGAACCCATAATAAAGCAACGCTCATATTGTACAGGAACATCAAAAAGTCTTTCAACTTCTTGCTTAATTGCATTTGGAACTTAAAAGCAATTTGTCAAAAACATTGGGTCAAGAGCTTTCATGCTCAACTCATAATTCCAAAAGTCAATGAAAAATCATAAGCCTAGCAATGTGCACTTGTTCTGGCACAAGTGTTTGCGTCATGCCTGACCTAGTGTATTGTTCTTAAAAGCACTCTTTCTACACTTGTTGATACTCTCCCGTAACACGTAATGGCACACCAAGAGCTCGAGATATTTTAAGAATAGTTTCAAAGCGTGGTTTTGTGCCGGGTGAAAAGACTTTATAAAGGCTTTCACGGCTAAGGCCGGTATCTTTAGCAAGTTGTGTCATGCCCCTAGCTTTTGCTACGTTCCCAAGTGCCACAAGAAAAAGGTCAACATTGCTATCTTCAAGGCAAGCGGCTAAATATTCGGCAATCATTTCTTCATTATCAAGATAGTTTGCGCTACTGTATTCAGTAATGGTAATCTCGTTCATTATGTTACCTATGCTTTATTTTTAATAAAAGCCCATAGTTCTTTGGCTTTTGCAATATCTTTTTCCTGTGTAGATTTATCGCCCCCTACGAGTAACAAATACATACTTTGTCCTTCTTGCGCATAATAGATTCGATATGCTGGGCCAAAATGGACACGCATTTCACTCACGCCATCACCAAGGCCTTTGCAGTCACCAAAGTTACCCAGCTTTGCAGCATCAATACGAGCCACAATTCGAGCACGACCTTTAACATCACGCAATTTGCGAAGCCATATTGAAAATAGATTTGTTTCTCGAACAATATTCACGACAAAACCGTAGCCCAAAGGATACACAAAGTCAAATATTCACAATAAGACACATTTTTTCAAAAAAAATCAACCGATGCTCCAACCATCAAAAACCTATCCTTTCGCTTGTCCTTCACGCATGCGGCAGACACCGCAAACCCCTGCGGAGGTGGGATAGCCGCACATGGTGCAAGGCTGTAAGGTTAGGCCGCTCTTTTCTTCTTCTGCGGCAAAGGCAGCTCGCCCGCGCGTTAAAAAATCTTGATAAAATGCCAGCTTTCGCCCTGGCATGGCTTCTTCTAATTCGTCCCAGATATGCTTATAAAAGGTAAAGCTTGCGCCTGTGCTGTAGGGGCATGGGCTATAATGGTGTTCGATATTTTCAAGGAAGGCATAATTGGCGATTTCAAATTCTGTAAGACGCCATAAGGGTTTGATTTTGCTTGAAAACCCGTCCTTTCCTTCAAGTCGTGGCCCCTGGTCTGACAAATAGCCGACATCCCAACGCAAGGTATTGCTGAAAAGCCGCGCCACCTCATCATTGAGGTTATGCCCTGTGGCAAGGGTTGTGAAACCTTCATCAAGAGCTACCTTGTTAAAAAAGTACCGCTTTATTTTACCGCAAGCAGAACAAATCGGCCGTGCCAAACGTTCCTTCACCTTGGGTATGGCGAGGCCCTCCTGCTCCATTTCTTTAACAATCAGCCTAAAGCCATGCTTTTTGCAAAACCGCTCCACAACAGCTCGTGACGTGACAGAAGAGTGGGGAATAGACAAATCAATATGCAAGCCTGTGACATTATAGCCAAGTTCTGCCAAAATAAGCATGAGCGACAGCGAATCTTTACCCCCCGAAAGGGCCACAAGGATCCGATCCTCAAAGGTGCAAAGCTTGTGTGAGGCAATGCCGCGCTCCACTTGCCGCAAGACAAAGGCGCGAAAACATTCAGGACAAAATCCGGTATTGTGGCTTGGTAAAGAAACGATGGCGGTTTTTTTACAACGATTGCATTTCATACTGTATTCCCCTTGTATCATGATTTTAGCTGATATTGTCAGTGCAAGCAAGCACCCCATAACGCGCCTAAAGCAAGCATCTGTTTTTAGCAAAACACCGCATATTCATGATAAAAAAATAGAGTTTCAGGGCATAAAAGGCTTTTCTCTTGTTTAAAAAAAGTGTAGTCTTATTCAAGACTTTTTTATGAAAAGATAGTCTTTGTGTTTTATCAATATGTTACATATAAATAGAGGCAAGTCCTCATGGCAGTTGTGCACAATATCCAACACCTGCTTTTACGCGTGGCACCGTGTTGTTGGCATTGGCAGAAAATGATCATCGTGTCAAAACCCCTGCCGTTACGTGCCCAAACAGCTGGCAAGAAGATACAACAAATGCTGTGCACAATGTTAGCATACACGGCCTATATTTAGGCATATATCCCATGAAACAACCATCACGGAGATATACTTTGCGATCCATATACCTTTTTTTTCTACAGATTTTTCAATCAACATATCCTGTTACAGGCTTGTGTTGCACCCCCCCCCTGCCCTTGGTTGGCACAGCCTCTTCACATAATGCTTTGCCAGTAAAAAAAGCCCGTTTCAAAGCCATGGTAAGGTTTTGCAGTTTCTGTTGCCTTATGCTGTGCGTTTTTGCGGCCCATAGCCCAAGCTTTGCCGCCACTATGCCCGACGGGGCGCCACAAACCTCTGCAGCGTCACCAAACGCAGCGCCTTCAGGTTCTGTAACCATACCGCCTTTTGATACGGCTACAAAAAAAGCTGACGTTACAAACGAGGTGACAGGCCTTGCCATGTTTGTTGACCCCACAGGCCAGGCCTTGCTCAGCACGATCCTTTCAAGCGATGCGCAACAAAAATTCACTCCGTATACACCGTGGCAACTGCCGCATTCTTTTGGTGCTTTTTGGTTGCGCATGCCTATAGCTACGCCGCCTGTGGTCCCGTCTGTGCTGGATTTGCACCTTGCCCTTCGCCATCTAGCCCCGTTGCCTGCAAAAGTATGGATGTTGCAGCCAAACAGCACTCCGCAGGAGCTCAAGCAACAAAGCCAAGGCGTGTACCTGTTGCCAAACGGGGCGAGCGGGCCCCAAACCTTATACGTTCAGCTATCTAGCCTGCCTGCACCAGGTTTTATGCCGGCAATCCGTCCTGTTTTTTCATCCATGGTTGAAAACCTCGGTTTGGCGTTCAGCCTGCTTTTTGCCGCGCTTTTGGTGGCCTGTTTTGTGCGAGGCCTTGTTGAACGCAGCGAATGGCGGTTATGGAGCGCATTGTTTCTTGGCGCTGTGCTCACCCATATGTTTTGGGGCTTGCCTGTAAGTGGACAGGGTAGCGTAAAGATATGGGAATTGCCGGGCCTTCTTGCGCCGGGTATTGCCCTGCTTATTTTACCTCAGGTTGGCCGCCATATTATGGCCACCCGCGACAAGGCGCCGCACATTGACAAGCAATATCTGATGTTAGGGATTTTTGGGCTTGTGTTGTTTTTGCTTCCGCTTGTTCCACAATTTGGCTGGCTTACGCGCTTTGTCCCGTATTGGGCGCTGTGCATGCTGCTTTTTGTGCCGACAAGCCTTTTTGCCCTTGCCAAAAAAGTGAACGGAGCCAAGCTTTTTTTACTTTTATGTGCCATACCGCCAATAAGCATGGCCATTGCCCTTTTACTTACTGGGCAAAACGGCTTTAACGCGTCAATCTTAAGCTTTGCTTTGGCTTTTTTGCCGCAACTTGGCCTTGTTGCCAGCGCGCTTTTGTTAACATTTTTGCCAACGCCGCTTTGGCTTGAAGCTCCGACGAACAAACGCCGTGAAGATTCTGCCAAAAACAAACGTAAAGCAAAAACTTCTGCGGCCTTAGAGCAAAGTAATCCGCTTTACATCACAGAGGATTTGTCTGAATCCCTCCCACCTTCTGCCCCTTCTTCCTCAACGGATACGCCAAAAACAGCGGATGTTGACCCTAAAAACGCACCACCTTTACTGGCTGGCAAGGACGTAGCTGTGCAACAACTTGAAAGCGATCTGCGAGAAATTGCAGACAACCTCTTTATCCAACTTGCCGCCCTTGATCAGACAGAATTGAACGAAAACGGACGCGCGATTAGCAGTGCCCTTACAAAGTCCAGCCGTCGTTTGATTGGGCTTGCGCAAAAGCTTCCCAAGCGTTTTCAGCAAGAGACTGTCATACCAAAAACTTCTAAGGTTCACCATTTTGATCTGCGCGAACTTATGCTGCATGTGTACAATGCCGTGGATGAAAAAGCGCAAGACAAAAACCTTGCCCTGTCGTGGTTTACGGCCCCTTATTTGCACCGCTATTTTAAGGGCGACGCCCTCATGTTATATAAAGTGCTTACCATGCTTACCGAAAGCGCGGTGGCAGCAACCCAAACCTATGGCATGGTGCAATTAAGGGTACAACGTTTGCCCGAAAGCAACGACCCGGGTCACCTTGTTTTTTCTGTCATTGATACAGGTTCAGGGATGCCGCCCCATGGCCGCAGTGCCATGGCCTTTGTGCGCGCATGGGAATTTGTCGCAAGCCTTGGGGGGTCACTGCGCGTTGACACAACGCCCACAGGCACGGTTGTAACCTGCACCTTGCGCTTTCATGCTGTTTCAAGCAGCGTTCCTATGCCACAAGAAACAGACACAAGCGGTTCAACTGCCAAGGGATCTTTGCAGGCTGCTAAAACCAGCATGCCAAACTTGCATGCTATTGTGGCCAGCGATGTGCCGGTCAACCGCCAGCTCATGGCCTTTTATTTGGACGAGCTGCCCCATGAGGTGATTGAAGCGCGCAGCTCTGGCGAAATAGCCAGCTTATATACGCGAACCCCCGGCGCGCTGTTGGTATTGGATGGGGATTTGCCTGAAGAAGAAATGGTCAATGCTATTGCCAACATCCGCAGTTTTGAAGGGGAAAACAACTATCCGCCAACCTCTATTATTGTGCTGGCCAATGATGAGGCCCAAGCCGCAAATCTGCGCAGAGCAGGCTGTACGCATACGCTGTTCAAACCCATTTTGCGCACAGAATTGCGCCACCTTGTGCTTCGCCTTTCTCCTTTGCCAAAAAAACCAAAAAAACGCCCCAAACCTGCTGCAAAAAAAGCACAATCAGCATCAAAGCAAGCGTCGTCATCTGCCGTAAAACCAGCTGCAACACCTTTGCAAGATGTGCCTGATTTGAGCATGGCACCGCCTGATTCTGCAACCTCTACAGACATTGTACAGACAGCACCTCAAAGCGATGCGTCAAACATGAATGCAGATGAAGGCCTTTCCTTATGGGGTTTATTGCGTCCGCGTACAAACAAGGTAAGCAAAAAACGCAACGCGCAAGAAGCAGACGCCACAGCAAAGCCCACAAAAAATCAAACATTCTCCCTTGCGCCCACGTTCCCCATTAAAGCGTCTTCCAATGTTGGCGAACCTATGCCCATTGTCAAAAACGATAAAGACGACAACAATAACACCGCCACAACACCAAAACCCAAAAAGGCAGCCGTTGCCGTATCGCGTCAACACGAGCAAAAGCCTGCATCGCCTTTTGCCTATACAGCCCCTACAAATACCGCTGAATGGGTGGGCGAACCCATGCCCATTGTCAAAACAGGCGATGCGACTCATGAAGCTTTTTCTGATACGGTAGCTGACACCTCCTTTGCCACGACACAGCAAAGGCCCTTTGGACGGGCAGCTGATACGGGGCAAACTACCGCGCCTTCTTTTGCCAATGTTGGCTTTAACGCGCAAAGCTTTGCAACGTCCTCACATACCACAGAGTGGGTGGGCGAACCCATGCCCATTGTCAAATCAGCAGAGGCAACGCCTGAACAGGCTACCGATGCAGCATCTGATACGACCTTTACCACGGCACAGCAAAGGACAGGTGAAGAGGCAGCTGATACGGCTCAAACGGCAACGTCTTCTTTTGTAGGTTTTAACGCGCAAAGCTTTGCAGATTCTTCACATACCACAGAATGGGTGGGCGAACCCATGCCCATTGTCAAAGATGTGCAAAAAGCCCCTGAAGCACCAAAAGCAGAACCAAGCCTGTCGCCCACAACAGCAGCTGAACAGTCGCCAACCGCACCGGCAGAAGCATCCTCTGACCTTTTTATTGAACTGCCGTCCTTTGATTTTACACATGCCGATACGGCCGCCGAAAACGATGATGAAGAACCAGCCTTTACCCCAAGCGAGCTTTACCTTGATGTTACGCCCACAGAGCATGGGATGTTTTTTGATGAAGAAACAGCCCCTGCTCCAAAAGAGGATGAGCACAATAACGAAACCCTCATTGCGCTGGTTGATATTGTCGAAAACAAGCCCTCACCCCTTGAGGGAGCGCCTTTAAGCTTACATCCGCAATTGGATTTGCCCATGCCTGAAGGCGATACGTCCCTTACCCTGAACCAGCAAGACAACTTAGAAGAACCCTCCTTTTTAACTACAGAAGAAGAGATCGCCCCTTACCTTGAGCTTGGCCCTGAATCAGAGCAAGAATCAGAACAAACGTTGGATCCAGAACTGGGACAAGAATTGGGCCGCGAATTGGACATTGAGGAAGATGCAGAACTTAAACTTAACCTTGTATCGCAAGCCCAAACGGAACCTTTAACGCCCTCCTCTGTGGACACAGACGTTGAAGGCACAAAGGTTGAAGATTCGTACGTTGAAGAAGGCGCGAACCCTGAAAGCGCAGATATTGAGGAAGACGAGCTGGCCACAGCCTTTGCCCATATGGAAAGTGCTTTTGCAGATCTGGAAATAGCAGCAGAGCTTGAAGACGCCTCTCTCATTGCATCCACCTCCAACGCCTTGGGGCAAGCGGCGCAATCGCTGCATTTGCATACGGTGGCAGGTCAGGCCCTGTGCCTTGAAGATCTGGCGAAAAACGGCGATGCTGAAGGCATGCACGACGTGATGATGGAATTGCGCGAAGCCATTTTGCGAGCAAAAAGCACGCTGTAGCAAAAAATAGAACATAGACCACGTTTGCAAA
>CAYJIX010000057.1:9940-13270 GCA_964370375.1 uncultured Desulfovibrionaceae bacterium | reverse complement strand
CTTGCAGGCTGTGATGGTAACGTATACTATATTTGCTACATAAACAGTTAGTACTGGGACAATATGCGTACAACAACAAAAGCAGTAGCATTCTTGAATTATGAAGAGGACGTGGACGACGGCACCATTTTGTGCATGGCTGAGGAGCTGCAATCCCTGCAAGCCACACAAAATTCGCAAACAATTATCGCACTCTATGATGATCCGTTGCAAGCCTACCAAAATCGTCAGCATGCTTATGCCCATAACTGCATCTGCGTTGCCTTCTCTTTAGAGGTTGCAGCGCGGCTCTCTTTGCTCCATCCTCATGTGCACTGTGCCGCGTCTTTAACAGATTTGCTTGAAGCTATCCCTGCTTTGGTCGAGCAAAAGCGCGTACCCCCAGCAAAGCCTGAACAAAAAACGCCTTGTGCTGCCATGAACATCGTGTTTGTTGTCAACAACTTTATGGTTGGCGGCCTTGAACAAGTTATCATAGATATCGCAAAGTTAGCCAAAAAGAATGGCCACAGGCCCATGATCTGCTATGAGGGCATCATTGATCCCATTACGCAGCTAGATGTGGAAGAGGCAAACATTGAGCATTGCAAACTGCCTGAAGGCTTTGATGCGCGTAAAGCCTTTTTGCAATCTGAAAACATTTCAATTGTTAATGCACACTATGCCACCATTTTAGCGCGTGAAGCGCACGAATTGAACATCCCATTTTTGCAAACCATACACAATATGTATTTATGGCTGGGCGAACAGGACATTGCCCATTGGCAAGAGGTCGACGCCTATACCTCAGCCTACATTGCGGTTTCTGCCAATGCAGCCATGGTGGCGGATGTAAAAATTGGCCTGCCTGTGGACAAAATAACCATTATTCCCAATGGGGTGGACATTATTCCGCACGATTTTACGTGCGCGCCCGAACAGGATACAGAACTTCGAAACGAATTTGCCATCCCCAATGACGGCATCATTTTTGTGCAAGTGGCCACCATGAATCCTGTAAAAGGCCACATCACAAGCATTGAAGCCATGCGCGAGCTTTTGCAAGAACGGGACGACATCTACCTTATTTTGCTTGGCAAGCATGGCGATGTTGCGCTCACCGAAAAGCTGCAAACAAAGATTGCCGATTATGGTTTAACAAAGCATGTCTTCATGCCCGGGCACCGAAAGGACGTGCACAGATTTTTAAACGTGGCGCGCGCCATGGTGGCCCCATCCTTTATTGAAGGCTGGAGCCTTGCCATAAGCGAGGCCATGCAGCTTGGCGTTTTTGTTATTGCAACAGATGTTGGGGGCGCGTGCGAACAGTTTAGGGGCACAGACAACATTCTTATCCCCTCCTACTATGACTCGGTGGAAAACCTGAGCAATGAAGCCTATTTCAGCCTGCTACTTGATGAAGATTGCATGAAAAAGCACGCTAAAAACCTGTCTAAAGCCATGCTCAACATGGCTGACAGGGGCCAACGCACAGTAAATACAGCAAAATCTGGCACCCATCGCACCCCTGAAGAAGCGTATTCAACGCACCTTGAGCTTATGGGAAATCTGGTGCACACTATAAACGGCACCGACACAAACAGCCCATTATAAAACCTTAGACGAGCGCACGTTATGATAGTTTTTATTGCTCCTTTTCCGGATGAAACAAAAGGCGACGGCTGGATGGCACGCATTTTAGCCGTTGATGAAATTTTTAAAGACCGCCCAAGGGTTTACGTGTTCCATAATCAAGCCTATACGGGCACGCACCCTGAAGGCTACATGCCCTATCATAAAAAACACGACGATTTACGCGAAGAATACATTTTAAACTTTTCCTTTTCCTATCATGTGCGCGTTTTAACAGACCTTATTGCCAAAGCAGATTTTGTGTACGCCCATACGGCCCATTCTGCGCAGTTCATGTATAACTACTACCAAACTGGTAAAATTATTACGGATTTGCACGGTTTAGCTTCACTTGAAGAAGTGATGCTTGGCTGCCCTGAACGCGGTCGCTTTTTTGGCGCGCTTGAAGAGCCCATGGTCAGGGAAAGCGCGTGCCTTATTTCTGTAACTCGTGCCATGCAAGAATATTATAGCGAAAAATATCCAAATCTTACAACGCCGTTTATCCTCAATCCCATCCGTCAGGCCTTGCCTGAGTGTTCAAACGAGGAGCTTACGCGCACACAAAAAGACAAACCAAGGGTCGTTTTTGTAGGCGGTTGTCAAGAATGGCAACAGCCCAAAAAAATGCTACAAATGGCAAAAAAGCTGTGCAATCACTATGATTTTGCGTTTTATTCCGGCATGTCTGCAAATTTTGACAAAATTGCCAACGACAACAACATCGACAGCAACGCGTATTCCATGGGCTTTTGTCCCCATGATGAACTGGGACAGCTCTATAAAAACGCTGACTTTGGCCTTGTTTTGCGCAACAGCTCACCTGTAAACCGTGTTGCCTGCCCAACCAAGCTTATGGAATACATGGCCTTTGGGGTTATCCCCATTGTGGAATTGTACGAAATAGGCGATTTTGCATCGTATAACTATCATGCTATCAGTTATGAAGACTTTTGTGCAGGCAATATCCCTGACCTTGAAACCTTAAACACCATGCGGATTGAAAACGCCCGCATTTGCCACACTGTCAACGCGCTGTGCGATGATGGCATTGAGGCTATCAGAAGCATTACAAAACTAGAACCAGCCTTTGATATACAACAAAATGCAGCAAGGTTTTTGTCACATAGCGACAGAATGTATTTTGCGCACAAACCCGGCGTGCTTTATTATAGAGTAGAAAACGATGACACTGAATACGCCCTAGGTTTGCGCGATGTGCAAATTTTTAATGACACAATTACCATTGATGTGCCTGCGCAAAAAGCCATTACGAGCTTTCGCCTGCACATCCTTGAAAAACCGTTTGTTGTAAGCCCTCTAAAAGTGTGGATTGAAGACAGCAATAACAACACAACAGAGGTTCCGATACAAGAAACCTATACCGTTGACTCCAGCGGCAATTGGCTTTTTAGCAACGATAGTTTTTTGTATGTAGAATGTCCTCATCCTATAGAAAACATATGTACATTACATATTGAAATAAAAATACTTTTGGCACGAGGCGAAGCAAACTATTGTAACATCTAAACATGTAACAGGCAACTACATACACGTCATCATTACACCTTAAAAATTATAAAAGGATCGCCTCATGTTACAAAAAAATAATACACTTGAATACGAAGCTTGGTTTCCTGTTGATCTTAGCCGTCGCTACACCGAAAATCTTCCTCATAAACAGTTACATGATTTATTTACAAATAATATTGAAGAGTA
>CAYJIX010000057.1:9520-9930 GCA_964370375.1 uncultured Desulfovibrionaceae bacterium | reverse complement strand
ATGCAGAAGACTTCAGAGAGATACCAGAAGATTGCCAAGATGCAATAACTCCTTTTTGGAATAATGGCTACCTTCCGCTTTTGGACTCAATGAGCCTATATGCCTTTTTGGCAAAAAATAATCCTGCCACATATGTTGAAATAGGCAGTGGCAATTCTACAAAATTTGCTAGGCACTGCATAAATAAGCATCATCTAAAAACCGAAATAATTTCAATTGACCCCTGCCCACGAGCAGAGGTTTCTACTCTTTGCGATGTTTCGATAAGAATGCCTCTTGAGCAATTGGAACGAAATCCACAAAATGATGTCGAAAGCACTAAAAACTATTCACTTAATATTTTTAGCAAGTTACAGGAAGGGGATATTGTCTTCTTTGATGGCAGTCACAGGGTTTTTCAAAACTCAGAT
>CAYJIX010000057.1:0-9510 GCA_964370375.1 uncultured Desulfovibrionaceae bacterium | reverse complement strand
ATTGCGTGGCTTTTTTTCTTGATATCCTTCCCCTTATTTGTGCAAAAAATGTACTTATTGGCATTCACGATATCCACCTTCCTGCTGATTATTACGATTCTATTGTAAAAAGATTTTATAACGAACAATATATGCTTGCAAGTATTCTTCTGTTTGCCAAGCAGTTTGAAACTGTATTGCCTTCATATTTTGTTTCTTGCATGAAGCAACATGAACTAAACATTCAATGCTACAACCCTGTTCCTCATTTAGGTGATGTTAATGGGTGCTCGTTATGGATAAAATCAATATAAAACACTGTATCATCAATCATTCATGCATATAAAAATACAACACCAGACTAGATGTACTTATTAGTGAGGCACATAAAAATCATACCAACATTTCAAATAGTGATATACACATAATAAAAAAACAGAACTAACTTTTGAAAAATTTACTGAAAACGAATGCAGTACATTTTAGACTATGACGGGAAAAACATTCATGTTCCCGAACAGCTTCGCAACTGGGCACAGGTGCGATATGTGCAGACTTTTGCACAATGCAGTCAAAACATTGCGGATTTATATTATTACCTTGCCTGGAAAGCCTATCTGCATCAGGAGTGTTCTTACTTAGCCTTTGAAACAACAGATGCCTTTAATGCGTGGATGTTTGAGCCCTACAGTGAGGATGATTTTGCCTCATCAAATGTGGAACCTGCCCTGCCGCGTATAGCCCTAGTCTATGCAGCCTTGTATGACAGGCAAGAGCTTGACAGCATAGACACGACAAAAGCAAGGCAAAACATCCTGCACCATTTCACGTTTGCCTACCCACAGCTTTTCCCACATAAAGCATGGCCTGAGTGTTTAGGCTACATGTTTTGTCCAAGCAAGGAAAATCCTATTCCTGCCGTCTTGCAAGGTTTATGGAACAGTGCCCCTACCCTGCAAAAGGATTTTCCCTGTCAAACCCTTGAAGAGGTTGCACGGTTTTTGAAATGGGGCGTTTTTGACAGTCCTGACATTTTTCCGCAAGGTCAAGATATCGCCATAAAAAAATACCTTTCTACTGCGCATCCATTGAACGAGCATGAGGGATTGAGCCTTTTGCATGCCAGCTTTTTTGGCAGCAAGGGTTATGACAGCAAGGAATATTCGTTAGATACTGCCTTTGAGCGACTGCGCTACATGTTTGCTGTTACGCTGTACAATCCTGAATTTTCGCCACTTCCATGGCAGTGGGAGGAACTGCATAGGCCAAACGCTGCAATGCCTCACCTTCCCAATATTGTTGTGGGCGCGGCTGCGCATCTTGTAAAAAACAAGAAAAAAAAGCTGGTTAGCGAAGAAGAACTGCAAAACAACCTTTCCTATCAAGAATCTGCCTTACATTTTTATGCGCACTATATGTTGCCCCTTATCAAAGATTTTTCCGTTCCCTCATGGATCTATCAAAGTCTTTATAGCCTGCGTAGCGAAAACCCAATTCCTGCCGTCTTGCAAGGGTTATGGAACAACACTCTTAAGCTGCAAAAAAGCTTTCCTTGCAAAACTCTTGAAGAAAAAGCGCGGTTTTTGAAATGGAGCGTTTATGACAGGGACGACATTTTTCCGCAAGGAAAAGATATTGCCATAAAAAAATACCTTTCAACTGCGCATCCATTGAACAAACATGAGGGCTTAAGCCTTTTACATGCCAGCTTTTTTGGCAGTAAAGGCTATGATAGCAAAAAATATTCGCTTGATACAGCCTTTGGGCGGCTGCGTTACATGTTTGCTGTTACGCTGTACAATCCTGAATTTTCGCCACTTCCATGGCAATGGGAGGAGCTGCACAGGCCAAACGCTGCAATGCCACACCTTCCCAATATTGTTGTGGGCGCGGCTGCGCATTTTGTAAAAAACAAGAAAAAAAAGCTGGTTAGCGAAGAGGAATTGCAAAGCAATTTTTCCTATCAAGACTCTGCCCTTCACGCCTACGCGCAACATATTTTGCCTGTTATCAAGGACTTTTCCGTTCCCTCATGGATCTATCAGGCCCTTTATTGTCCACGCAAGGAAAACCCAATCCCTGCCGTCTTGCAAGGGTTATGGAACAACACTCTTAAGCTGCAAAAAAGCTTTCCTTGCAAAACTCTTGAAGAGGCCTCGCGATTTTTAAAATGGGGCGTTTTTGATAATTCGGACATGGTCCCACAAGGTTATGATATCGCCATAAAAAAACACCTTTCGACTGCGCATCCATTGAACGAACATGAGGGCTTAAGCCTTTTACATGCCAGCTTTTTTGGCAGCAAGGGTTATGACAGCAATAAGTATTCGCTAGATACAGCCTTTGATCGGCTGCACTATATGTTTGCTGTTATCCTGTACAATCCTGAATTTCCACCCCTTCCGTGGCAATGGGAGGAACTGCACAGGCCAAACGCGGCAATGCCTCACCTTCCCAATATTGTGGTGGGCGCAGCTGCGCATTTTGTAAAAAATGATAAAGGGAAATTGATAAGCGAAGAGGAATTGCAAAACAGCCGCTCCTATCAAGATGCTGCCTTAAGTGCCTATGCGCAACATGTGTTGCCTGTTATAAAAGATTTTTCCGTTCCCTCATGGATCTATCAGGCCCTTTATTGCCCACGCAAGGAAAACTCAATCCCTGCCGTCTTGCAAGGGTTATGGAACAGTGCCCCTTCCCTGCAAAAGGACTTTCCCTGTCAAACAGTTGAAGAGATTGCACGGTTTTTGAAATGGGGCGTTTATGACAATCCTGATATGTTTCCGCAAGGCCAAGATATCGCCATAAAAAAACACCTTTCAACTGCGCATCCATTGAACGAGCATGAGGGCTTAAGCCTTTTACATGCCGGCTTTTTTGGCAGCACAGGCTATGATAGCAAACAATATTCGCTAGACACAACCTTTGATCGGCTGCGTTACATGTTTGCAGTTCTACTGTACAATCGAGACCTTACAACCATGCCATGGCAATGGGAGGAGCTGCACAGGCCAAACGTGGCTATCCCTCACCTTCCCAATATCGTTGTGGGCGCGGCTGCGCATTTTGTGCGCAACGATAAAGGCGCATTGATAAGCGAAGAGGAATTGCAAAACACTGTATATTTTCAAGAATGTGCTTTAAGCATGTATGCCTATCATATTCTACCATTGATACAAAACTTTACCATTCCACAATGGATATTGCAAAGCCTTACCCGTGTGACGAGAACAAGAGACGACGCCAAAGCACTTGGCATCAATGTTTTTATGAATTTTTTACCTATTCTTGTTGAAAACGCGCCAAACTTTGTAGGTGGTGACGAAAAAGACTTTCTTACATGGTACATAAACAATCCATTGCATGCTTTTGACATTTTTTTTGCAGCAAGCTGGCAGATTCTTGCTTGGGAAAGAATGCATCCTGAGCTGCTACAACAGGCTGGTGAAAGGCAAGCTTTTTTTGCAAAACGTAGCAGCTCTACAATAACAGTTATGGGCTGGCCAACAAAACATGGTGGCATTGGTGAAGACGCCAGAAGCGTATTTACCAGTGTGCAAACACATACCCCGTCAGTGCATTGTTTGGACATTTCACCATTAGTTCCCTTTGATGGCGATAGAGCAACAATGGAACAAGAGCCCTTGGGATTAGTGAACATCATCTGCTTAGCCGCGCAAGACATGTACCGCTTGGCGCAAAATTCAGCGCAAGGCTTCTGGCAAGGCCGCTACAACATTGGCCTGTGCCCGTGGGAGCTGCCCACATGGCCTAAAAAAGCCAATTTTTGCGTGGAAATGCTGGACGAAGTATGGGCGCCAAGCACCTTTGTTGCAAAAGCTTTTGAAAAATGCGGCAAGCCTGTCACCTACATTCCGCATGCCGTAAATCCCATAACACCAAGCGGTGATTTGCGTTTGGAGCTGGGCATTGCTGCAAGTACAAAGGTGTTCCTCATGGCCTTTGACGCCAATTCCTCATGCCTACGGAAAAACCCTCTGGCCGGCATGTACGCCTTTAACAAAGCCTTTGCCGATAGCAACGACGATGTGTGCCTTATCATCAAAACCATGAACGCCCATAACCATCAAGGGGCGTGGCAGGAACTTATTGACGCAAACCGTTGTGGCCATAAGGTTCTTTTTATTGATGAAGCGTATGCATCCGAAAAACACGCAAAGCTTTTGAACACGTGTGACGCCTTTGTGTCCCTGCATCGTTCAGAAGGCTTTGGCAGGCTCCTTGCGGAAATCATGACCTTAGAAAAACTGCTTATTTGCAGCAATTTTGGTGGCAATACCGATTTTGCAACAGCTAAAACGGCCTGTTTGGTGCAAGGCAAGCTTGTGGATGTTCAAAAAGGCGAATACCTGTTGTGGGAGAATCAACAATGGTTTGAGGCAGATACGAGCCATGCAGCCATGTATATGAAAGATTTTGTTGCACATCCTCAAAAATACGCCCCCATCATGAAAGCAGGTAAAGAACATATTTTGACCCATCATTCAAAGGAAGCAGTGGGCCAACGTATTGTTGAAACATTGCAGCAACGCAACCTGTTATGACAAGCCGTGTTATAATCCATTAGTTGCGACCTAACATACTATAACCAAACACGTATCATTATATCACCATGCAAAACCTCACCGTTCTTTTCAACACCTACCCCATTGCCTTTGACTGCCCTGGCGGCGGCGAGGTGCAGCTTTTGAAATACGAAGAGCACCTTAAAGCGTTGGGCGTTGAGGTGTTGCGTTATGATTCGTGGAATCCGCGCGAACAATTTGAACGCGCAGATATTGTGCATTACTTTTCCGTCATGGGTTCATCGTGGCTTTTTTGCAGGCATGTTGCTGAGGTCATTAAAAAACCCCTTATCATTTCTCCCATTGTATGGATCGATGCGCCTGAAAAATACAATGTGCCGGACATTGGCTGGCTTTTAAGTATTGCTCGTCATATTTTGCCCAATTAGCAAGCAGAATGTGACCAGTTGGCGCAGATTTTTTCCATGGATGCAAAGCTTTTCACGCCCATTGTCAACGGCGTGGATGCCATTTTCTTTGAACCAACGTCCCCCCATATTTTTCGTGAGCATTTTTCGTTGCAAGACCCCTTTGTGCTGTGCATGGGCAATATTGAAGAAAGAAAAAACCAATTACGCCTCATAAACGCCCTTAAAGGTACGGGCATGCACCTTGTTCTTGCAGGGCAAGAGCGCGAGGCAGAATACGCCGCAAATTGCCGTCAAGAAGCTGATAACACAGTACATTTTGTCGGAACCATCGAGCATGCAAGCCCACTTCAACGCTCAGCCTATGCCGCTTGTGAAGCCTTTATTTTGCCCTCCACCCTTGAAACACCGGGTCTTGCCGCTCTTGAAGCTGCTGCTGGCGGTTGTACTTTGGCGCTAACGCAAGAAGGCTGCACCAAGGAATATTTTCAAGATTTCGCTCATTACCTTGACCCCTACGACCTTAATTCTATTAAAAACGCTGTGTTTGCAGCAAGTTACCAAACAAAAAACCCTGCCTTGCCCCCGTATATACAAAAACATTTTACCTGGCAGGTGGCGGCAGAACAGCTTGTCAGCGTCTATCAACGCATTGTCGCGTCCAAAAACACATAATGTTGGGATTTTTATGAAAAAAAGCGTTCTCATCCTTGTGGGCACACGTCCGGAAGCCATAAAACTAGCGCCTCTTGTCTTGCAGCTAAGAAAATCTGCAAGCCTTGAGCCTGTCTTATGCTCCACAGGGCAACATAAAGAAATGCTGCAAAGCGCGCTGGACGAATTTAGCCTCACTCCTGATCTAGATTTGGCAGTTATGCAGCCAAACCAGACACTTATTGAGCTTTCAGGGCGGCTTTTGCTTGGCATTGCCACTGCCATTGAACAAGTAAAACCTGCCTGCATTATTGTGCAGGGTGATACCACGACGGCGTTAATGGGTGCCATCAGCGGATTTTACGCGCAAATTCCTGTGGGGCATGTTGAGGCAGGCCTTCGCTCAGGGGACATGTACGCGCCGTTCCCTGAGGAATTTAACCGCAAAGCAGCAGCACTTGCCACCACATGGCATTTTGCCCCTACAAAGCGTTCTGCAGAAAATTTACAGCGTGAAGGCGTTGATCCCAGCAGTATTTACACCACAGGCAACACTGTGGTGGACGCTTTGCACATCATGCAACAAATGATTCGCGACACGCCCCCAGCCCTGCCTGATGCCATTGAAGCTATCCTTGCCGCCAAAACGCCGTATGTACTTATCACAGGGCACCGCCGCGAAAATTTTGGCCAAGGCATGGAAAATATCTGTACTGCCATTGCAACCTTGGCCGGCGAAAACCCTAGCCATGCCTTCATCTATCCCGTGCATTTAAACCCCAAAGTGCGCGAAGTTGTGAACGCACGCATTGTCGGTCTGCCCAATATTATTTTGACAGAACCTTGTAATTATAGAGCTTTTCTGCGACTGCTTGACAATTGCGCCTTTGCCTTGAGCGATTCTGGCGGCGTGCAAGAAGAAGCCCCATCCTTTGGCAAGCGCGTTCTTTGCATGCGCACGGTTACTGAACGCCCGGAAGGTGTTGAAGCAGGTTGTTGCAAGCTTGTAGGCGCCAAAAGTGCTGTTATCATTGCCGAAGCCCGCAAGCTTTTACAAAAAGAACCCAAAAACTTTGTCATGGAAAATCCCTATGGTGATGGCAAAGCCTGTGCTCGGATCGTAGATATTCTTGAAAAAGCACTGCACAACAAATAAACACTTTCACACAGCAATGCATAAGGAATGTAACATGCCATTTTTACGAACAAAATGCATAGATTACTTAAAATTGCTCATGAAAAAGAACTATATTTTATGGAAAATATTCACACTATACTATATACTTCATAATAAATGCACGTTGCTTAGGTTTAAGGCGAACATTCCCATTGCTGCACAAGGCGAACCAACAGTAAAAAATCCCACATCGCAGCTTGCTACAGCAGCACAATGCTTTGAGACAGACTATATAACATGGTGTGATACCATGCGCTCCCCTGCACGAATGAATAGAAAACAATGGGAGTTTGTGTACATTCTTCAAGTGCTTCGCCAACAAGGATGTCTTGCAAACAGCAAAAGGGGTTTAGGCTTTGGTTGCGGACAAGAGCCGATCCCTGCCATTTTAGCAAACCACGGCTGCTATGTAGTGGCAAGTGATGTAGATTTTGAACAAGCAAAGCATGAAGGCTGGGTTCATACACAACAGCATGCTGCCACTCTCGACGCGTTGAACCCTTTTCAGCTATGTGATCCAACGCAATTTAAAGAACGTGTTTGCTTTGAAATTGTAAACATGAACAGCATTCCATCACATTTACAAGATTTTGACTTTCTTTGGTCAAGTTGTGCGTTAGAACATTTGGGATCCATAGAACACGGACTGCATTTTATAAAAAATGCCATGCACTGCTTAAAACCAGGTGGTATTGCAGTACACACAACAGAATACAACCTTAGCTCTGATACTGACACAATAGATGCACAAACCTTATGTTTGTTTAGAAAACAAGACATCCTACGCCTTGAAAAAGAGTTGCAGGATTTAGGACACCATGTTTTTGCATTCAATTTTAACGCAGGCAACAGTCCTATGGACAAACATATTGACCTGCCCCCCTATAAGGCATCGCCTCACATCAAGCTACAGCTTTCGAACTATTCCATCACATCCATTGGAATTATTGTACAAAAGGGGTTGACTAGCTAACTTCCTACTGCTTTATACCGTTTGTGGATGAGAAAAACATCATACACCTAAAACCCTTGAAAAACTATGGAACAAAGCTTTTTACACAACATTTTGTCAAGTGCGTTTGCTCGCTCTTTAGGTGCAATGCCTTCACTGTGCAGGGTGGACGATGCCATGCTCATTGCTTGTGGGCCAAGCGTTTGGCGAAACGGCAACACCCCTCAAGGAAAATTTTTGTGCTTTGGAAAGCCTTCGCAAGGCATGCTTTCCCTTTTAGGTTTACAGCAAAATGCGGGACTTGTTCCTCTTTTTGGCATGGATGCATGCCCAGCGGCAAACGCAACATCCCCCTACACGCAAAGCCCTGCTTATCTAAGCTATACAAACCATCCCCTGCACGCAGGGCTTACCCCTGCTCTCTGCCGTCGGCCCTTCACGCGCTTTGACTATACAGATGAATGGAACAATCTTGGCTTTGGGCGGATTGCCACAGACGATTCTCCATGGGCAGCGTTGGGCGGGTTTGTTGCGCATGAAGCGGCAGAACTTTGCGCCATGTTTGTTGCTGATGAGCAAGGCAACCATTATGCAGGCTCATATATAACGATTTATGACACGCCAACCGCCAGCATTTTATGGTGTGCCCGTTCGGTTGGGCCTGTTGACAGCACCGAATGGAGCGTCATTGAACGCTTTATCAGCGATTGGCGCAGTGAAGAGATGCCTTGCTTGCCTGTGCTTTGCCAAACGCCCAAGGATTGCCAATGCCTTGTGACCATGCGCCTTGATTGCGATGAAGCAGTGGCTTCAGCCGGGCCGCTTTTTGAGCTGTATAAAGCGGAAAACATCCCTTTTTCCCTGGCAGTAAAAACCAGCTTAGAGCTGACAGAGGAAGATATCGCACTGTTGCACAAGGTAAAGGCTTCTGGTGGCAGCATCCTTTCCCATACGCATACGCACCAATATAATTGGGGAAACACGTTTGAAGAAGCCCTGCACGACGCCAAAACATCACACGAGCGTTTGCAGCAACTTTTTCCGCAAAGCAGTTCGATCAACTATGCAGTTTCCCCTTTCCATACCAATCCCCCGTATGCCATCCACGCGCTGGAGGAGGCAGGCTACGAAGGCTTTGTGTCAGGCATCATACACAATGACCCTGAATACTTACTTGGCAGAGCAGGCCTTGTCCCCTTTGCAAAAAAAGGGATTGTGAGCATAAGCCAACAATGCATGCTGCACGGAGATTGTTATACATTTCAAGGAGAAAGCGTTGACACGCACCTTGCAGCCTTTGAAGCCCATTATGCGTCCCGCGGTATTTTTGGCTACCTTGACCACCCCTTTTCAAGCCGTTACCAATACGATTGGGACACAGAAGAACAAAGAATAGGCGCCCATACAAAGCTTATTCATGCCATAAAAAAATACAAGTATGTGCTCTTCTGGTCAGAGGAACACTGTTTTGACTTTGTAAAGGCCCTATCGCGCGTGCGTATAAAGGTGCAACAAGACGGTTCGATAAAGGCAGACAACCCCAGCGGCAGACAAGACATAGAGTACAGATACAAGGCGTCGTACGCTTCTTTATAATTGCAAAGCACACAACCACTACGCAACAGATTTGACAAAAAGCAAGCCCGTTAGAAGCAGGCCGCGGATGCAATAACGTGCGATTGGAAAAAAATATAAAAAGCCCCTAAGCTTAACACTTGGGGCTTTTTGATTTTGATGAATGGTGCCGAAGGGGAGACTCGAACTCCCATGCCGTTGCCAGCACTAGACCCTGAA
>CAYJIX010000056.1:0-13583 GCA_964370375.1 uncultured Desulfovibrionaceae bacterium | reverse complement strand
CATATGGGCACCACACCTTGTCTAGCCTATCAATATAAGGATGCAAAAAAACGGGTTCTCGAAATCCCCCCCCTTCTCATTCCCCCCCCCTTATCGCAAGGGGGGGGAGAGGTTGCGCTTTGCGCAACTTGAAAGATTAAGGGAAATGTTTTTTTACTTCTTCCTCAATTTTTCATTTTTCGCAGGTGGCTCAAAAGGGGTGAGAGGCGAGGAAGACGAAGTTTTTTCTTGAAGGCATAGGACTCTTTGGTCCATGCCAAGAGAAAAAACGAGTCTGACAAAGCATACCACCCCTTTTCAGCCATCTGATACGGGTTCTCGAAATCCCCCCCCCTTCTCATTCCCCCCCCTTATCGCAAGGGGGGGGAGAGGTGGCACTACGTGCAATCAAGAGATTTGTTTTTATTCCTTCCCTAAGCCTTTATTTTTCGCAGGTGGCTCAAAAGGGGTTGGAGGCAAGGAAGTTGTCGTGCTACGCGCTGCTTGAACCATAACAGCATATGCGCGTCAGCGCATCCTTATATTGAAAGGAAAAAGCGGAAACAAATATTATCATGCAGCGCAAAAAAACGGATGCTGGTTTTTGTGGTATTGCGAAATTATAAGATTTTTTGTTGTATCCTGAGCAAGTTAAATTTCGCGCAAATACCACAAAAGAACATGCACAGCGCGACAGCGCGACACAATCACCCAGCTACATTTTAGCCCTTCTTTGCTGAACATTGCGCGCGGCAGTATGCAATCGCGTGGCCATCCAGTCAAGCACCAGCGCCGGATTGACACTATACCCAAGCGATAGCTCTGCTTGCTGCAAAACATGGCTCACATACAAGATAGCAGCCGGCGGAAAATGGGTAAAACAGGCGGCCAATGGGGCCGTATTGGTCTTTGGGTGTACCGTGCTAAGAAGGGCTCGCTGTATGGCCAACACAAGGTCACGGGCAATGGGCACCGTTGCAGCCCCTTTAGCGGATGTTTTGCTAAACCAACCCGTGCCAGAGGTGATGAATGTTGCAAGTTCTTGTTGCCATTCCAAAAGCTCGGCATTGATTTGAGCGTCATCTGCGGTGGGCCATGGCAAGGCAAGAACCCATCCTCTGGATACAAGGGTTGGCAAAAGCTGTTCACGTTGTGGTGCGAGTAGTAAAAAGCAGAGGTTTTTGCGCGGCTCTTCCAAGGATTTGAGCAAGGCATTGGCGGCAGCAATGCCTAGGGCTTGCGCTTCTGCCAAAACGATCACTCGCGTGCCTATGCTGCGCGGAGCCTCGGCAAAGATTTTACGCAGTTCGCGCACTTCTGCAATTTTAATGCTTCCAAGCCGTCCGTCCAAGATATGTATATCATGAAAGATCATGCCGCCAATTTGTAGGCAGGTGGGGCATTCTAGGCACGGGGCGTTGGCAGCTTGGCAGTTAAGTCGAGCTGTGTACCAAAGGGCAGTGGCAAAGCGTTCCTGCTCTGATCCGCCTTCTAGTATCAGCACTTGCGGTGGGTCACTGCCAAGATTTTTTAACGTCTGAAGGACTCGTTCTTGGGACAAGGCAAGGGCAGGGGCAAAGGCTGCGCTTGCAGTTTGTAGATCCGGCAGGTCAGGGGTGCTTGGTTCAGCTTTAGAGCGTTTGGCAGGGGGCATGTGTGGCTCGTGCTATAAATATTGGTTATAGATGCTGTAAAGGCTTGCACAGGCATGAGCAAGCTTTTTTGCCTGTGTCAGTCGCTTAGCGCTGGGGCGCGGCACAGATTTTGTTAAGAGCCTGAATATAATCTTCATGGCGGTCAAGGTAAAGAGAAAGCGCGCGGGCAAATTTTTTCCCTAGCAATCCATCAACAAAAAGCTGACTGACTGTGCGTATTCGTACTAAAATAAGCTGAGATCTGGCTAGGATAACGCGTTCTTCGCGGGTCATTTTGGGCAAGATTGTTTTTAGTGTTTGCTGGGCATAGGGCAGGTAGTACCAAAAATATAACAAGTCTAAGGCGTTAATGATAACAGCGCGTTGCATATCTTTGTGTGAGGATGAGATAAGGCGCACGAACTTTTGCGGCCTTGCCAAAAGGTACAGGATGTCGTGTTCGGGAAAGGCCAGTTCCAGCTTTGAATAGCAATCAAAAAGCTGTGCCAATTTGGTTTTGTAATCCCATTCACGCAGGCGACGATTATGGCGTTTATCGGCAAAGCCTTCAATCAAGCCTGCAATGGTATCAGAGGCAGCTTTTGTGATGATGGCAGAGCCAGGTTGTAGCCATACATCGGGATTGTCCATGCCCGACAGTAAAAGGATCCATACAAGCAGGTCAAAATAGACCACGGCAATGGGGATGGCAAGCACGCTTCTGAACAGGTTTCCTATGACAGCTTCCTTTGGAAAGCCTCTAAAAATATTGTGCGTGGCAATGTAGAGGCCATTAGCCATGGCAATGATGGTAAAAATAAGCAAATAATGGTTGCTTACGGTAAACCCAAGGGTTTTATCCAAAAGGGTACTGCGAATCCCCCATTCAAGCAGCACCACAGACCAACCTGTATACATGAGCGAATCGCAAAGTCGTGTCCAGTTAACATAATTATTCCAGCGCAATAACGACGATTGACCAAGGCCGCCGCCGCCAAGCACCGCTTGCGCAATATTGCGAAGCCCTGTGATGGCAAACCAGATAACAGCTCCAAAAAAGGCCAAAAACCACCATTCTTGCGTATGGATAAACGCTGCCATGGCAGGGATAAAGCCAAAAAGCACGCGCAATATATTGGCCACAGAGGTGTTAAGGTACAACAGGCTTGGCCTTTTTGGGGTAGCGTTTTTTTTGCTTGGTTGTAGTTGCAAGAGGTTGTTGTGGGGAACCCCTGCAATGCCGTCCATGGTAAAGACGTTGGCTTCTTCCAAGGGGCATATCTTTGCAGCGGTTGCGTGCCAGCGGCTGGTACAAACAAGGCCCATTTTTTGGCAACCCGGAATTTTTTGCAAAAACCGCGTTATGGCAGATTTAGCTGTGCTTCTTTTTGATTCGGTATAGGATTCGTTCAGGGCAAGGCTAAGGCGTATGGGAATGGGCATGGGTTTTGCGCTGTGCTTGGTAAGGGCTGCTCGGGCCTTTGGCGGCAAGGTCGCAGGCACCACAAGGCCCATGCCGTGGCGATAGTTAGCATGGCTTGTGGAATCTGTACCGATATATTCGCCAAGGGGAATGGTTTTATAGGGGCGTTGCAGGGTAGGGATGTTGCGTAAAATGGTACGGAATTTTTCGCAGCGTTCCTTTTGTGCGTTGCTTGTGCGCGCCTCCATGGTGCACAGCATACTGCGGATGATTTGCTTTAATTGCAACGCGCTGCCTTCGTTAATGGCTTGTTGAAGCTTGCCTATATCTTCAAGGTTCGTAAGGTGCCCTTCTTGCCATTCTTTAAAGTTGAACAGCTCAAGGTGTGTGATCATGCCCTCACAATCCCATAATAATTCCAAGACGTCTTCTTGTGTTAAATTGGCAAGTTGCAAGGTGATACAATAGGTGCTGCGTAGTTCAGCAAGCCATGTGAGCAAATCCTGAGGTGGCAGGCGCAACACAAAAGGCGTGTCGCTGTTGTCAATAGCTGCTAAGGGCGTCACGCTTTCAGGCTTGATCCAATGTTCCAACAGTACTTCCGGAGTGAGGCAATCAAGCTGTTTGAGCAATTCTTCCAAGCTGTGGCGCGTGGTATCGGCACTATTTTCATCTGCAAGGATTGAATGGATTTCTTGCGCGCGTTTTTCAAGAAGCGGCAGAACTGTTTTGTGAATATATTCAGCAAGGTGCAGGTACGAAGCTTGCCCCATTCCCACAAAGGTAAGAAAGGCATCCTCATGCAAAGGGGGAAGCGTAATGCCAAGTTCGCGGGCTAGGCTTGCGCGGTGCGTCTTGTTCCAATGGTTTAGGGTGTGTAGCACATGGCGTTCCATCCATTTGGAGGCTTCACGCCCGGCATCCATAAGCGCAACAGTTGCAGGCGCTTCTAAAAAGCTGAGCAAAGCCTTTGTATCGTCGATACCATGGGGAATCCACATAAACCGCACAGGCTTATCCCTAAAGCGTGAGGAAAACTCAAGGCCGATTTGAACAGCAATGCCCATGATTTTGGCGGCTTCTAAAAGCTCTTTGGCGGCATTTGGTTCTATGTAGTTGTAGTACACAACCGTTAATGAGCGGATCCCCTTAACCCATGCATCCATGATCAGGTGGGTGGGGTTTTTGCGGCCTTTGGTATTGGCGTCATGCACATGGTGATCCATGGCAAGTTGGTTCCATGCTTCCGGCATTTCTAACAAATTGTATTCGGCAAGGTAGTTGCGCACAACCCTTGGATTGCCAGAAGCTGCACGGCGAAAATCATGGATCAGGCACAGCTGCTTGTGTGTGTCATGGCGCGCACGCACGATGTTTTTCATGATCTGTATAAGAACGCGGCCTGTATTGTAGCGGAACGAGTTTGTGGCGCTGTGCAACACTTCATCATGCAGCGCTCGCAAGGCGTGCAAGCGATCTTCCACATGGCCTATTTCAAGGCTGTCTAGCAGGTTGATAACAGCATGGGCAATGCGTAAAGCATGGGATGTGGTCAATTCCACAATACCATGGGGGTGAAGGCTCATGTAGCTTGTCGGTTTATAGTGCGCTGATTGCGAAAGGTCAGAGTCCATGGTTTTATTGACCATGAGCTGAAATTCATAATCTTCTTTATCAAAAAAAACGTTCATCATAGCTACCCTGTCAGCCTGTTGAAATTGACGCTTTTCGCAAATCTCTGCTAAGGGGATGCCAATAAGCTTATGCAATGCTTTCAAAACTCTACATCAAAAAAAAGCGTGGGTCAAATTGTAGGGGCAGGTGAGTGGTGCATCCGTAGTTAAGAAAAAACAACAAGGTTGTCGTTGTGGTTTTTGCCTGTCAGGCGTTTTTTACGGCTTGTGTCGGTCCATGGCGTGCGATCTTTAAAAAAAATATTGCCATTGCAAAAGCTTACGTAAAGAACATGCGCAAGCCTGTAATAAAGCTGTAACATGTTGTATATAAGATGTATTTTTTTTTTAGTGTTGAAAAAATTGCCCTGTCCTCTCACCACTATAAGCGTAGAAAAACAAAGAATTTTTCGTAAAGGTATTGACATTTTATTCATTCTTTGTCAGTTCTTTGGTTGAGGAGCCGTGCTGAGCTCAAGTGGTTGAGTAGCAAGCGGTGCGGGAAAGTGTCTTATTTTTTGAGAGGTTTTTTAATGGCTAAGTCTATTTATGTGGGAAATCTTCCCTGGTCTGCTACTGAAGACCAAATTCAGAGTTTGTTTGCTGAATACGGCCCAGTTGATGTTGTTAAGCTTGTGAGCGATCGTGAAACCGGTCGTGCTCGCGGTTTTGGTTTTGTTGAAATGGAAGAGCCCGGCGCAACTGCCGCCATTGAAGCTCTTGACAATGCCAACTTTGGCGGTCGTACATTGCGCGTGAACGAAGCAAAACCCCGCGCTCCGCGTCCTCCTCGCTACTAATTTTGCGATAAAGTACATTAAGGGCATCCTAAGCAGTTAGGATGCCCTTTTTTGATGCCAAAAAAACCTCCCGTTAGGCCGGTGGATTTTTACTTACTGTGGGTTTTGAAACGGTCAGGGATTTCGTCACAATTTATATTTCGATAAATGCAGAAATATCTTGACATGAAAAATATTTTGATTATTCTAGAAATATAATTTTTCTGGAGGTCGTTTTCATGGACGCCTATTATCCAAAGATTGAAGCAGCCCTTGGCATGTTTGTTTTTTTAGGGGTAGAGCTGACGGTGCTGTTTATCCTTATTTCTGCCGGAGTGAGCCTTTTGCAGCAATACGTTTCGGATGAAAAGATACAAGCCATATTGAGCGGTTCCAAGGGGCGCGGCTATATTTTGGCAGCCCTTTTAGGGGCGGTGACGCCTTTTTGCAGTTGTTCCACCATTCCTATGTTGCGAGGGCTCCTTAAAGCAAAGGTCGGCTTTGGTTCAACCTTGACCTTTCTTTTTGCATCGCCTTTATTAAATCCCATTATCATTGGGCTTTTTATCGCCACCTTTGGTCTGAATGTCACCATCACGTATTCAACCCTTGCTTTGGCTGTTTCGATCCTTGGCGGCGTTGTGCTGCACCATATGGGGTTTGAGCGGTACATCATTCCTGAAGGCGACGCGCAACACGTTTCATGCTGTGCAAGTGACGCTAAACAAGCGCAAACAACGTCATGCTGTGCAAATGAGCAAGCCCCCTTAAAAGTTGCGCCTGCGCCTTCTGCTTGCTGTGCAGAAGCAAAGCAACCTGCAAGCGCGTGTTGCGATGCTGAACCTAAAAGCACCTGTTGCGATTCTGCATCCAAAGGCCAAACGCCGCTTATACCTGTTGCGCCGTCTTCTGCTCCTTTGTCCCGCTTGGCTGCCTGTTGTGGCTCTGATCAGGGCAAACAACAGGATATGAAGGCAGCACAGCAAAGCTTTGGCGGTTCATGTTGTGGTGCCATGCCCATGCCGGCTTGCGCAGGCTTTATGCAAAAAGTCGCCAAAGCCTTTCAGGATGCCTTAAAGCAGTTTAAGCAGGTGTTGCCGTATTTGCTCCTTGGTATTTCGTTTGGTGCTGTGATTTATGGCTTTGTGCCCAGCGATTTTATTGCAGAACACGCCAGCGGTGACAGTTTGTTTGCTGTGCCCCTTGCCGCTGTTATCGGGATTCCTTTATATATTCGCGTGGAAGCGCTCATCCCGTTAAGTGCCGTGCTTGTGGGCAAAGGCATGGGCCTTGGCGCGGTTATGGCTTTGATCATTGGCGGCGGCGGTGCCAGCATTACGGAAGTTATTTTGCTCAAATCCATGTTCAGAACGCCCATGGTTGTGGCTTTTTTAGTGGTTATTTTGGGCATGGCTGTGATAACTGGCTACTTGTTCCAGTTTATGGGGTAGCAGGCTGTTAAACCATAAAATATACACCTCATAAAAAGGATAACTTGATGTGTTTGGGTTATCCTTTTTTTGTGCCGTTGTTACAGGAGTATGTACGTTAGAAGCCAAGGTAAGCTTAAACCGCTATACGAACAGCTGCTTGTTTGTGTAGATGAAATCTGCTATGTGATAAAAAAATCTTTTTGGGGCAAGCATGGATTTACGTCTAGATTCATCTTTGATAGAAAGCTATACCAGTGCCTCACCGCAAGCCAGAGTTATACCTAAAAGTTGGCTTGCAAAGCATATGCTGTGTCCACATTTTTGATGAAAAAACGATGAGCCAAGCAAAAAAACAAGAACATGCATGTTAAGGATGAATCGTATGAAAATAACGAAACTTCTAATGTTTATCATAATCCTCACAGTAATTTTTGCTTCCACTACAATTTTGAATGTTTTTTTTCCGAATGAAAAAGTATCTCAATTTATAAAGGACCTTGAAACATTAGGCGTTTTTGTTGCTCTAATCACCTTTATTATTCAGCAAAGAGTAGAACAAAGAAATAAAAAGACAGAGTTTTTTATTCAATTAAAAAATTCGTTTTTGCAAAATGAACGGTTTATGAATACCTACTTTCAATTGTACCAATACCATATCAACAACGATTATGATTTAAGCGAATTAAGCCAGCAAAGTATTGTTGAATATTTAGCGTATTTTGATAGCATCGCTATAGCACATGAAAATAAACTCCTTGAAATAAATGAACTGAGCAAAACATTCAGTTATTATTTCTTTATTGCTGTCAATAATCCTATAGTACAGGAAAAAGAACTAGTAGTAGAAGGTGAATATTATCCAAGATTATACGAACTTTATGACTGTTTATATAAAAATGAAGAAAAATATGGAAGAGCAATTATTATGGAGAAATATGCTCTTAATAACACTGCAAAATATAAAGAAATTATAGGAATATATTGTAATGAAAATAAGAAAAGCAAATAAAAATGACAACCATCATAAACTATTAGAATTGATATATACTACAGATGAATATATTTACCCTGTGTTAATGCCTAATGGTTTTGAAGAATACAAACATTTATTGCTTGAAAATGGGATGTATAATTATAAAAATATTGAAATTGCAACTGTCAATAACGAAGTAGCCGGACTTATTGTTTCTTTTAGAAACGACGTTGCCTTGCCCACAATTGCCAACCCTTTTTTATATAACCATTTTAAAGAGCTCAAAAGCACAATAGACAGTCAATCTGAATATATAAATAATGTGAGCGTCTTTAATGAGTTTAGGGGAATGGGAATTGGTTCAAGCCTCATTAGATATATTGAAGAAAATACAAAAATGCAAAAAGTAGTTTTAGATTGTTTAGAGGAAAATACAAACGCCATTCGCTTATATGAAAAACTTGGATTTGCAATAACTGAAATATCTGCAGCGTTTTGTTTAGACAGTTCAAAAAAGGTAAATGCAGTACGAATGGAAAAAATGTTATAACAGCTCGTACTAGCATTAAATTTTTTAAATGCGTGTTTTGGCGCCCCCACAGCCGCCTTCTTCAATCTTTTTGGCGATAGGTGGCTATATTTTTGCGCCACCTTAAAATCAGCATGTCCCATACTTTCTTTGACTCTGCACAAATCAACGCCACGTTGTGCCAGCCATGAAGCAAAATCATGGCGTACGCTATAAAAGCAACTTTTTTGCCGCTTGGCGGCAATGCTTTTGGTAAGGCTGTCATCAGCCATAAACGAGCTTATAGGTTTGTGCTGTTATTGTTTTAAGTGACTTTTTTTAAAATCTCTATAGGTTATCTTGCATGCCTGCCTTACAAACACATGTACATTGTTTACTCTTTGAATATATTATGGTAAAAAAATATCGTATCTATTTTTAGCGGTACTTTTTTGCGTCGTGCTTTTTTCATGGTTTTTGGGGAAGTGCGACATTTTTGTTTTAAGAAATAGGTATATACATCATCAATATTTGCTTGCTACAAGGAGAACAGTATGCAAACGAAAAATGCAATAGGAAACCTCAAAAATCGCTATATTGCGGTACTGAAAAAATGCCGCTTTTTAAACGCTCTTGGAACTATCGCTATAGCCGGTACCATGCTTTTGGGCTGTGCTAGCATGGCAAACGCAAATGATGTGTCCATTGACGGTATAGGTAATGATACCAGTGTTAGCATGAAAGCTGCTGGGGGTTCACCCTCAGCAAATGATCTTGTTACAACTGCTACGGGTTCTTCAGGTACCTTTAATCTGAATATTGATGGTCGTCTTTTAGATGTATACACTATGACCATAGGTAACGACGATCTTGGCGGTGATCTGACTGTTACGCTTAAGGAAGGCGCCGGAGGCGTTACATCCATTACCAGTACTAGTTTGACTGTGGTAGGCGCCAAAGATGGCGGTACAGAGACATCTAGGTACATAATCTCTAGCGGATTGACCCATAACGTGAATGGGATCGTAAAATTTGATACGAACGGTGATGGCGTGGCGCGCTTGGATGTAGAAGGAGCCCTTGTTGTGCATACCTCTGACTCTAGTGTTCCAGCAAGCATCAGTGGGACTCGTGGTATTGCTTCCGACGGCCAATTGTATGTGACGAATGGCACCCTTGAAGCGCGCAACGCTAGCGATAGCCTTGCCGATATGAGTATTGACCATGCGACAGTGACCTTGAATGGTGCTGAAGTCAATGTTGCTTCGCTCACTTTGGATGCTTTTTCCACTCTAACTATTCAAGGCAACACCACTACTTTTAACGGCGCACTAACCGTGATGGGTACGGCAAACGTGAGTGCTTCTTCTGTGTATAATGGTGCAGCTACTTTTGCTGATGGGCTCAACGTGACAGGCGGCAGCTCTACCTTTAAGGATACAGGTTCCATTACAGGCACAACTGTGGTTGATAATGCAACTTTTGTGGTGGACGCGTTGGGAAAAACTGTCACCGCGGCAGATATGGGCGTCAATGCAAACGCCTCCTTGAACGTACAGGCAGGAACGCTTGACGTGTCCGGCGGTGCTTTGACAGTGAACAACGGTGCAACAAGCTTTGCCACAAGTGCGGACGCAACCTTGATTGTAAAAGCCATGGATTTTGGGACCATTGCTCAAAATGGAGATTATACGTTTTTTGGCACTGTTGAGAAAGAGCTCAGCCATGCAGGCAATCTTATCTTGACAGATGTTGGCCTTACCAACATGACATACGCCGATTACGGTGCCTTTTTGACACAGTTTTATGTTGATGCTTTAGAGGGTAGCAGTACAGGCACCGTTGAGCTTAAAGATGTGCTCATTGATACAAACGCACTCACATTAAGCGGAGTCGTAAGCGGCACAATTTTGCAAAGTACTGTGGTTTTAGGCGATTTAGGCACCCCGGCTGATGGCGTTTTTGCCGCCGGACGCGCAGCCGTTCTTGGCGGTGTAAACGGCAATGCCATAAATAACGGCACACTCACCCTCACGGGATCCGGCGATGCAAACGGTGTTCTTGTGGCAGGGAACCTTACCAATAATCACAGCATCACGCTTGAAAATGGTTCTGTAAACGGTATTTTTGCCAACACCAAAGAGGCTATTATTACAGGCACCGTCACAGCAGGGGCCACCACAAGTACGGGCGTTGGCAATACCTTTACTGTTCAAAACGGCGCACTCTATACAGCTTCAGCTTTCACAGCAGATGGTGATAGCACTATTCGTGTTGACAGCTCAACGTTTGTGATAACGGACGGCACTACCCTTAACGGCGGCACATTGCGCACCACAAGCTCAGGTTTTGGTAATGGCATACAGAATGCGTCGACTTCCTTTTTGCACAACCTGAACAAGATTGATGGGGCTATAGTAACCGAAAATAATGCGTATACCGTGCTTGGTGGCGATGCCACGAACAACGGCCGCGCCTATGCTGGAAAAGCCTATGATGAAAGTAAGCAATCTTGGGGTACAGGCGTGACAGCGGCGTTGTTTATTGCCACACCGCAAATCCTTGAAAACTCGGGCTCTTTACAGATTGACGGATCGAACATCAATATCGCCGCCGCTGCTGCCAACTCTGCCAAGTTTGCTGCCAATTCCCTTTTTGTTGTTGATGCGGCAGGGATGGGCACTGGTGCTGCCTTAACAGCGAATGGCGGCACTCTCACAGTGGCATCAGCTGCAAAACTGCATATCACGGGCGCAACAGGTAAAACAACGGTACACATTGTAGATGGCTTCACAAATGGCACAAGCGCCATTGCCACAGGCGGCTGGGACGCCGACAACCTAACGACTTCTTCCTCCTTACAAGTGCTTAAAGTGGCAGATTTTGACACTGCAACAGGAAGCTATGCTGTTCAAATTAGCGGCTTAACGCCTATACCGGAAAGTGTTGACAAGCTTTTGAACGAATATCCGCAAATGCAAAGGCAAACAGCCGAACTTCTTGTGGAATTTTCACAAGCGTCTCCAAATGTCAACGATCCTGAAATGTTCAAAAGCCTTTTTGCTCGTATTTTTGATGCGGAGTATATCGGTGCCACCGATCCTTGGCTTGCAGCGATCACGGCAGAGGGCTTGTTGCAACTTGGCATGAGTGCTGGCACTGCCTCAAACGCCATGGGCCTAAGCGGCATGACGGTTAAAAATCTGCACGCTCGCCTCAACGCCTTTCTTTCAGGCAACAGCACAAACATTGCCTATCGTGACGATATTCATATGCAACATCAAGGGGTTGCGGCTGGATCTGAAGCTAACGCCATACGGAACGGGTTTGCCGTGTGGGCGACTCCATTTTACAGCCATACGGATGTAAGCGGATTTGATGCAGGCAGTTTTGAAAGTGGAGTTACAAGCGACCTTGGTGGCTTATCCATGGGTGCTGATTATACTATCAATTCTATGTACCGCTTTGGCCTTGCCGTGCATGGCGGTGGCGGTTCAGCAGAATCGAACGGAGATTTCAATACCACTACGAACGATTTTGGCTTTGGCGGCGCGTCACTCTATGGCGCAATGTATTATACTAACTTTGCGTTAACCGCAGATGTTGGCTATACCTTTGTCAATAATGACGTGGAGATGGCTTTGCCGACATCCCTTGGCTATTCAGAAGCAAAAACGGATATGGACAGCAATGTGTTCACCTTGGGCGCGGAAGCTTCGTACCTTTTTGAAACGCAACTTGTTGATGTTATGCCCCATTTAGGACTTCGCTACACAAATGTTCATACAAGCGCGTATGACGTGCAGGTAGAGGGTGCAACAGTTGTGGATACAAAAAGCGACAGTCAGGATATCTTCTCTATCCCCGTGGGTGTTACGTTTTCAAAAGACTTTACGACTGCAAACGCGTGGAATGTCAGGCCAAGCCTTGACCTTGGCATGACGTATTCCTTTGGCGATTTAGAAGCTTCGTCCACATCTTCAATCCCCACAGTTGTGGGAAGCACAACCTACAATGTGGAAAATGTGGACAGGTTCGCGTTTAATGGCGGCATTGGGCTTGAAATGGCGAAAGACAATGTGAGCTTTGGCATGCATTACGATGTGCAAGCTTCACGCCATGAAACAAGCCATGGCCTGCAAGCAACCTTTAGGTATGCGTTTTAACAGGCTGTTGAAGCGTTCGTTTTGAGTGTATGTGAAAGCCCTTGATTGCAAAGTCGGGGGCTTTCGCGTTTATGGTTTGTTGCAAAAAGCCTATAGCTTTTTATTCAAAAGTATAGAGCTCTATTCGCACGTGAAGCCTTTTTGCCCCCCATCCCCCTCTTGCTCCTTTGAGCACGGCAAGGTATGTTGTTTTTATGAACAACCCATCTTCCAAAGCTTTTACGCCTCCTCCTGATTTTACGGCCTTAGCTTGGTCGTGGCTTGAGGGTTTGCTTGCCGTGCGCGGATTGTCGCGGCATACGGTGGCGGCGTATGGTCAGGATTTGGATACCTTTGCTGCGTTTTTTGACGAGCTTGGCATGAGCCTTGACCAAGTTGACGAAGAAACCCTCATGCTTTTTGTCGTATGGGTGCGAAGGCGCGGCGATGCGCCGCGCACCTTGGCGCGCAGGCTTTCCTGTTTACGGGTGTTTTTTGCATGGTGCGTGGAAGAGGGGCATTTACCCGTAAATCCTGCCGCGCACCTTGACGGGCCAAAGCTTAGCATGGCCTTGCCTGAGGTGCTTTCGCAAAAAGAAATGCAACAGCTTCTTGCCGCGCCTGATTGCGCAACAAAGCTTGGTCAGCGTGACAGGGTCATGCTTGAGCTGTTGTACGCCGGCGGCATGCGTGTTTCTGAACTTGTGCATTTAGAAGTTGGGCATATTGATGTTTTGCGCGGCATTGTGCGTGTGTTTGGCAAGGGCGGCAAGGAGCGGTTTTTGCCGTTGCACGACATGGTTGTTCGCCTTGTGGACAGTTATATAAGCACGGTGCGCCCGCTCTTTAACCCGACAGAAAGCTATGTGCTGCTGAACCGTTCCGGCAAGGGATTGACACGTCAGGCCATTTGGAAATGCGTTAAACGCTACGCCTTGCAAGTGGGCATTTTGCGGCCCATATCGCCGCACACATTCAGGCATTCTTTTGCAACGCACCTGCTTGAGGGGGGAGCTGATTTGCGTTCGGTGCAGCT
>CAYJIX010000055.1:0-13732 GCA_964370375.1 uncultured Desulfovibrionaceae bacterium | reverse complement strand
CTTGCTGTTGAGGGCGGCAGGCTAAACTTTATCAACAGTGATGTAAGCGTAGACAGCTTTATTGCCAATAATTCAAACATAAACTTTGGCGGAAATGGCGGCACTGCCATAAATACAACTATAGGCACTTTGTACAGCGATGCTACCCTGTGGTTTTATAACGGTGAACATAACATTGTAAACACCTTAACAGCAAACGGCAATAAATTTATGTTCTATTCCCCAACGGACAGCGCCGTTGTAAACCTCAATACTACGAACAGCAAGATTGAAGGCACAACCAAGCTTGAAGTTTTAGGGAATGTTCAATTTATTGGTGCAGATGCAAGTAATAGTAGTATTGCGAATGATGTCTTTGTGATCCCATCGGCTGATACTGTTGTGTTTTCAAACCTAGCTTTAAACGGTGATGTTTCTGCAACAAACAATACTACTTTTACTAACATTGCCTTTAACGGTGTGAACAGAACAGTGTACCTTGGCGATGTTACAATGTCAGGTGTAAACACCTTTAGCAGTTCGCAAATTTCAAACATTAACACCATCACAAATAGCGGCACCTTGAATCTGCAAGATTCCATGGTGTTTTTAACAGGCAGTGCAAATAGCGGCTTTACCGGTGGAACGCTTCAATCAAGCGGTGCCACAATCAATGCCAATGATGCCATAACAACCGCCTATGATTTAGGAACCTTGGCGGATTCATTTAACGCAAACCTGTATATTGATGCCAAGCTTGACCTTGCAAATACAGCAAACACCACGCACGACAGCTTTAGCGTTGATGGTTTAGCAGGTTCGGCAAGCTTTAATCTGGCAGGATTGAACATCACAGGCGTTACAAAAGGCGCTGCAAATGGCGATAGCGGCGTCATGGATATTTTCACGGGCACAGGCTCGGATGCCATCACCTTGAGCAATGCAAACCTTGACGCGTTCAAATTCTACGGTACAGATTTTGAAATTGACTTTGCCAAAGCAAACAACCACGATATCACCTACACCTATGTAACGGAAAGGACCCCGAGTGGCGGCGGTGGTGGCACTCCCGAAGCTATTTCAAACACATTGGCAGAGGTCCTGGCCAAAACCGACACGCCACGGCAATATCAACTGAGCGATGCAAATAACGAAGCTGCAGGCACTATTGATAATTTCACAGGCAATATGACAGTTTCGGGCGATGGCTTGGCTGATTATCAAATCACAAGCGGTGACATAACCTTTGCCGACAGCGCAAACAACACCCTTACCCTTGACCATATTCATTCGTCTGCTTCAATAACCTTTAAAGGCACGTCAGACGCGAACAAAAACACCATGAATGTCCGTTCAGACGGTGTCAATACCATTGAAACACAAGGTATGATTCAAGCTGTCGGTTCAAACTACATAGGCAACGAAGTCAACTTTATCGGCACGGGCAAACACACCTTTAGCGGTCAAATGTCTAGCCTCACAGCCAATCTTGCCGCCCAAACAGCCTTGAACGGCAGTGTTGCCTATTCAACCGTAAACGTGATGGCTGATGGCTCATCCATAGGTTACAGCAACACGTCAGAGGAAAACACCTTTAATATCGGTGCAAACACCTCCACAAGTGTGGGCCTTGATGACGCCAGCACTGTAAACCTGCTTGTCCATGCCACAAGCGGCAATGCTGTAAGGTATACCATTGATTCCAGTGCCGCTGCTGTTGACACAGCGAACGTTTTTACCTCCACAAGGCAAGACAACGTCATCGCTTTAACAGGCACGAACGATCAAACCCTTTCAAGCGCGTTATCCAATGTAACCCTTGATGTGCAGTCAACAGGCACCAACACCTTAACAGGTACCATTGATAAATCCATCATGGACCTTGACAATGCTGTCACTTCAAGCGGTGCTATCACCAATTCAACCTTGAATGTGAATGCTGCAATGTCAGGCACGTCAACCATTGCTGATTCTGAAGTAACGCTCAATGCTGGTATCACCAGCGGAAAAATCAGCAATTCTACAGTAACCATGGCTTCAGGCGCAGCCGTTGCTTCTGTGATTGATGGGTCTGAAATCAATGTCGATGCTAACGGTGCAACCTTCACACAAGCCATCACAAATTCAACCTTCAATCTTGCTGATGTGGCCTCCAGAACGTCTGTGGCAAGCGCCCTTGGCAGTGATGTTACCGTAAACATGAACGGCACAACAAACGTCAACACCTTTGCCATTGATTCAGGCAGTGGCGAGCTGACAACCGCTGCCAACTTTGTTTCAGCCAATAAAAACAACGTTGTTGAATTTGGCCCAGGAAACACGCATAAGGTGCAAAGCGACTTGTCAAACCTGAGCGTTGTTACAGAAAACACTACAACCTTTAGCGGCAAGTTGAGCGATGTAGCCATAACTGTAAACCATGGTATCATCCTAGATAACGTAAATACCGATGCCAGTGTATCCCTTACCGGTGCAGGGGCAACGGTCACTTCAAACGGTGCCATAACCACAGGCGCAGCAGCTACAAATGCCATGACCTTTTCAGGTACAGGCGATCACACCCTTACAGGGAACTTTAATGATGTGACCTTTAACGGCACAGGCCGCAACAGCATTGAAGGGGCCGGCGTTACAGGATCCATTTTTGTGGAAGATGGTTCAGGCCTTAGCCTGAGCGGAGCATCCTTTGCCAGCGGCACGCCAAGCCTTACCTTAGCTGCCAATGCCACCGTAAGCACCCGTAACAATGCCATTGACACCATCAACCTGACAGATTTTGACGGTGCAGCAGGTTCAAAGCTGCAAATAGACCTTAACCTTGAAACACCAGCCGTTGACACCTTCACCGTGGCTGGCACAGCTTCGGGAAGCGTATTCCTTGAAGACATCAACTTTATTGGCGCATTTGACAACGCAGTAGCAGGAGCCCTCACGGTTGTGAACGGGGCTGTGCTTGTAGACCTTGATCCCACCACGTATTACACAAAAAATATCAGCGTAGAGGTGCAATCAAGCGGCGTTGCTGACGGCAGCATCGGCTATACCGTGGGCGCTGGCGTGAACCTGAATACCGTTGCAGGGGACCATGCAGGAACACGCGCCTATGCCCTTGAAGCGGACGAGGATTTAAGCCTTGATACAACCAAGCTTGTGGCAGATAATTTGACCGTAACAGGCGAATACAAGGTCACGGGCACAGGCTTTACAGCTGCAAACGCTTCCTCTGTCACCTTCCAAGATGTGGCAAGTGTTGAAGTAGCCAATATCGCCCTTGGCAATGCTGCTTCTGAAAGCTCAGCCCTTACCTTTGAAAGGTTAGCCGGCGGCACAACAACGGTGACGAGCAACATTTCCTCACAAAATGCGGCAAGCCAAGTCACCTTTGGCGATGGCAGTTACAGCACCAGCGGCACGTTCAACAACCTAAGCGTTGCTGTGAACGGCCAGCTTGAACGAACAAATGCCGATAACGATGTAAACTACAACCTTGCCGGTTATTTGCACTATGCAAACGATTCCATGCTTGGCGGTAGGAACAACGCCATCACCTTTGCCGGTGGTTCCCTTGACCTTGCCAATGGTGCAGTGACCCAAGGCATTGCCCTTAGCGCGTTAAGCCTTGCAGCTGATACCCGTTCAAGCCTAGCCCTTGACGCTGACCTTATGGCTGCAACCATGGACACCCTTGACGCAACCGGCGTGACCGTTGGTACCAACGCAGTTATTGGTGTGAACAGGTTCCGTATTGTTGCCGATGCGCCAAGCGAAACCCCTGTTGTTGTAGACTTTACCAACGATGCAACCTTGCTTACAGCTGTTGAGTCAAACGTTACCGAAGCAACAGGATTTTCACCCGTGTTCAAATATGATGTGGATTACGACAACACCAACGGTGAATTTACCTTTACACGCCAAGGCACAGCCACAGTTGAAGGGTTCAATTCAGACGTGCTTGCCGCTACCTCTGGCAGGATCGGGCATATCAGCACCATTACTGATGTTTCTAAAAGGGCACTTTCGCCAAGCCGTTTGGTAAACCTTAGGGATGATGGTGGCGTTTCAGGTGGTTCAGAAAGCTCCCAGCCCTTCTTCAAAAACGCCTGGGTTGATTTGTACGGTTCAAGCGAAAATGCCAAGGTTGACGGCATGAATATTGACCACGATAGCTACGGAGCCCTTGTAGGTGCCAATACCCGTGATTTTGCCATGGGCAATTGGGCGGCATCCTTTGGCATGTACGCAGGTAGCATCAATTCCACCCAAGAATACAAAACAGTGGACATTGACCAGAACGGCTTTGTCGTTGGCGCAAGCGCGACCCTTGCCAATGGCAATTTCTACTCCACAACCACGGCAAACTTTGCAGGCAGCTATGCCGATGCCAAAACCTCTGTCGGGAATGAAGATTTTGACATGTATTCGGTGTCTGTCTTTAACAAGACAGGCTTTGCCTTTGATGTGAAAAACAGCGGCTTTATACTGGAACCGTCAGTGCATTTTGGCTATTCCTATGTGCACACCTCAAGCTACACCAGCGCAGCTGATGTACAAATCGATGCAGAAGGCACACACGTCTTCACCATTGCGCCTGAAATTGAAGCCTCTTACGCCTTTGACAACGGCTTAACGGCGTATGCTTCTGCTGCGTACAACTTTAACTTTACAGACGGCGGCGAAGTTACAGCCAACGATATCGCCCTTCCAACGGTTGAAGTTGACAATTACGCAGAATTTAGCCTTGGTGCAGCGTATGAGTTCAACGACAGCTTCTCTGCCTTTGTAGAAGGCAACGCCACTGCCGGTGATAGGCAGGGGTTTGGGGGGCAGGTTGGATTTGAATTAAAATTCTAGTAGGGGCAGGCGGCTGAAAAAGGGCTGCCTGGGGTGTCAGAAGGCGTTTTGCAGAACGGCATGGACCGAAGAGTCCTATGCCGCCCTGCAAAACGCCTTCTTCCTACCATCCAACCCTTTTTGAACCGCCTGCTACGGCGACTGAAAAAGGGCAATATGCGTCGTCAGATTTCTTTTTTCTCGTCGCATGGACCGAAGAGTCCTATGCTTCCTCCAAAAAAGAAATCTTCCTCGCCTCTTACCCTTTTTGAGCCGCCTGCCTATATCGTGGGTGGCGCATAAAGACAAACTGACAAAAAAGCATTGGCATTACTATGTAAAAGCCCTCTTCACAATCTTCTCTGTGAGGAGGGCTTGTTCTTGCGTGGGCTGTCCATGCTTTCTACATATATATACATAACCATACACAGGACTTGCACAGGGATTTTCAAAAAATCTTTTTTGCCAAAAGATATCTTCATACGATGAACATCGCCATCATGCTCTGTCATCAGGCTCTTGCCATGGGGCGGTATTTTGCGTACTTTGCATCATATTTTGTTTGCCTACAATGGGAGGGGTTATGAATCAAGAACAAATCGTTGAACTTGTCCACGATATGGGGCAGCGTGCCCAAAAAGCCGCCAGGTCGCTGGCAGCAGCTTCCCCGGCAATGCGGCGTAACGCACTTGAAATTTTAGCAGATTTGCTTAAAGAGCACGAGTCGAGCATTTATGCTGCCAATGCAAAAGACGTTGAGCAAGCCAAAGCCAACAACCTTGACGCGCCGCGCCTTGATAGGCTGACCTTAACCCCTGCCATTGTGGCAGAAATGGCAGCAGCCTGCCGTCATGTTGCCGCCATGGATGACCTTTTGGGCGTGGTGGAAAGCCAGTGGCAGCGTCCCAACGGCCTTATGGTGGGGCGCATGCGTATTCCCCTTGGTGTTGTGTCCATGATTTTTGAATCTAGGCCCAATGTGACCATTGATGCGGCTATTTTATGTTTAAAAGCAGGCAATGCCGTGATTTTGCGCGGTGGCTCTGAAGCTGCACACTCTAACAAAGCCTTGGGCGACTTGCTAGGGCAAGCCCTTGCCAAAGCAGGCCTTGATCCTGATGCCGCTCAAGTTGTGGCACACACCGATAGGGCCATTGTTGCGGCCTTGTGCAGCCTTGATCAATACATTGACGTGATGATTCCGCGCGGCGGCGAAGCCCTTGTTCGTGCCGTGTGTCAGGCTGCAACCATGCCCGTGCTCAAACACTATGAAGGCATTTGCCACATGTACGTGGATGAAGGTGCAGACGACGACATGGCGACAGACCTTGCCTATAACGGTAAGGTGCAACGCCCCGGCGTGTGCAACGCCCTTGAAGGGCTCCTTGTGCATAGAGCAAAGGCCCAAAGCCTTTTGCCAAAAATTGCGGCAAAGCTTGGCAATGCCGGTGTGGAATTTAGAGCGTGCCCAAAATCTTTGCCCCTTCTTGGTTCAACGGCAGTTGCGCAACAAGATTCTGACCTTGGGCAAGAGTTTCATGCGCTTATCATGGCAGTAAACGTTGTTGACAGCATGGAACAGGCCTTAGACCATATTGCCAAGTACGGCTCTAAACATACAGAAGTTATTTGCACCAACAACCACGCAAACGCCATGCGCTTTATCCGTGAAGCGGACGCGTCGTGCGTAAGTGTCAACGCTTCATCGCGTTTTAATGACGGCGGTCAGCTTGGCCTTGGGGCAGAAATAGGTATCAGCACGTCAAAGCTGCATGCCTTTGGGCCCATGGGTGTTCGTGAGCTTACAACCACAAAATTTGTCGTCTTTGGTGAAGGCCAGGTTAGGCAATAGTGATCGGGCTTTTGGGGGGAAGTTTTAATCCCGTGCATTGGGGCCACTTGTACCTTGCTGCTACCATGCGTAAGGTTATGGAGCTGGAACGGGTTGAGCTTGTCCCTTGCGCTGTGCCGCCCCATAAAGGGCATAGCAACATGTTGCCCTTTGCCTTGCGTGTGGATTTGTTGAACGCGGCCCTTTTGCACATGCAAGATGAGGCTAGAGATTTGCGTGTCAACTGTATAGAGGCAAGCTTACCCCACCCATCCTACACTTGGAACCTTGTCAATGCATGGGTTACGGCCAATAATGCTGTGCCGTTATTTATCCTTGGTGATGAAGCCTTTGCCAAAATCCACACGTGGTTTCGCGGTTTAGAATTGCCAACCATCACAAACATGCTCATCATCGGGCGGTTTAAAAGCACGGCAGATGCCTATTTTGCGCCCACAGTCAAAGCGTTATGGCCACAAAAAGACCTTGCCTACGATAAACACGACAGGCTGTTTTTTTCCCCTTCTGAGGGCATGCGTTGCACTTTTATGCCTGCACCTGACATACCGATAAGCGCAACGCAATTGCGCACATTATGGAGTGCTAAAAAGCCCATTGATACGCTCACACCTGTTTTTGCCGAACTTGAAAAAGCGCGAAGCACCATTGCAGGGTACTGGTAGGGAAGGTGTTGGAGTTAAGATGCATAAACGCCCGAAAGGGGGAGTGGTATCAAGATAAAACGCGTTGCCAAACTTTGGCAACGCGTTTTATCTTTGTAATGGCATCAAAAGGTTTCTACCGTTCTGCAATGACATCTATTTCTATTAAAATATCACGCAGGGCAACGCCCACTGTGGTGCGGATGGGGTAGGGTGCGTTAAAATACTCACCATAAATGGCATTCATGGTAAAAAAGTCTTTAAGATCGGCAAGATAGATGTTGACTTTTACCACGTCATCCATGGTATAATCGGCAGCTTCCAGCACATGGCGTACATTGGTTAGGACCTGGTGGACCTGGTTTTCAAAGCCTTCCACCACATTGCCTGTGGCAGCATCAACAGGGCGTTGCCCTGAAACGTACACGCGGTTGCCCACGCGCAGACCTTGGGAATACGGCGCGCTTGGTAGCGGCGCAAGGGGGGTGCGGATTTCTTGTTTCATACTATATAATGGGGTTATAGGGTTGCGGCGTGTTGCTGGCCTATGTAGTTATTGCTTACCGTTAGTTTGCCTGTGCGTCAATACGAGCAATGTTTATGTTTCTTCCATATCAAAAAGCATATCGTCGCCAACGTTATTGGGTAAAGTGATGGTGATGGCAAGACCCGGGTGCATGTTTTGTGCAGTAATGGTTCCATGGTGCAGCATAACCGCGCGGCGCGCAATATCAAGGCCAAGGCCGGTATTTCCGTTATAGCTACTGCCATCAACATTATAACAAAATGGGCGAAAAATTTCATGCAGCATACTGTTAGGCACACCGGGGCCATAATCGCGAACCGTCACGAAAATAGCAGTCTCTTGTAATGCAATGTCAATATCAATGGTTGTAGATGGCGCTGTAAATGACAGGGCGTTTTGAATCACATTGCCAAAGGCTTTTTGTAGCCAGACGCGATCCCCTAAAAAAAGCACGCTGTCTTTTTGGCGCACAACAATGTTTTTGTCCTCATGGCGAAAGCCCAATACGTGTTCAACCGCTAAATCGTTGAGCATGACGGTAAGGTCAAACATGCTCACATGGGTTTGAAATTGGTGTTCTCTGGCCTGTTGGAGCAATTCCCCCACAAGGGCGTTCATAAGAACGATTTCTTTTTCCACACGTTCAAGGTAAGAGCTTGCAGTTTCTGGGTATTGTTTTTTTAAAATTTCGGCCAGCACGTTCATACGGGTCAAAGGAGATCGCAATTCATGTGAAATTTCAGCAAGTAAACGCCGTTCAGCCTCCAAAACAGATTCAAGCCGAATGGCCATTTGGTTGAAGGTGCGTTCAAGGGTCGTTATTTCTGCATAGCCTGAATTTGAAGGGGTGATTCTGGCGCGCAAATCACCGCCAGTGAGTGAGCGTGCTTGTGCCGTTAAATTGGTCAAAGGACGAATAATACTGCGCGCAAAATATAAGGTTGCAACAGCTGTAGGCACAATGATGATGATGGTCCAAATGATCAATTCCGTGGCCCAAGGAAGGGAAAAAGCCGCAATGCCAAAGGCCACAATGTTTTTATCGGGCATCATGACAGCACAGCTTAGCCAGCCTTGGTCTTGGATAACAGCAAAGGTTCTGTTCAATTTGACACGGCCAACAGCAAGCCCAAGGACCGAGGGCGGAACTGCTCGGTCTTCGCCATACATATCATATACAGCCAGCCCGTGGTTTTGCAATGTTTTTGCAAAGCCTTTGTCAGTTTCCTTTTTCTCCAAATAGGCATTGGCAAGCCAATGCACCTGCCCTTCAAGAGTTTTGGAATTGATAATAAGGTTGTTGAGCCATAATTCACCTGCTTTTGCCGCAAGCACAATGGCAACAAGGTACGCCGCCACCATAAAATACACTTTCCAAAAATAGGGCAGGCGTCGCCAATATCTGGACATTCTCATGCCATGGCCTCTGCCGTGTCAAAGGCATAGCCTTTGCCGCGTACACTGCGCAAAATGTCCGGCTCGCCGCTCTGTTCCAGCTTTTTGCGAATACGGCTGATGTGCATGTCAACAGCGCGTTCAGATTGATTGTTCCCATGACCTAAACACGCTTGCGACAAATGATCCCGCGAAACAGGCTGACCTGGTGTTTGCAGCAAACATTCCATAAGCTGGGCCTCAACGGCTGTTAAAGCAATCTCAACGTCGGCAATACTTAACAGTCGCGCAGGCACATTTAATACCAAAGTTCCATGACGATATACAGTAGGTTTGGCATAAAAACGCCTGCTTACAGCACCGATACGCGCGATAAGCTCCCGACTGCTAAAAGGTTTTGCAATGTAATCGTCAGCACCAAGCTCAAGCCCTACAACGCGACTGGTTTCATCTCCTTTGGCAGAAAGCATGATCACAGGAATATTCATAGAAGGCTCGTAAGCTTTGAGTTGCCTCAGCACATCAAAACCTGATTTTCCTGCCAGCATAACGTCAAGAATGATAACGTCAAAACGTGCTGCCTTCTCAAGCCATTCTGTGCTGTCCGGAACGCTGAACATGGTTTGACATGCAAAGCCTTCAAGCCCCAAATATTCTACTAAAACGTCACAAAGCGATGTGTCGTCATCGATCAAAAGGATGTTTTTCATAACAAATCCTCCCAAATCTTTTGTAACAAAAAATTATAGAAAAATCCAGTCCGTCCAAAACATGTAAGAAACATGCGCAAAACCTTACCAATAGCGCACAGTACCTACTGAAAAAGCCACTAACATATGTAATGATATAAAGGCCATGGAAAAAGATTGTCTGAATAGTTCGATGTTTTGTAATTTTTTATTACATTACTTGACACATCTTAACAAAAGATGTAGACAAGAACAAAATCAAGCTCGCTATTTTGCAAAAACAGCACTCAACACAAAGGTGGATGTCATGACATTAGCTATTGGAGTTGTTGGCCCACAGGCAGGAAAAGCCGTATTTGATGCCATGCAAGCGGTGGAAAAAATCGCATCAGGCTCCATTGGCGGTTTTGTAACATTTGTTGCCATTGATGCCCAAGGTCAGATCTTTCGCGCTGAAACGCAGCGCGGTGGCAGCAGGACGCTTTTTAGTGATGGAACAAGGCTTCTTACCGCACCGCCGTCGGACATTGCAGCATGCGAGATAGCAGGCGTCATTACAAGTGGGCCTGACCGTCCTGACCCCCTTTCAAAATTTATTGCAGCAGCACCCAATGTTGGCCTTGTGACAGGCCATAGGTCGCCCCACACAAAAGGGGTGAATGGGATGGTGCTGAACCAAGATGTCTTAAGCGGCCTTATTCAAGGCGAAACAATACAGCAATCGGTTGACCGCGTGCTTGATGCCAATCCTCAATGCGATGCGGGCTTTATTGCCATTGATTGCAGCAAAAACATGTATTCGCGCAATTCCAAGCGTGTGGACAGTCGGCCTGATGTGGGCCAATGGCAGGCCGTTTCGCCTGATGGAGCCACAAGGGTTCATGTGCTGCACAACGCCATGACACCGCATTTTTACCGCGATTCGTTGTTGTCGCATTTAGCTGCCGAGATCGCTTTAGAAACTTCAGTGGCGCATACGCAATCTGCCAAGTCGGTAACCCTTGTATCCGGCCTTACCGTTGAGGCAGGGGCTGAGGACGCTGTTTATTGTGACAAAGGCGGGCGGATCGTTCGTATTGTTACAGCTGATACACAGCTTTTGAAAGGGCATGTGGAGGCGGCTGTCCTGTACCTTGGAACGCCGGTCATGGCTGAGGGACAGTACCTTGGCAAGGTCAATTTTGAACCCATTGTCACCATGGAAGATGGCGTTGTCATACACGCCAATGCCATGCGTGAAGTACAAATCAAGCTTGCACCATAAAAGGCCATAACAGCCTGGCTACTATTGTTAGCTGGCTGATACATGTTAAAGGGGAGGCTGCATTTTTTTGCATGCCATAATGTTTGGAAATTAAAGCTCACAAACAGGGAAATAGGAGGATGTATGAGCAGTTTTTCCGGAACCATGGTTATTTTTTTCATTGGTATGGGCGTGTCCATCTGGCACCTAGCCGTATTGTTTAAAGGCAGTGCCAAGTGGAAAAATAAAGATCCGTACGATCCTTCTGTCTAGGATATCCGTCATTAAGCTTTTAACTTTTACATGTAAGGATCTAATCACATGGAAATGCAAAAATTTCTTGAACCGGGCACCATTTGGACGCTGGTCGTATGTTTTGGGGTGGCTTGGATTGCCCTTGGCTATTTTTGGAGCAGAAAAAATAAAAGCACCGACGACTTTCTTTTTGCAGGCCGTGGTGTGGGGCTTGCGTTAGCCATCACCACCATCATGGCCTCATGGGTTACAGGCAATACTGCCATGAGCGCCCCTGAGCTTGGCTTTAACCTTGGTGTTTGGGGTATGATTGGCTATGCCATGGCGGCCCCCGGGATTATTTTATTCATCCCCATTGGTCGCCGTATCAAAGCCCTTATGCCCAACGGTTTTACAGCAGGCGATTTTATGCGTGTTCGCTTTGGACGTAAGGTATGGATTTTATATCTTATTGTTGTGTGTCTTTACACTCTTGGCTTTTTGGTGACACAGGCCAAGGGCGGCGGCTTATTGCTTGAAGCTTTGGCCGGCGTTGATTATCACATGGGCATGATTGCTGTTATTGCCATTTGTGTGGTGTACACCTTCCTTGGTGGGATGCGCGCTGTTATCGGCACAGACTTTATACAATCGCTCATTATCATCTTCACACTGCTTGTGGTGGTTGTCTTGGCCTTTTCCACAACGAGCCCCGGCGAAATTTATGACAAGGTGCTGAGCAAAAAGCCTGAAAACTTGAACCTGCTCCAGCCAAACGGCTTGTTGTATGCGTGGAACAACTGGGTATTTGGCATTGCCGAAGTGTTTATCGGTGCCTTGTGGTGGCAACGGCTTTTCTCCATGCGTCCGCAGGTTGTGACCAAGGCCTTTACCTTGGCTGCCATTACGTGGATGACCATTCCTGTTTTGACGGGCCTTATTGCCTTTATTGCCATTGCCAATGACTATGCCATTCCGCAAGTTAACATGATATTCCCCATTGTGGCGTCAAACATGTTTGGCACAAGCGGTGCTGTACTGGTATTTTTCATTGTGTTTGCTTCACTTTCGTCAACCTTGGCCAGCCTGTTCACTTCAACAGCGTCAATTTTGGTCAAAGATTTCTATCAGCAAATGTTTAAAAAGGACATTTCTGACGCAGAAATGATGCGCATTGCAAGATATGTTATTGTAATCCTGGGCTTTGCAGCTGTTGCCCTTGCCTGGAATCGCGACATGTCCATGTACATGATCCTTTTACTCACAGGGCCCCTTATTGCCTCTGTTATCTTCCCGTTGACCTATGGTATTTTTAATAAAGATACCAGCAGCGAAGGAAGCTTTTGGGCAATCTTGCTTGGCACTGGCGTTGGCGTGTGGTCGTATTTCTTCATCGGCCCCTACTGCCCGTCGGTATTTAGTATTGCCGTATCAGGTATCGTTTTGTTAGTGTATACCAAAATGAAGCCCGACAATTTTGACTGGAATCGCTTCACCATTGAAAATGAAGAAGCCATGAGCCTTAGAAAATAATGTTTTACACACAAGGAGTTTAGTATGGATACACCTATATGGCTTATGAGCAAAGGCGTTTTTGAAATCATGGTTTGGGGTGGAATCCTTGGCCTTAGCGGCATGACAGCGATTATTTTGATAATCTTTGCCAACGAGGTTAAGAATAAGAAGATTTGGTAAAAGCGTGGCACGATAATCGTTCTGCGTATCCACAGTGCATTCCATAACAAGGGGAATGTACTGTGGAACAAATAAACACTTTGACGATATGAATTAACGACACAAATCCGTAACTCCCAACAGATGTTGTCGTACACAAAAACACAGGGCTTTTTCAATGGTGAAAAAGTCCTGTGTTTTTTTGTGGGGGTAGGGCTGTGATGGGTAGGTTTTTTGGGGGGGATTTTTTGGTGGGGTAGGATTTTTGAGGAGTAGGATTTTTGGGACAGACTGTGTTCGTGTTTAAAGTGGAGCTCTACATGGCAGAGGAAAACATGTGGATGATCCTCAAATAAATATTTAAAAGTAAAGAATTAAAGTGGGATGCAAGAACTCGAAAACTTCGAGTAGTTTGACAAGAAGGCAAAAGAGCCGTCAATGGGGAGATGCTTTTCTTCATATTAAGGGTAATATCTGGTGGCGTCATATAAAATAAATTTGAAGGTTCAGGCTAACACCACACCACGCTCGGCAACATCACCCTGCAAACGGTTAAGAAATTGGGTGTGCTTGACTTCATTTGCAAGCCAAGCTTTGCCACTTCATCCCTTTGGTCAACCCCAAAAAGCGAAAAAGACGCACCGTATCAAGCGCATATTCCTTGCTGTG
>CAYJIX010000054.1:0-14608 GCA_964370375.1 uncultured Desulfovibrionaceae bacterium | reverse complement strand
GAAACACCCGCACCAAAATCGTCAATAGATACAGTAAAGCCCATGGATTTAAATTCGCGTATTTTCTTCATTGCAAATTCTTCACCAAGCGCACTTTCAGTTATTTCAAGCTCTAACATCTTAGTATCCACACTAAAATTATCGGCTATCATCTTCAGTCTGCCAACAATAGTTGGGTCAAGCATAGTTCTGTTTGAAATATTAACAGAAATGACTTTGTTTTTAAAATCTTCTTCATTTTCTTTAATAAATCTACATACTTTTGTAAAAATGTAGATATCTAACTTATTGATATAGCCATTTGCTTCAAAAACAGGAATAAAATCGTCTGGGTATATCATTTCATCATTTGAAATTTTCCAACGAACAAGGGCTTCTGCTCCCGAAATCTGCAATGTTTCAAGATCGATTTTGGGTTGATACAAAAGTATAAACTCATTTTTTATAAGGGCTTTTTCCATGCGATAGGTGACATTGAGCTTGTTCCTATGCTCGTATTTCATTCTATCGTCAAAGATATAAATTGTTGTATTGTGAGAATTTTTCCCTCTTTGTCTTGCCACATTTGCCCAGTCAACAATGTGATAAATTTTTTCATTACAATCATGTATAGGGTATATTCCAACTGAGAATGTCAGCGGAAAATTTTCCTCTAAATGTTTCAAAGCTTGTGGCCTTATTTCTTTTTCAAGAATATTTCGCAAAAAGTCAGGCTCTACATTTTTGCAAATAACAACAAAATTATCGGCAAAAGAACGAGTCACAGCAGCATCAAAATCTGCAAGATGCTTTACTAATGAATGCGCGATAACTTCTAGAACCTTTTGGGAATTTTCGTAACTATAATAACTTGTAACTGTCTTAAATGAGTCGATATCTAACGAAATAACCGTATACTCGTCACAATTTGCTTGCTGAAAAACTTTTTTTATTTGATTTTCAAAAAAAGAATAGCTCATAAGACCTGTTACAGGGTCAACTTCTAGTGCCTTCAAAACAGCTAATTTCTTTCTGGAATTGGCATAATACAGAGTAAATAAATATATTCCTAAAAGGCCTATGCTAAAGCTGATAATTTCATTTTTATAGAGTAGCATGGTCTGCTTGATAGTATAGCTTGGAATAAATTCTAGTGTTTGGCGTGCAACAATTTCGTCAAATTCCCCACCCCTTATGTAGTCAAAAACAAGATTAAATACGTTTACATAGCGTGGGTCAAGCTTTCTTGAAATAAAAAGCCTGAATGGTAATGCTAAAGAATTTCCGTAAGTTATTAATGTATTGTCAAAAATACTATTTAGATAGGTCAAGGCGGTGTCATTAATGAGTAAGGCGTCTATATCGTGGGAATCATATGCTAAAATCATTTCTTCAAGAGTATTATAAACTTTTATCGTTGAGTTTGGGTATTCATCATGCAATTCTTCCATATCAACAGTAAGGTAATTTAACGATCCTATATTTGCCTTTCTTGCTTGAAAAGCTTTATCAAGAGCATTTTTTCTTGCTGTAACAAGCATTAATGGCATATTGAAGTATTCTTCTGTGATTCTATAGTGTTTTCTTTCCTCAACATAGTCGCCAAGCAAAGAAATCAAAAAGTCATAGCCTTCATGATTACTGTCTTCTTCATTTAGAGAATAAGGATAATATTCAACCTTAAAACCATAACGAGTTGCCAAAACATTTAATATTTCAACAGCAACGCCCTCTGCTTCATTGTTTTCGTTTGTGTATTGGATAGGTGTATGCGCTTTATTATAGCCTACAGTAAAGGTTTTTCCCTTAAGCAAAGCGCTTTCTGCTTTTGTCAGGTCTCTGCGTGTGAGTCTTGTGTCATAATATTTTAGATAAAGACTATGCACCAAACTAGGGTCTGCCTTTAAGGCTTTTTCTGTTGCTAAAACAATTTCATCGCCAATAAATTCATTTTTTGCCAAAAAAGACAGATAATAATCTTGGGAGCCTAAGTTAATCACACTATTATAATCATGAAAGTGACTGTATAAAGAAGTAACAAGGTAGTAGTCTGTGTCTAATTCATGATAATTCTTAACATCTGAACGCTTATAAACAACACTAATTCCATGTTTTTTACAATAATCATTCAATAAAGACTCAAGCGTTGAACCAAAATATGAAGCCACGACTTTGCCGTCTATTTGCGTTGGGTTTTGAAATGTTGCGTAATCCTCCCCTTTTTTTACAAGAATAATTTGATCTTGCCCAAGAGGTTTTTTGCTAAAGCGCATATCAAAATCTGTTTGTACTCTTTTAGAAATAGGCGCAATAATATGGATTTCTTTGTTCTCTAAGGCTTCTACCATAGAGCCAAGATCCATGTAAGAAACATACTCAAAGGAAGAAGACGAGTATGATTCTGCTCTTTCAAGAAGTTGAAAGATAAACCCTCTTGCACTTGCTGTTTCAAGTGTTTGAGCAAAACCATACCCAGAAAGATAGCCAATTCTAATTACTTGTGGCAACTCGTTTGCGTAAACGAGCTCTACATTTTTTAGTGGGTAGAGTAGAAAGACAATGAAAAAAAGTACAAATAAAAATCTGTTAAACATACCAAACCTACTCTTTGTAAAGCAATCATAACCACAAACAAGATGTCTTCTTTTTAAAAAAAGAAAACCCAATGTAAAAATTTGCTTTGCGTAATTGTGTACATAATAGAATGCTACTAATAAGTCAAATTTGTATTGACAATACTCTCATTTTTGGCACACATTTACCATAAACACTTACTATCACATATGAACCTGCGTACAAAGTGTAAATAGTGAAACAAAAAATCCTGTTTTAATAATGAGTTAATTTTTAACAACAGAGTTTTAAGAACAACATACTGGCCTTTGCTCGTGCATCTAAACATGTACAAAATACTCTAAAACCAATTTCGCACACACCCTGCTTCACACCAAAATTTATGATACGTCTTAGCAATTCAATGGTATTGCGTGTTCTTTATATTCAAAACAACAGTTAAAATCGTACGCAAACAAGGCCCTGAAGCAATAAAAAAGATTATAATTTCGCAAGGATATATGGTACGTGCTGAATATTTAATTGCCTTAACCCAAGTGCAACAGATAAAAAGCTAGCTGTCAGCTTCGCACAGTCAGAGGAAAACATCCCAAAAACGGTTTGGAAACAAAAACGGACATAACAAAAAGAGATGTTGAAATAGTACTTTCAATATCGCAATCAATGTTCATACAACAGTTGAAACCTTTTGTTGAAAAAAAGCTCTGAAAAAACCGACAAAAAAACGTGGCCTATTGAGTAGCCAAAATGTACCATGGCAAAATTCAATGTTGGAACAGTTTTCAACGGTGAAATGCAATAAATATTTAGATTAGTTGCAATTAATCCACTTTAACCAGGCCTACATTCAATAAGGGTCTGATGCAAAGCAGCAGCTTCAAGCAAATCATCCACCACATGCACCTTGCCTGCGCGCGCGCCCAATTCGCGTTCCACTTCCATTCCATGGCCTGTGCGCACAAGAACAGTCACAGCACCAAGAGCCAGCCCCAAATCCACATCGCACATACTATCCCCAACAACCATGGTTATACGTGCCCTATAGCCTTTGCTTTCTGCATCTTTTAAGGCCTCTAAAGCCATGGCTGTGCCGGGTTTACGGCAGGCGCATTCTGCATTAGGCGCGTGGGGGCAGTGGTAAAGCCCAAAAAGCTGCACGTCGTCTTGGCAAAGCATGCTCACAAGGCGATCATTGACAGCCTGCAACGCCTCTTCGCCAAAATAGCCCCGCCCAATACCCGATTGATTGCTCACAAGGGCAAGAAGGGCCTTTTGTCCAAGGCAACGCAGACCTTCAACGGCCTTTGGTAAAAGCTCCACCCCTTCAGGATCGCTTAAATAATGCTTATTCTCAATGATCGTGCCGTCGCGATCTAAAAGCACCAAGGATTGTAGGACTTGAGGAGATTGCGTTGAGTCTTGCATGTATTTTTCCTAGTGTAACTTGTGGATATAAAGACGCAAAACCATTAGTAACAAACAATAATATATACCTATAAAAAAAATCTATTGCACATTCTTTTGTACCATTGACTGTTTTTATGGTACAAGCCTATTACCGTACCGTCAAATGTACATTCGTTGCCCCATTAGATTCAAATTTTGCATTGCATTTTTTCCATAAACATTTTATTTTTTCACAAAAGTGATTGATTCATTCTATAGGACCCTAACCTTTCTTTCAAGGAGTTTCTCCATGACTTTAGATCCCAAAAAACATGCTGACTGGGAAGTGGCTCAAGAGGCTGAATCCCGCATGAAAACAGTCTATCAGCTTGGACGTGACATAGGGCTTGAAGATACTGAACTGCTGCCTTATGGGCATGTCATGGGCAAGGTGGATTATCGCAAGGTGCTTTCTCGCCTTGAAAACCGCCCCAACGGAAAATACGTTGATGTGACAGCCATCACGCCAACACCTTTGGGTGAAGGGAAATCCACCACCACCATTGGCCTTGTGCAAGGGCTTGGCAGGCGCGGCAAAAGTGCCTCAGCAGCCATCCGTCAGCCTTCAGGTGGCCCCACCATGGGGGTTAAAGGATCTGCAGCAGGCGGCGGAAAATCCCAATGTATTCCCTTAACGCAATATTCCTTAGGCTTTACCGGTGATATCAATGCGGTGATGAACGCCCATAATTTGGCCATGGTGGCGCTAACCTCCCGTATGCAGCACGAACGCAATTATGATGACGAAAAATTGCTCCAACTCTCCAAAATGAACCGCCTTAATATTGACCCAACCAGCGTCAATATGGGCTGGGTTATTGATTTTTGCTGCCAATCGTTGCGCAATATTATCCTTGGCATCAACGGGGTGAACGGAAAGTCTGACGGCTATATGATGAGCTCGCGCTTTGACATTGCCGTCTCATCGGAAGTCATGGCCATTTTGGCTGTGGCTAAAGACTTAAAAGACATGCGCGAACGCATGGGCCGTATCATTGTTGCTCACGATCGCAACGGCAAGCCTGTTACCACCAAAGACCTTGAAGTGGACGGCGCCATGACGGCTTGGATGGTAGAAGCTGTCAATCCCAACCTTATCCAAACCATTGAAGGCCAACCCGTATTTGTGCATGCAGGCCCCTTTGCCAATATTGCCATTGGGCAAAGCTCTGTCATTGCTGACCGTGTAGGCTTAAAACTGTCTGACTATCACGTGACCGAATCCGGCTTTGGTGCTGATATCGGCTATGAAAAGTTTTGGAACCTTAAATGCCACTATAGCGGCCTAACTCCGGATGCTGCTGTGGTTGTTGCCACCATCCGTGCGTTAAAAAGCCATGGCGGCGCGCCTGTCCCAGTACCCGGCCGTCCCCTGCCAGAAGCCTACAGCAAGGAAAACGTCGGCTTTGTAGAGCAAGGATGCTGCAACTTATTACACCACATCGAAACCGTTAAAAAATCCGGCGTATCACCTGTGGTGTGCATCAATGCCTTTGTTACAGACACCAAAGCAGAAATCGCCAAAGTGCGTGAACTTTGCGAAGCTGCAGGCGCGCGTGTGGCTCTGTCCACCCATTGGGAACATGGCGGCGATGGCGCCTTGGAACTTGCTGATGCTGTGTCTGACGCCTGCAATGACAAAACAGAATTTAAACCTTTGTATGACTGGTCCATGCCCTTTAAAGAGCGTATCGACCTTGTGGCCCGTGAAGTGTACGGCGCTGACGGTGTGGATTTTTCCCCCGAAGCTTCACGCAAACTGGCCCAAATCCAAGAACGCCCAGATGCGCAAGAGCTTGGCCTTTGCATGGTTAAAACCCACCTTTCCCTTTCTGATAAACCAGAACTTAAAGGCGTTCCTGAAAACTGGCGCCTTACCATACGCGATGTGCTTGTGTATGGCGGCGCAGGTTTTGTGGTTCCTGTTTCAGGTGTTATTACGCTCATGCCGGGAACAGGCTCTAATCCTGCGTTCCGCCGTGTGGATGTGGATGTGGATACCGGTAGGGTACAAGGCATTTTCTAGAGTAAATAATATAAAAATTGTAATTAGTTACACAGACAGACAACACCTAAACTATAGCCCCAAGGAAACGTTGTTTCCTTGGCGACAGGTGTTGATGACAAACACCCTCTCGGGCGTTTGTGCCGCCTAAGCAAGCTTTGCTTGCTTGGCAGGAAGGCACGAAATTCAATCATTTACGGCGAAGCAAAGCTCCGCCTATTCTTGATTTTCGGGTCGTGCTGACTAAATTCAGCACTCCCAAGCCCCAAGGTAACGTTGTTTCCTTGGGGCTTTTACTTTTTCATGATAATAGTGCACTATGAGTAAACATTCACAACAAGCTATTGGCAGTATAAAACCCTGCCTTGTATAAACTTTTGCCACAAAAAGGTGACCTTATGACCGCGACACGTATTTCCGGAACCGAGATGCGCCAAGATATTCTGAACGAATTGCGCGATGAAGTTGAGCAATTACGAGAAAAATATGGCACGGTTCCAGGCCTTGTTACCATCCTTGTGGGGGACAATGCCGCATCCATGAGCTATGTTTCTTTAAAAATAAAAACCGCTTGTTCTTTGGGTTTTCATGAAGTGCAAGACAGCCAGCCTGAACACATCAGCGAAGACGACCTTGTAAAGCTTATTGAACAATACAACGCTGATCCTAAAATCCACGGCATCTTAGTACAACTCCCCCTGCCCAAGCACATAAACGAGCGGCGAATCATCCACGCCATTGACCCCAAAAAAGACGTTGACGGCTTTCACCCATTAAATGTGGGGCGCATGCTCCTTGGCGATTCCACAGGATTTTTGCCCTGCACACCGGCAGGGGTTCAAGAAATGCTTTTGCGTGCCAAGGTGGAAACCAAGGGGCGCGAAGTTGTAGTTGTGGGACGTTCCAACATTGTGGGCAGGCCCCTTGCGGTCATGCTTGGGCAAAAAGGGCGAGGCGCTGACGCCACGGTGACCCTTGTACATACCCAAACCACAGACCTTGCCGCCCACTGCCGCCGCGCTGACATTTTGGTGGTAGCAGCCGGAGTAGCAGGGCTTGTAAAGCCTGAATGGATTAAAAAGGACGCCACTGTCATTGATGTTGGCGTGAACAGAGCAGGCTTTAACGAAGAAACTGGCAGGGCCATTTTGGTAGGGGATGTCGATTACACTGCAGCTTGCGAAGTGGCCGGAAAAATCACTCCGGTTCCGGGCGGTGTTGGCCCCATGACCATTGCTATGCTTATGAAAAACACCGTCAGATCTGCCCGTAACCACCTTGAGGGGGCAGCTTGTCCACAATAAACCCATAAACACTTGCGTGTTTGTGATTTCTTCAACATACACAAAAAAATTATATACAAACATTTTATATAGTTACAAGAACACAAACCTTTTTTTCGGAATTTTTATCATATAACATACCTCCATGCCCTAATGTAAACGCCAAATTCGCCGATAAACATGGTAACAGCGGATCATTGCAGGGAAGCAATGCGCATAAGGCACCGTTGGAATTCATAAACATTCATGGAGGAATGTTATGGCTCTAGTAATTAATAACAACTTGATGGCAGCTAATAGTGCGGCAGCACTTAATTCTCACTATGGTGAATTAGCAACCTCAACAGCGCGTTTGTCCTCTGGTCTACGCATCAACTCAGCAGCTGACGACGCTGCCGGTTTGGCCATTCGTGAACTTATGCGTTCAGAGATTTCAACTCTGAACCAAGGTATCCGTAACGCCAACGACGCCATTTCGATGATTCAAACAGCTGACGGCGCGCTTGCCGTTATCGACGAAAAGCTCATCCGTATGAAAGAGTTGGCAGAACAGGCCGCAACCGGTACCTACAACTCAACCCAGCGTTTGATCATTGACTCTGAGTATCAGGCCATGGCTTCGGAAATCACACGTATCGCCAACGCTACAGACTTTAACGGCATCAAGCTGTTAGACGGTAGCTTAAGCGGTGCCCACAACGGTAGCGGGCAATCAGATACCAACCTCAACTCCACAGGCAAGCTCAAAGTCCACTTTGGCGTAGGCAACGATTCGGCAGAAGACTATTACTACATCGAGATCAAGTCCACAACGGCTTCTTCCCTTGGTGTTGGTAACGAGTCCGAACTCGACGGTGCTGGCTTTGCAGGCTATACTGTATCCACACAGTCGGCTGCTCAGAACACCTTGGTAGCCATTGATAACGCCATTATTTCCAAGGACAACATTCGTGCATCCCTTGGTGCGTTGCAAAACCGTTTGGAAAACACCATCAGCAACTTACAAACTCAGCAACTCAACATTCAGGCTTCTGAATCCCGTATTTCTGACGTGGACGTAGCCACTGAAATGACTCAGTTTGTGCGGAACCAGATTCTGACCCAGTCTGCTGTGGCCATGCTGTCTCAAGCCAACTCCTTGCCGCAAATGGCCATGCAACTTATCGGTTAATACCGCATAAGGGCTTAGCAAGAGTTGTAAAAACTTTGCTCTTTGTAGCAAATGTAAAAATCCAGACACCACTTGGTGTCTGGATTTTTCTAGTAGCTAAACGTCCTGCACAAGTATATGCAAAAGCCTTCAGGCGGCAGGCTATCGCTTCAAAATCTTCACAAGTTCTTTTTGCGTTTCATTCATGGCGCTTTGTGGTGTAAAAAGAGCCTGTTCAAGGGCATGATGGCTTGCCGATACAGGCTTTTCTTTATCAACAAGCTGCACAACCTTGCGTATAATCTGCTGTGCCAGCACCACATTGTGCTGTAAGACAGCTACGGCACTTTCTGCCGTAACAGCCGCCTCACGCGTATGCCAACAATCATAATCCGTCACCATGGCAAGGGAGGCATAGGCCATTTGCGCTTCCTTGGCGAGCTTTGCTTCCGGCATATTTGTCATTCCAATAATGTCTGCCCCCATACTCCTAAACCATAAAGACTCTGCCTTGCTGGAAAAATGCGGGCCCTCTATGCATACATAAGTACCACCACAATGCACTCGTACATCTGCATAGGCAGGGTTTTCTTGCCCGCTACAGCTTGCAGCTGCTTTAGCAACAAGAGAGCTTAACCGTGCACAGACAGGTTCTGCCATGGAAACATGCGCCACAAGACCTTGCCCAAAAAACGTAACGTCACGCTGTTTGGTCAAATCGATATATTGGTCAGGAATCACAACGTCTTTAGGGCGAAAGCCTTCCTGCAACGACCCAACAGCCGAAACAGAAAGAATATGGCGCACCCCAAGCTTTTTGAGGGCAAAAATATTCGCTTTATAAGGCACTTCTGAAGGAAGTAACCTGTGCCCTAACCCGTGACGCGCCAAAAACACCACCTTTATGCCATCCAATCTGCCCACAACAAGTGGAGCTGAGGGCATGCCCCACGGTGTTTCAATAACTTCTTCGTGCGGATTTTCTAGGGCGTCCATGGCGTACAAACCACTGCCACCTAGTATTGCTATGAGCGGTTGTTCCATGTGCTGCTCCTTTTTTTGTTTTTATTGAAGGAAAAAAACGTTTTCATGCATAAAGCTTTCAATGGATTGGTACCGTTAGCGTAGGCTTGTTGTATGAATGTAAGGTCTACTCCAAGCCATGCAGCAAGCAAGACCGCTTGGTTCAGCATGGTTGTTTTTATGGGGCCGTGCTGCTTCCAGCGACGCCCTGACGTAACTAAAGCACAAGGCGCACAGGCAAGTTTTCCTTTTTTCCGCGCAGCTTGAACCAAATACACATCTTCCAAAATAGGGACAGGGGCAAAACCGCCAAGGGCAAAAAAATCACTTCGCCGCAAAAAAAAGCCTTGGTCACCATAGGGGAGCTTACAAAGCTTTGAACGCATGTTTGTACCCCATTCAAGCAATGCTTTCCCCCTAAACGTTCCTGTTACGGCAAAAGGAAAATAGCCCATATAAACCTTGGGACAGCGCAAAAGGGTTCTGACATGCACATCCCACCCTTTAGGCAATACAGAATCTGCATGTAAAAAAAGCACAATATCGCCCGTGGCCTTTTCTGCGCCAAGGTTCATTTGTAAAGCCCTGCCAGGTGATGAAAAAAACACCATTGCCCCTGCATTTTTAGCCATGCTGGCAGTTGCATCAGTGCTGTTGCCGTCCACAAGAATGGCTTCTGTTGAAAACCCTTGCAAGACGTCTTGGACAGTGGTTGCAATGCGGTCTTCCTCATTACGAGCAGGAATGATTACAGAAATTTTTTGCGGAATGTTGTTTGGTTCATCCACATCGCTATATGTCGGAAGGATTTTGCAAGCTTTCATCCTTGCCAGTGTATCGGCAAAAACGCTATTTGTGCCCCAAGCAATATCGGTAAACAGCTCAGGGCAAGGCGCGGTAAGCCCAATAAGGTAATAGCCCCCATCCGTTGCAGGGCCAAGAACGCATGGATAGCTATCAAGCGCGTTCAGGGCTGCCACAAGGTTTGCACTTCTATTATCAGGGCAATCTGCGCCCATTAAAAGCACTTTTTTGGCACCATTTGCAAAAGCTTTTGTAAAAGCTTCGTGCATGATTATGCCCAAATCATTGTGATTGCTTTGCAAAAAATAGCTATGCTCCGCGCCAAGCCATTCCATCATTTGCGCTTTGGTTCCGCCTGCATGCCAAATTTGAAAGGGGGAACCTGTTTGCTGTATTTGTTTGACGGCAAATTCGGTCATGCTTTGCTGTAAACGCGCCGCCTCTTGCTCCCCTAAGGCGGGAATAAGACGTGTTTTAACCTGCCCTGCCACAGGATAGCGCGTAAACAGGATAATAATCGTTTGCGGATTTACGGTTGCCAACTTCATCGTTGAATTCGTAACCACCATTTCAAAATTTTTGCAACTGTTGGTGTGAGTTTACTTTTTTTATAAAGTCCTGCAACGCGCCGTATGGCATCGGCCTGTGTGGGATAGGGATGAATCACCTGCCCTAAGGTGCCAAGGCTTGTTCCAGTCACCATAGCTGTTGTTATTTCGCTAATCATTTCACCTGCATGAGACGAAACAATCGTGGCTCCAAGGATTTTTCCCGTGCCTTTTTTTACCATAACCTTCACGAAGCCTTTGGCCTCGCTGTCTGTTACTGCACGGTCGTTTTCAGCCATGTTTACGGTGAAAAAATCCACTTGCATGCCACGGCTTATGGCTTCATTTTCGTACAATCCCACATGGGCAATTTCAGGATCTGTATACGTACACCAAGGCATGATCAACGAGCTGAGTTTTTTACGCCCTTTAAAAAGGGCATTTTGCACAACAATCTGGGCAGCGGCATCTGCAGCATGGGTAAATTTCCATGCCATGCAACAGTCACCTGCGGCAAAAATATTGGGATTGCTCGTGCGTAAAGTGTCATCAACAACAATGCCTTGCCGTGCAGAATACTGAACCCCTGCGTCCTTCAATCCCAAACCTTCCACATTGGGAGCCCTGCCTGCACCTATCAAAATTTCATCAGCTTCAATGACGATTTCTTTGCCATCTTGCAAAACTCTCACAGCCTTTTTGCCAGAAGCAGCACGTTCTGCTCGTACAGGTTTGCTGTCTAGTAAAACATTGATCCCCTCTTCAGCAAAGACAGAGGCTAAAAGGGCTGAAGCGTCAGGGTCTTCGTTAGGTAAAAAGCGTTTACTTTGCACAATGGTCACTTGCGATCCAAGCCGTTGAAAAGATTGAGCCAATTCACAACCAATGGGCCCTCCTCCTATTACAAGGAGCTGCTTAGGCAAGGTTGTCAAATTGAACACGGTCTCGTTCGTTAAAAAACCTACATCCTGTAAACCGGGGATATCCGGTTCTACTGCTCGTGCGCCTGTGGCAATGACAGCTTTACGAAAGCGCAGGGTTTTTCCCTCAACTTCAAGGGTGTCAGGCCCCACAAAGACACCGTTGCCCAAAAACACATCAACCCCAAGATCGCTATACCGCTGTGCTGAATCATGAACGCTAATTTTGGCGCGGATACTGCGTAACCGTTCCATAATGTTTGCAAAATCGTCTTCTGACACAGATGCCGATCGCAAACCAAAATCCTTGGCCCTGTGCATTTGCGCAGCGGCACGGGCAGAGCTGATCAGGCTTTTAGATGGCACGCATCCTACATTTAAACAATCGCCTCCCATAAGGTTACGCTCAACAAGCGCAACCTTTCCCCCCAAAGCCGCTGTAATAATGGATGTAACAAGGCCGGCGGTGCCTGCCCCCACAACCACCATATTATACATGGGTTCAGGCGTAGGATTCACCCAGTTAGCTGGCTGAACGTGGGAAAGGAGCAATTCGTTGTGCGTATCGTTAGGGTATAAAGATGTTTTATGGTACATGTCTTACTCCTTCAATCGGGCTTTTGCTTTGCGTGCGATACCAACAATGATGCATAATACAGCGCATACAATCCCCACAAGGGGCCATGGAATAGTGCCTTCGCTTATAGAACGGGTAATGGCATCTGTACCCACAACGTACAATACGGTTCCCGGAGTTATGCAGATACCTGTCCAGAAGATGTAGACTTTAAATGATATATTGGTAAGGCCAAAGCCATAGTTTAATAGATTGAAAGGAAAAATAGGCACAAGCCTTGTTATGGCAACAATGATATCGCCGTGTTTTTCAGTAAGCGCGTCAAGCCGTTGAAAGTTTGCGTTGTGCATAAGGCGTTCTGCCACCATATCACGCATGGCGTAACGAGCGATCAAAAAACACAAGGCAGCACCTATTGTGGCCCCTACAAGTACACTTATAACACCTATAACAGAACCAAACAGCGCCCCTGCCATAATGGTAAGCACTGCCCCCGGCATGGCCAATACCGTTGCCAAAGCATACGCGGCGGCAAAAAGCACAGGGCCTAACGCTCCTTGCTCGCTGATCCAATGACGAAACGTTGTAAAATGCTGTTCAAAGCCAAACAGCCTTGCCATGACGATACAGGCTATGATCAAAACTAAAAAAACTGGCAACTTCCATGAACGCATGCCGACTCCTTGATGTCAAAAAGGCTCCAAATCGATTTTTTGTATCATAACAGCATAGGCTTTTTTGCACTAGATAGCCTATAAAAAAAGGTACTTGCACCATCATACACCAAAAGGATCAGTCCTTTGGCGTTATGCAGAACCTCCGCAGGAAATACCCGAAGCAAAACAAGTAAAGCAGCGATGGTGGCGCAGCATGATCCGAAAACGCATGGCCTCAGCAAGTGAGTTGCCAAGGTCATAATCGGGATCATCATCCACAAGGGTACAGGCGTATACGCGCATGTGGCCGTTTTTTTTAACGACCATTTTACTGTAATTACACATAAAGTTTGCGCGTTCAGTGTCTGTTTTATACTTTTCCATACAGCTTGTTGTAAGAATTGGAACGTTTGGCTGAGCACAAGGTGGAAAAAGTTCGGAATAAGAGATAATCGGCACATCGTGGGGCAAACCAACACGTTGAAAATGTGCAGCATACGCTTTGAGCATATCGTGATCGTTGTCATCTTTATCGCGTTTTTGCCGTGCTACGGTAACAGCAAATCCCATATGATGCAGGGCTGCCATACCTTTGAGGGCAAGGTCAAAACTGCCTACCCCTCTGTTGCTGTCGTGCAAAATAGGATCCGGCGCATCAAGGCTTACTTTAAACGACAGCTTATGTGGCTTGTCGCGCAAGGTTGCAAGCGTAGCTAGGTTACTATGCAAAGGAGCAGTGGCATTGGTTAAGACGAGGCAATCGGCATGTTCCAAAGCTACGCTAAGAATATTGATGAAATCTTTGGCAAGAAAAGGCTCGCCCCCTGTAAAACCAAAACGCGTAACACCAAGAGAAACTGCCACTTCCATAAAGGGCTTTACATCCTCTAAACTTGGTGATTGCAGTCTATCATTCCCCGGTGCTGCCCCCTCAAAACAAAAAAAACAGCGCAAATTGCAAGCTGTGCCTGTATGAAACCAAACTTCTGAAAGAATTTGCGGTTGGATAAACGCTCGTTGTTCTCCAAAAGGAGTATAGCGCCATTCGGATGAATCAATATGGTAACATGCTTCTAAAGAGTGCTGCGTCATAGCCTTTAATGCCTTTACTATAATGAATGTTAATCTAGAATATCAGATAAAGCCTGAGTATCATCCATATAGCACTATTAAAAAATACTATCAATACTTATAAGGGGTAAAAAACCGCCCCCTATAGCTATGAATACAGTGTCTAGAATGGACTGCCACGTCACCCTCCCCACCTACTCGAACGGAAAAAATTCATGACTATAAAGACTGTGAGCACCCAAGTAGGTGTGGGCTCCTCGCAGTGACATCATGGCACGATGACTGTTGCCTTTAACAGAAGCCGTCATCAGCACAACGCGTCCACCTAGTCTTTAAAGGGCATGCCTTTTTCCCTTTCCCACTCCGCAACAACAAAGGGGACAGGCTCATGCCCATCCCCTGTGAATGTTTTTATGTTGTTTTTGTCTTTGTCTTTGTTTTTAATCTTCTGAACCTTCATTTTGCATAAGCGGTTCAACCTCGCAGCTGCTTGGACTGCCACGTCACCCTTCGCTTAGCTCAGGGCTTGTGCCAGCAGTGGACGGTAGTCCACGCGTGGTGCTCCTCGCAGT
>CAYJIX010000053.1:3192-15145 GCA_964370375.1 uncultured Desulfovibrionaceae bacterium | reverse complement strand
GGCGTGCCCTTCTGAAAAGCGTATGGAAATACGTTTTTCAACATCAACTACATAGAAGAAGCACCAATAATCCCGGCTATGGCTGCCATTAAAGCCGGAGAAGTAAAGAAAGCAATAACTATGAGGATCCATGCTGCAATGGTTAAGCAGATGCCACCCAAGCTAAAGTTCTTTAAGGATGTGAGGGTTGCGGCAAGAGCAAAAATACTTGCCAAAGGTACAAACACGATTCCAAGAAGAAAAATACCTAAAATAGCAAAAACGCAGGCAACAACCGCAGGAATGATTCCGGCTGATTTTGAACGGGATTTAGTGGTTACATCAGACATGATAAAGACTCCTTATGGGCGCATTGAATAATTGTAGTGTGCACCGCCAAAACGCTATCAGCAGACGCGAGGTGCAAATTGCCATACTTTTTTTATCTACGCAAGAATTTCATCACACGTTGAACAAAAAGTGCATGACATCCCCATCATTTACCACATATTCTTTACCTTCTGTGCGCAGCACTCCGGCAACACGGCAGGCAGCTTCTGTGGTGTGTTTGATAAAATCATCATAGCCAATAACTTCGGCACGGATAAAGCCGCGCTCAAAATCAGAATGGATAACACCGGCAGCAGCAGGCGCCTTCCAACCTTGTTCGATGGTCCAGGCCCTGCACTCTTTTTCACCCACAGTAAAATAACTGATAAGCCCAAGCATGCTATACCCTGTGCGGATAACGCTTACAAGGCCGCTTTCGGTAATGCCATAGGATTCAAGCATTTCTTGTTGGTCTTCTTTAGAGAGGCCTTGCAATTCCTCTTCAACGCGCGCGCAAATAACAACAGACTCACAGCCACGTTCTTTGGCCAAAGCTTGAACACGCTGCACATGTTCGTTGTGCTCGGTCAAACCTTTTTCATCCACATTGGCACAATAAATTATTTTTTTGTCTGTCAAAAGGCCCATTTCATGCCATGTGGTGCGCAAAATCTCATTGTCTTTTACCACAAAGGTGCCTGCCCTGCCGCCACTGTCCAGATGCGCCAGTAGCTTGGTCAGCTCTTCAACAACCACCCTTACGGCTTTATCAAATTTTGCCAGCTTTTGTACTCGTTCAAGGCGTTTGGTCACGCTTTGAATATCTGCCAACAACAATTCTGTTTCTATGGTTTCAATATCGCGCAAGGGATCGATATCGCCATCGACATGGGTAATGTTTTCATCATCAAAGCAGCGCACAACCTCTACAATGGCGGCGCATTCGCGAATGTTTGCCAAAAATTGGTTGCCAAGCCCTTCACCTTTACTGGCACCGCGTACAAGGCCCGCAATATCCACAAAATCCACCATGGCTTGAATGGTTTTTTGCGGCTTTGCCAAATGTGCCAAGGCCCATAAACGTTCGTCAGGCACAAGCACCGTGGCCTTATTGGGCTCAATGGTACAAAAAGGGTAATTGGCTGCCTGCGCATTTTGCGCCTGCGTCAACGCATTAAACAAAGTGGACTTTCCCACATTAGGCAAGCCAACAATACCTATACTCAACGACATACAATTTATCTCCTTAAGAGAACTTTTTTCAAACAAAGCAGGCTGCGCTTTTGGAGCAATCTCTAAGCTTGTTTATGTAAGGACGTACCTATTTATGTGCTTGCGCCGTCAACCGTGCAAGGCGCCGCACGCTCAAATGACAAATGGCCACAGCAAGCGCGTCTGTTGCATCAAGGGCCAAGCCTTGCTGCTTTATATTCAAAAAGCGTCCAACCATGAACGCCACTTGTTCTTTTTCTGCCCGTCCCACGCCAACCAAGGCTTTTTTGATTTCAGTGGGCTGATAATCGCGCACCATAAGGCCATGAGCCGCACAGGCAGCCACAGCAACGCCGCGAGCTTGCCCAAGCTTTAAGGCAGTGGCGGCATTTTTTGCTGTAAAAACCTGCTCCACCGCGGCTTCTTGTGGTTTATGACGCGCAATGATTGCATGCAGGTCATGAAAAAGAATGGACAAACGTTCGGCAAATTCCAGTTTGGCATTTGGGCGAACAACGCCGCAATCCACAAATTCCAAAACGCCTGACGTTTCGCGCACAATACCCCAGCCCATATTGCGAGAGCCGGGGTCTATGCCAATAACAGTTATTGCTGCCATAAATTATTGTTATACATGCTGTATTATGCAGTTACCATGTCATCAGGAAAATCTACATTGGCATGGACGCTTTGCACGTCATCATTGTCTTCCAATGCGTCAAGAAAACGCAACACCTTGGCTGCTGTTTCTGCATCAACAGGAACAGAATTGGTGGGAATCATAACAAGTTCGGCAGAAAGCATGGTAAGTGCCGCCTGTTCAAAGGCTTCACGCACCGTATGAAAATCGGCCATAGCTGTATGAATGGCCCAGGTTTCGCCCTCGTCATGCAGATCGTCGGCGCCTGCCTCAAGGGCGGCTTCCATAAGGACGTCTTCTTCATAAGCAGCCTTATCAAAGGTAATGACACCTTTACGCTCAAACATCCAGCCAACGCACCCTGCCTCACCCATGGAGCCGCCATGCTTAGACATCAAATGGCGTACTTCTGCAACAGTACGGTTGCGGTTGTCTGTGGCTGCCTCAACAATAACAGCAACGCCGCCAGGGCCATAGCCTTCGTACATGACTTCGGTTAAATCGCCGCCGGCTTCCTGGCCTGTGCCTTTACGGATGGCTGTTTCAATGCGATCCTTTGGCAGGTTGATGGATTTGGCAGCAGCAATGGCTGCCCGTAAGCGCGAATTGGCGGCAGGATCGCCACCGTTTTTGGCAGCAATAATGATTTCCTTGGCGGCTTTGGTAAATTCTTTGCCGCGCTTGGCATCCTGACGTCCTTTACGATGCTGAATGTTTGCCCATTTACTGTGTCCGGCCATTTTTTGCCTCCCAAAATCCTATGATGTCTCTTTTTTGTTTCAATTGTTCCAAAATAGTACCGATAGTGCCTACTATTTATACCCAAGGCCCACAAAAAACGTTTCGCGGCTCTCAGAACGAGAACTTTGCGGTTTGAACGACGTTACCCGCGTAAAGGCCAAACGCATGCCTTTGAGCAAAACATCCATATCAGGCCCCATAAAGATCTTGATTATAAATGATCCACCTTTTATCAAGTAGTTGTTGGCCACAACAAACGCTTCCTCGCACAATTCTAAGGATCTGGCTTGGTCGGTAAACTTTGTACCTGTTGTTTGCGGTGCCATGTCACTCATGATAACATCAAAGGGCGCATGCGTTTGTAGGATGGCTTCAAATTCTGGGGAACGGTTAAAGACATCCTCTTGATAAAAGGTAACAGTAGGCCCAAACACAGTATTTGTGCTTTGAATGTCGCAGGCAATGACCATACCTTTTGCCCCAATGCGTTCGGCAGCACCAAGAGACCATGACCCGGGTGCCGCACCAAGATCCAGCACTTTCATGCCGGGCTTGAATATGCGAAACCGTTTGTCAATTTCCTTGAGCTTGTACACAGAGCGTGCAGGGTAATGTTCCTGCTTGGCCTTGCGAAAATAATAATCTCGATATTGTTTCATAGCGTAACTTACAATTACTAGCACAGTTTTTAACGCTTGACCAGAGGTTTGTATGGCACCATCTTATGACGAAAAAACCACAGCTCCCCAAGCGCGCGGTATCAAGGTTTATGACGAGCTTGGGCGGTTGCGCACACTTGAACAAGGCGCAACAGCCTGGCAATGTTTGCGCACAGGTTCAGCGCAAGCTCCCTGCCTTTTGCTTGGTCTTGGGCCTAACCCTAAAGCCTTTTTGGCAACAAAAAACCTTCTGGACAGCGAGCTCTATTATGTAGAATCGGCTGCCATGCAAGAACAACTCGATACCGCAGCAAAGCGCGCAAGTTTGCAACCATGGCAAAGACTCCCCCCTGATAAAGCCCTTGCTATGCTAACATCTTCAGAGTGTAGCGTCTGGCTTTACACGCCAGAAGTACGCCACTTTTCCTCCTTTTGGGGGCCATTTCTTGGAAATTTACGCTCGTTTTTGTTGCAATGTAAAAAAAACACATCGCCAAAATCCTTAACCGTGCTTTTGCCGGGCAATGAATCGAGCCTCCTTACCCATGAGATTGAAGAAGCCTTAACTCGCCTTGGCTACCACGTTGCGCGCTTGCCCATTGACCCCACAGACTGCGCCCGTCGTGTGGAGGAGTATTTGCGACATGAACGGCCTGCCCTTTTTTGTTCTGTAAACCTGATGGGGCTTGACCCTGAGGGAAAAACCTTTCACCTTTTGCAAGCGTGTCAGGTGCCTGTGGCTGTTTGGTGCGTGGACAACCCTTGGAATATTTTTTCGGGTCTGCGTTTGCCGTGGTGGAAAAATTGTACACTTTTTGTCACTGATACAAGTTTTATAGAGCCGTTGCGCCGCCATGGTGCGGACAAGGTGCACCACTTGCCCTTAGCTGCTTGGTATAGCCCAACAACAAGGCCACAGGTGTCAACAGCTAGCACCCTTACCACAAATTTGCAGCCTGTGGTTTTTGTGGGGCGTTCGGCCTTTCCTGAACGGGAGCGTTTTTTTGCAGGCTGTCATGCCCCTGCTCATCTTTTACACAAAGCAGGGGCCGCGATCAAAAATCCTCACAACGCTGCCATTCCAAACCTTGATTGGTGGGGCGAGCAGCTTGGCACAACGGCATGGTGGCCGGGCAATGAAGGCCGCATTGCCGCCTTTGGGGCAGAGATGAGCTCGCTTGCCAGACGCATGTTTTGGCTTCAAACAGCCCTGCCCCTTGGTTTGACGATTTTTGGCGATGCGGCATGGCACGAGCTGCTAAAAGGTGCAAATACTCACAAAGGCCTGAGCAAAGAAGCAGCACCCCAAAAACCTTCCGACACCATGGATATCCATGCCTTGCTTGGATGGACAAAAGAGCAAACACCGGCCCCGTTCCCTGTGGACATACGGCCTAGCCTTGATTATTATGGTTCCTTGGCCGCAATCTATGCAGAGGCAAAATACAGCTTAAACATCACCAGCCTGCAATTACCTGCAGGGCTAACGCAGCGTCATTTTGACGTGTGGATGGCCGGCGGTTTTTTACTGACTGACAACAGCCCGGGCCTTACCCTGTTTCCACATGAACTTACAGAGAGTGTCGCCTTGGATTCGCCTGATAGCTTGACGCGCGTCATCGAACGTTTTGAAAAGGATCCTTTTTTGCGCACTCACTTGCAAACAGCATGGCAAAAAGAAATTGCCCGTCGCCACACCTATGAGCACAGAATGGCAGAGGTATTGACAATTTGCCAATAACAATCGAAACCCCATTTTTCACTACACTGCACTCAAAAAGGATACCCCATGGGCAAAAAGTTTGACAAATCCATCCCCAGAGCCACCCCGGAAAGCCTTGGCCTTCCCTATGGCGGTGCTGACTCCCATGCGCATTTAAATTCGCCTGCCCTTTGTGAGCGTTTACCGGAGGTGCTTCAACGTGCCAAGGCTTCAGGACTTGCCCATATTGGACATGTTTTTTTAAGTTTTGATGAATACAACACCTTTAGGACGCCTTTTGACAGCTTTTCTGAGCTTTTTTTCATCATGGGCTTTCACCCTTCAGAGCTGCCGCAAGATAAAGACGTGTCCATAGAAAAACTGCGTCAGACTGTACAAAACGACAAAAAAATCAAAGCTATAGGCGAAACAGGCTTTGACCTTTATTGGAAAACTCATCCCATAGTTGAGCAAGAAGACATGTTCCGCAAACACCTTGCCCTTGCAAAAGAGCTTGACTTGCCTGTGGTTATCCATTCGCGCGATGCCGCAAAAGAAAGCATCCGCGTTCTGGAAGCTGAAGGCTTTATCGGTAGACCCGTGTTATGGCACTGTTTTAGCGGCGATGCCATAGAACATATTGATCGAATAATAGCCAACAACTGGCATATATCCATTCCAGGGCCTGTAACTTTTCCGGCAAATGGTGTACTTCGTGAAGTTGTACGCCTTGTTCCGCAAGAGCGGCTCCTTGTGGAAACAGACGCGCCCTACATGGCACCTGAACCTTGGCGCGGCCATAAAAACGAGCCTGCCTTTGTGGCCTTTACCGCCAGCGAAGTGGCAAAAGCACGAGGAGCAGACCCTGCTGAGCTGTGGCTGGCCTTAGGTGCAAACACCCAAAGGTTTTTTAAGCTTTCTGTTGCAGATGTTTGAACGAGCCTGGCAACGAACATTGCGCGTTTGGAGCAAAGGACAGGCTGCTCAAAACGTGTAAGATACTAGGAAGACGAGTTTTTTGTGTAGCGGAGCGTATTAAAGCATACGTAACCGGAGCAAAAAACGAGTCTGACAACGTAGATTGTGCGTTTGCAGCAGCCTGTCAGTCCTCTACTTCATCAAATAAATCCTTAATGCTACACCCTAAGCTTTTGGCAAGTGTTTCCAGTGTAGATAAACGGCATTGAATGATGTGTTCACGTCTTGCGCGCATGATTGTTACGTCTGAAAGACGCGTCAGTGCAACCATTTTACGTAAGGTGACACCTTGTTTTTCCATCAATTCCCTTACATTGCTTTTGACCATGCTGTACCTCTTGGTTTTACAGCATAACAAATTTTTTTTGACATATTCATTATATTTATTGTAAGTCTTAATATAATGCTTCAATATATGATTTCCGTTCTAAAGCATGCTTTTGCATATCAGAAAACCTTATGCTACATTCAAGCAAACACAACAAAAGCACCCTGTCTCAACTTTTACCATAGATATTTTTATATAAGAGGCACTTTTTCTAATGCATGCTCGGCCTGATTTCACTTTCTATTTAATATTGACAAAGATAACATCCTGCGTTAAAAATTAGGGTTTCCAAAAGCAACTATCCATTAAGGCATCCTTAAAGGCTAGTTTCACCTTAGCAAAAAATATGCGTTCCCCAGACGCAGGAGGTTATGAACATGGCTCAAGTAAAAGTTCTTGAAGGCGCTGTAAAAACAGAAAAAGGCGTTGAATTAAACGGTTTTGTACTGAACGCTGTTGTAGAAAAATGCACAGGTTGCGATCGTATTCGCAGCTTTGACGACGCCCAGTATTGCAGCTCCTACCCCACCCCTGAGCGCAAATGGTCTGCCGGAAATTGCAACTTTGCAACCCATATGAAGAAAGAAGGTTCCAAGGCTGCCAAAGTCAACCCGCTCAAAGCTTCCAAACGCGCTGCCAAAGGTCGCTAGAAATCAACAAAAAGGTGCTCCATGCCTCAAGATACGTTCGATTGTATTGTTGTTGGTGCGGGCCATGCCGGCTCAGAAGCTGCCATGGCTCTAGCCCGTTTAGGCAAAAAAACCTTGCTTATCACCGGCAATGCGGATCGCATGGGGCATCTTTCTTGTAATCCGGCCATTGGTGGCCTTGCAAAAGGCCACATGGTTCGCGAAATTGACGCGCTTGGCGGCATGATGGGCTTATGGGCCGATGCAGCAGGTATTCAGTTTCGCACGCTAAACATCAGCAAAGGCCCGGCTGTTCGTGCCACACGGGCGCAAATTGACCGTGACGCCTATATGGCTGCGGTCAAACATTCCTTATACAACCAGCCAAATCTAACCATTTGGCAAGATACGGTTGAAGAGCTTTTACACACACCCACGCCTTCGCCCACCATTACAGGGGTACGAACAGCCTTTGGACTTAGGTTCACGGCGCCGCACGTACTTTTAACCACAGGCACCTTTTTACGCGGACTTATCCATGTGGGCCTTACGAATTTTTCGGCAGGGCGTTTAGGCGATGCGGCAAATCATGGTCTTTCAGATTCTTTGCGCGCCTTGGGGCTTAGCCTTGGACGTTTAAAAACAGGCACCACACCACGGCTTTTGCGCAGCTCCATTGATTTTTCTGTTATGGAAGAACAAGCAGGCGATGAACCTCTGCCACGCTTTAGTTTTCATGGTCCCGGGCCTTCTTTGCCGCAAGTTCCCTGCCATATTACCTGGACCAATGAGCAAACGCACGAGGCCATCCGCCTTGGCATGGATCGCTCCCCTCTTTTTACAGGCGTCATTGAAGGCACCGGCGCGCGCTATTGCCCCTCGGTTGAAGATAAAATCGCCCGCTTCCCCGAACGAGAACGCCATCATGTCTTTGTAGAACCTGAAGGCTTGCACAGCGAAGAATGTTACGTCAACGGCCTTTCCACGAGCCTACCTTTAGATGTGCAGCAAAAACTTATTGCCACCATTGCCGGCCTTGAAAACGCTCATATTGTCCGCCCCGGCTATGCCATTGAATACGATTACGCAAACCCCATCCAGTTGCAATCCACCTTGCAAAGCAAAAAGGTGCATGGTTTGTGGCTTGCCGGGCAAATCAACGGAACCTCAGGCTATGAAGAGGCAGCAGCTCAAGGACTATGGGCAGCTTTGAACATGGCAGCAGAGCTTAGCGGCACCAGCCCGTTTTTGCCGGGCCGCGATGAAGCGTATATGGCGGTACTTGTGGATGATTTGGTCACGCGCGGAACCTTGGAACCGTACCGGATGTTTACTTCACGGGCAGAATACCGCTTGCTTTTACGTGAAGCCAATGCCGATACGCGCCTAACCCCCATGGGCCGCCGTATGGGCCTTGTGGGTGATGCACAATGGGACATGTTTACGCATAAGGAACAAAGCGTTCAACAAAGCCTTGAACGGCTTCATCAAACCATGGTCAGGCCTGATGCTGCCACTTGCGATCTTTTTGCCGAGCTTAAAGAACCTGCCCCCAACAAAGCCCTTTCTCTTGCTGAAATTTTACGCAGGCCTGCGTTGCGTTTGCAAGACCTTGAGCTTTTTGCAAACGGCATTGCAAACCTTAGCGCAGAAGCCGTGCACGAAGTTGAAACCATTGTTAAATACGAAGGCTACCTTTCACGGCAAGAAGAATTGGTACGCCGCACAGCCCAACGTGAAGAACAGCTTTTGCCGCAGGATATGGACTACGCCCCGATTCCGGGTTTAACCGCCGAAGTCATTGAAAAATTGCAAGCTGTACGGCCACGAACCTTGGGCCAAGCTGCGCGTATTTCAGGTGTGACGCCGGCAGCTATTGCCTGCCTTGAAATAGAGCTGAAAAAACGCACTTTTGCAGGTACACGCTAGACGATAGCGTTAAACGCCTTATAGTGTATGCATGGTATGTTCATCTGTTTGCCTTTTCCCAAATAAATACCATACAAAACCCCATTCACAATCATGTGGATATGCAACATGAATACAACATGTTACATGTATTTTGCAGCAGTGCACGTATTGTATGGAGCCCATGATGAAGCATGTTACAAACTCTTGTTTTGCACTGGTATGCACGTTTGTGTGCCTTTTCTGCACCGCCCCCCTTGCCCATGCAGCCCAAAAAAATCAAGAAAAAGTCACCATAACACTGCCCAAAAATTCACCGCGGTTGCAGTTGCTGCAACAGTCACACATATTGGTAGGGCAAGCAAAACTGCCGACACATAAGGATGTTTTGCGCACAAGATGGCAAGAAATCCTAAAAAAACACAAGCAACACATTTTTGACGTTCAAAACATCCCCCTGCCAGCACAGCATAAACAACAATGGGCGAACCTAAGCAGGGTTCTTCCCAACATGGAGCCTTTAGAAAAATTGCGCAATATCAACGGTTTTTTTAACGGTCTTCCTTCTCGTAAAGACGGGGTTTTATACAACACCAAGGAATATTGGGCCACACCGTACGAATTTTTACAAAAACGTGGCGGCGACTGCGAAGACTATGCCTTTACCAAGCTATTCGCACTGCAGTATTTTGATTGGCCTGCTGAGGATCTTTGGGTTGTTCTTGTACACGATAAAGCGCGCAACGAAGGGCATGCTGTTGTGGCAGCACGGCACAAAAACAGAGTTTTTATTTTAGACAACTTAAGCAAACCCGTGCAATTGCTCATTCCTGAAAGCCAGTATGCCAAGCAGGTCCACATTTTTGGCGTCTTGAACATTCAGGGCCTATGGTTGCCTTTTAGCGAAAAATAGGCACACCCAGACATCATGCACGCGCAATATAAAACCATGATGTGGTTTTACAGCAACATACAATCGAGAAGACCTTCAAACCTGCTTGCTAAAATCATAGACTATCCTCACTGCAGGCATTGTTTTTGCATTGTTTTTTTAGCGGAAACAATTGACACATTGCAGATGCAAGCCCTTGAAAAAGGCTGTGTCAACATAAAAACATCATAAATTATAAAATATTATACAAGCGGCATTTACAAAAGCTTTGTTCAAACGGTTGCAGCATCAGCCCCAAGGCATGCTACAAGCTGTTGTATATATGGAGGATAACTATATGGCCTTACCAATGCGTCGTGGCGGTTCAAGATGGCGATATGGTATCATGATGCTTTTTTTCATAGTTGCCCTTTGCGTGCCCATATGGCTCTATTGGGGTTTTATACGAGTTGATGGTTTGGTTGAAGGCAGGATTGTTGCTGCACAGGCTCCTTTTGCCGGCATGGTTAAAACCGTGCAGGTAAGCGCAGGCGAAAAAATTACGCAAGGCGATGTGCTATTGCTGCTTGATGACACCCTTTTACAAGCGTCGCTTGAAGAAGCTAGGGCATGGCTACGTGGGATTGGTGCAGGAGGAGGCACCCTTTTGCCTGGATTTTTGCGTTCTGAAGAACAGGTTCTACAAGCAGGCATTGACCGTGCCCGTGAAGCAGAAAGCCTTGCAAGGCAAGCGGTTGAACACAGCGCCACAGTCCATGTACAGCGTTTACTGGCACTACGCGCGCTTGATGCCGATGTAAGGCGCCCACCATCAGGTGACGCCCGCAATGCTGCTCGCCTAGCTGAAATTGAAGCACGAGCCGGCCTTGAAAAATCCCGAACGGCCCTGCAAATGGCCAGTCGCCAACGCGCTGCCATTGAGGCTCAGTTTGTACAATTTCGCAACAGCATGTTCAACCTTGCAAGGATGAGCGTAACACAGCTGACTGATTTGCAAAACCGTCAAGCAGCATGGGTGCATGAACTGGAAAAAGCTGTGCAAGCTGCCACTGTAACAGCTCCTATCAGCGGAAAAATTGTCCGCCTTGATGCCTCTGCCGGTATGATGGCAGCACAAGGCCAAGCTTTGGTATCGATAATGCCCACCACACCTTCAAATGTACAGATCGTGGCAAGGCTCACCTCAAGCCAAGCTGCCAGGGTTGTAAACGGTATGGGTGTTAGTGTCAGCATCAACGAAGCATCCCCTCCGGTTACACTTGCAGGGACTGTAGATTCTTTACAGCAAGTGCCAATGCAGCAAGACGCCATTGTGTATGTTCAACTTGAACCGGACAATACGGTATATCTTGAACCCGGCATGCGGGCCAAGTTGAGCATTGCCCTTTTTTAACAAATTTTGCGCCTAAAATGTTTGCGCCTTGCATGACTTGACCTAGTAGCCTATACTTTGCTTGCACGCAGCCCTTGTTTTTTACTATTGTTTTGAGGTGCTATGCAAAAAATATTTTCTTTGTTTAGGCCAATGGCCACATGGCTTGTGCTGTGTTGTTGTATCCTGTCTGTCGGCTGTTCTACAAAGCTTGACCTTGACAAGGACAGGCGCGTTGTCGCTTTACGTGCCAAGGTTGTGGCAACGGTAAAAACACAGCTTGGCAAACCGTATCGTTACGGCGGAACAAATCCAAAGGCAGGGTTTGACTGTTCGGGTCTGCTCATGTGGGCATATGCTAAGCACGGCATAAACATACCGCGCTCAACAGATGATCAAGCCGATGTGGGTGATTCCATCTGCGAAGACGACATCCGCCAAGGCGATATTGTCGTTTTTTCCATGGGCTTTTTTTCTGGTCTGCACACAGGTATGTATGTAGGGAACAATACCTTCATTCACAGCCCAAGTTCCGGAAAAAGAATCCGTACAGATTCACTGGACAATCCCTACTGGGAATCAA
>CAYJIX010000053.1:0-3092 GCA_964370375.1 uncultured Desulfovibrionaceae bacterium | reverse complement strand
TTCATGGTAAAAAAATACATACTGCAAACCTTCACTAAAGATTTTTTCAAAATTTATCCCTTACTTACGCCACAAATGAGGGTACGCTCTTTTGGTATCTTTACACTTATGGTGATGCAAAGCCTTTTGGAATTGTTTTTTATTTTATCCCTTGCCAACATGGGGGCAGCCCTTACAGACCCAGAAAGTGTACGCAACACCTTTTTATACAAAGGCCTTTTTTTTCTATTCCCCATATTAGAAAGCTTTAGTGCGGACCCAAAGCAGCTGTTACTTTTGGTTGGAGGAGTTGTTGTTGTCTTTAGCATTCTTAAAAATTTTATAAATTTTTTAACGGCACGTAGCGTGGCCTATCTTGGCGAAGATATTTCCTTAGACATTGGACATGAAATCATGTCGCGATATCTTTATCAAAATTATGCATGGCATTTGTCACCTGAAAGCAACAGCATGTACCAACGCATGGCATGGCGTCAAAATTTAGGAACCATGCTTACGCACCTTTTAACGCTGTATGCAACTGTACTTACTATTTTTATTTTGTTTTTCAGCCTTCTTGGCAATGAACCTATGCTCACAACCCTTGTGGTTGCCTTTACAAGCGCTGTTGGCGTTATTTTATTCCGCACTATTCGCAAAAACGTTGACGCCTCTGCTCAAAAAAGCGCGCAAAGCGTGCAGGAAGAAACCAAAGCGCTTTTATGTGTTACCAAGGGGATTCGCGAAATACTTATTTACAGGCAGCAAGAAACTTTTTTGCAAGCACTTGTAAACGCAGCCCTTAAAGGGCGCAAGCCTCGCGCCTTTACAGAAACCGCCTCAGCCTTGCCTGTATGGGTTTTAGAAGCTGTGGGCTTTTGTATGGTTGTTGTGGCCATTGCCTTTCTTGTTTATATTGAAAATGCAGGCATAGCGCGTATTTCAGCTGCACTGGCACTTCTTGTCCTTACTGCGTGGCGGGTTTTGCCCTATTGTAATCGCGTGGTCAGTTTACAAATTTCTATTCGTTCGCTACGCCATAGGGCCACGGCGGTGATAGAACTTTTAGAACAGCTACGCGCCTTGCCAAGCGATCCCCCACCGCTACCTGCACACGATTTTAGCTTTGACCGCGAAATCCGCCTAGAAAATATACATTTTCGCTACGCTAACGCAAATGAAGACAGTTTGTGCGATATCTCCTTTACCATACAAAAAGGGGAAAAAATCGGCCTTATCGGCAAATCCGGCGGTGGCAAAACAACCTTAGCCGGAGTGCTTTGTGGCCTTTTACCGCCAACAAACGGCACCATCACCATTGATGGACTCCCCCTTGACGAGGGCAGGCGCGCGGCCTTTGCAACGCACATTGGTTATGTTCCGCAAACGCCTTTTTTGTTTGCAGGCAGCCTAGCTGACAACATTGCCTTTAGCGATTGGGGTAAAGAGTGGAATGAAGAGCATCTTTTACAAGCTTGCAAGCAAGCATCCATTGACTTTATAGACAACCACCGAGACGGCATTTTGCGTCCCATCGGTGACAACGGATCAGGCCTTTCAGGGGGGCAAGCACAACGTGTATCCATAGCCAGAGCCATGTATACCGATCCTTCGCTCCTCATTTTTGACGAGGCCACAAGCGCCCTTGACCAGCACAATGAAAATGCCATTCAAGAAACCATAGAAAAACTTTCACACAAGGTCACCTCTATTATCATTGCGCATCGCCTAAGTACCGTACAACATTGCGATAGGATATTATGGGTTGACCAAGGCCGCATTGTTATGGACGGTAAAGCAAAGGATGTTATTGAAAAATACAGCCTTTCGCGCAAAAATTAAGCCACACTCCGCATGATGTATACAGCTAAAAAAGCACGAGCAAAAATCATCAAAAAACTATGGAAAGCGCTTCCGCCTAGCGTGCGCAGTTTTGCCATGCGTACACTTTGCGCGTGTACTTTGTCCAAAAAAACAACGCCTCCAAAAGCCCTGCCTTTAGACGCTCCTGTCTATATCATCGGATGTTTTCAAGCAGGCGGAGGCCTATCGCGCTCTGCCCATCTGTATGCCAAAAACCTACGCCAAAGTCATGACCGAGTCATTTGTGTTGACAGTACTGATATTGTTTTGCAACAACAACGTCAATCTAGCCTTGATCCATCTTTTTTACGCTTTGCCGATATTGTGAACAATACAGACGCAGCAACTGTGGTCATACATCACAATCCACCACAATTTCAGTGGATTTTATTTTCCCTTGGGCGAAAATTTTTACAAAATAAAACTATTGTAGCGTACTGGGCCTGGGAACTTGAGGACATCCCAGCGTTGTGGAAAAACGCCATCTGCTATGCTGATACAATAGAAGTGCCAAGCTCTTTTACTCAAAAAGCTTTTGCTAAACACACCACAAAACCGGTTGTTGTTAAGCCACATATCCTTATGCCGCCCTCTGGTACAAAAACAAACTTTTGTAAAAACGGCACATTAGCCTGCCTTTTTATTATGGACATGGGTTCACTTTGTACACGCAAAAATCCCGAAGCGGTCATTTGTGCCTTTACCAAAGCATTTACTCCAAACGAGGCCTATCTTACGCTTAAACTTTCGCAAACATCAAATTTTGCTGAAGATTTTGCTAAAATCAAAAGATTAGCACAAAATTTTCCTCATATACACATCCTCACAAAATGGCTAAACGATGCTGAACTAGACAGGCTGTACCTTGACCATGATGTGTACATCTCACTGCACCGCTCTGAAGGCTATGGCCTTACTATTCATGAAGCCATGCAGCGAAACCTTCATGTTGTTGCCACAGGCTGGTCAGGCAACATGGATTTTATGACAGGTGAAAATGTGTTTGCTGTGCCCTATACCCTTGTGCCTATACACAAATCAACACCTCACTTTGACAATATTCCCAAGGCTCACTGGGCAGAGGCAGACACTGATACAGCTGCCGAGCTGTTGCAAAACATCCGCAAAAAACTACTCTTTGCATCCAAGGCACAAAACTAACACTTTAACGCGTGGATTATATGCCATGAGTTCAAGCATACCCCCCACCATGCCATATGCTATCTTGCTTGGCACGTACAATGGTGCAC
>CAYJIX010000052.1:0-16248 GCA_964370375.1 uncultured Desulfovibrionaceae bacterium | reverse complement strand
GCTTGAAAATTTACTTGTGCAGGATAAAAGGCACAAAAATCAACAGCTTAACGATGCAAGTGAATTGCACCTACTCTTGATTTTTGGTCGCATTGGCTGCCGCCAACGCTCCAAAAGACTCAGCACAATGAATTGTGCAGGAGTCTTTTTTCAGCATCGACTAGCTCGCAACAAATCTTACGAAAATAACAACAATGCCGGAGAAGAGCTTACGCGCTTTTCCGGCATTGTTGTTTATGCAAATTGAGCTAAAAAGCAATTCATCTCAATAAATTGCCCTTTTTTCAGCTTTGCTTATCTGTGTTCTATCAAAAGCCGTGTACGCAAGCCTACAGCTTGAACGCGCTTGCGCAGGGCCAATTTATACCCTTCCATATCGGTGATCTGAATACGGGCGACTCCGGAATCCATGGCAGCTTGGGCCACAGCAGGGGTTACCCATTCAATGATGCGTGGATCAAGGGGTTTGGGGATGACATAGTCACGGCCATAGCTAAAACCTTCACTATTGTAGGCGTCGCAGACTTCCTGCGGGACAGGTTCTTTTGCCAAGGCGGCAAGGGCTTTGGCTGCGGCAACCTTCATGGCTTCGTTGATTTCTGTGGCATGCACGTCAAGGGCACCGCGGAAAATATACGGAAAGCCAGATACGTTGTTGACCTGGTTGGGGTAATCGGTACGGCCTGTGCCCATGATGCAATCAGGACGGGCAGCCTTGGCAACAGGATAGGTGATTTCAGGGTCAGGGTTGGCACAGGCAAAGATGATGGGATCATCTGCCATAAGCTTAATCATATCGCCATTGAGCAGGTCTTTTTTCGACAAGCCAAGGAACAAGTGCGCGCCTGTAAGGGCTTCAGGCAAGGTCATGTTGGCATCCTGAGCATAGGCGGCCTTATATTTATTCAAATCTGTGCGGCCTTTATGGATAATGCCACGCGAGTCGAACATGCGAATATTTTCAACCTTTACGCCAAGGGCCACATAAAAGTTAGCGCAAGCAATACCGGCAGCACCGGCGCCTGAAATAACAACAATGACGTCTTCAGCTTTACGATTGGAAATTTCCAAACCATTGATAAGCCCTGCACCCGAGATGATCGCGGTTCCATGCTGATCGTCATGGAACACAGGAATTTTCATGGTTTTTTTGAGTTCTTCTTCAATTTCAAAACATTCAGGAGCCTTGATGTCTTCAAGGTTAATCCCACCAAAGGTAGGTTCAAGGGCCTTGACCACTTCAATGACTTCTTTGGGGTCTTGGGGCGTGATTTCAATATCAAAGGCATCAATGTCAGCAAAAATTTTAAACAGAACGCCTTTGCCTTCCATAACAGGCTTACTAGCCAAAGCACCAATGTTACCAAGGCCAAGAACCGCTGTACCATTAGATACAACGCCGACCAAATTGCCACGGCCTGTGTAGCGAGAAACCTTGGAGGCGTCATCGGCAATGGCAAGGCAAGGATCTGCCACACCTGGCGAATAGGCTAGGGAAAGATCTTTTTGGTTAAAGCAAGGCTTGGAAGGAAGGACTTCTAATTTCCCGGGTTGGGGATTTTCGTGAAACGTGAGCGCTTCACCTGACTTGATCAGCGACATGATGCCTCCGTAACGGAACTTGAATGTTGACTGAACATTTTGCTACAAATACTATGCGGCACTACCACACGAGCAAAAACCTTGGAAACGCTAGCACGGTTCACGGGCAAACACAATATGCAAAATAGCCCCTATATGGCGCAAAATCACCGCTCTTCTATTATAAAAACATTTTTGTGTTGTTTTCATTTTACTTGACAAGGTTTTAACGGTACTCCCCGTCATCCAAAAAGCCCAACATGCCGCAACAATAACATCCAAGCCGGCAAAGAAATCATAGAAAAGGCCGTATTCATAAATATATATACGGAAGATTCTTCGGCGTAGACGTTATATTTTTCAGCCACCACATAGGGAGCTAGGCCCGTGGGCATGCTTGCCACAAGGACACCGGCAGCCAAAGCACCGCCATCAATGCCAAACATGCTAAGGATGAACCAGGTCAACGCCGGAAGCCCTATCAGTTTAAAAACATGCACAGAAACCGGCTCTAAAAGGCTACGATTTGCTGAGTCGCGAACAGACATCATTTGAGCGGTCAACATCATGCCTAAACCAAACAACGCGCAAGGCGACGCTGTAGCTCCAAGCATCTGCGTCATGGTAAGAAAAGGGCCAAGCGGAACGGCAAAAAAGCTGACAAACCCGCCCAATGTTACACCAACTAATAAGGGGTTCCCATATAACGCCTTCCCAAAATGCTTCAATCGCTCCTTTTGGCTTTGTTTATGGTTGCTTTCCATGGCAAGGATGGTGTCAGCCATAATAAGCACAATGGAAGGCAAAACAGAAGCAAGGCTTGCTGCCACCGCAGCCGGAACATTACCCGGCATGATGAGCATAACAATGGGTATCCCCATGTACGCTGAATTTGGAAAATTTGTTAAAAGGGTACGCACGGTATTTTCTGGTGTGCTTACTGTAAAGCCTTTTGAAAAAAACACCTGGGCAAGCCCATAGCCAATCAACAGCATAAGGACATAGCCGCCTACAAAGGCGTCAAAAAGCCTATCTTTATCAACTTGCGCTATTTGGCTAAACAAAAGAGTCGGCAAGCTAATCCAATACACAAATTGGTTCAAACAGCTTGCCGTGGCTTTTGGCATAAAGCGGTAGCGTTCAACAACGATGCCTAAAAAAATAATGCCAAAAATAGGCACCAAGGATGTGAAGATCATGCTCACAAAATACGTCCTTACAAACATATCAGCACAGCATAGCCGTAAACCATGCCACAAGCAAAACAAAAGTACAGATATGTAATCTAGGTGGTGTCAATAAAAAAGAGCGGCCGTAATCGATGGGGCTAACTCTACACAACTATAGAGCTAGCCCCACAATGAGCATACCTATTTACTTACGATACGAACCGCCGCTGGCAGCTGACGTGACAAGCCTAGCATAACGGCGCAAAAAGGGTGAGGTGATCGTTTTTTCAACAGGCTTATGGTTTGCGCGGCGCGTAGCAAGGGTTGCTTCATCCACAAGCAATTCTAGTTTGCGTGCAGGAATATCAATCTGGATGCTATCGCCTTCTTCCACTAAGGCGATAAGCCCACCGTCGGCAGCTTCAGGTGATACATGGCCAATGGCTGCACCGCGGCTTCCACCGCTAAAGCGTCCGTCTGTGATAAGCGCAACATGGGCCCCTAATCCCATACCCACAATGGCAGATGTGGGGGTAAGCATTTCGCGCATGCCGGGGCCACCGCGCGGCCCTTCATAACGGATAACAATGCCGTCACCTTTGACAATCTGCCCTGTCATAATAGCTGCCACAGCTTCTTCTTCAGAATTGAACACGCGCGCCCGTACCGTCTGCACCATCATTTCAGGGGCCACGGCAGATTGTTTCACCACAGCACCTTGGGTGGCTAAATTGCCTTTAAGGACTGCAATGCCGCCTTCTTTTGAATAAGGCTCTTCGCTGCGGATCACATTCTTATCCAAAACATTGGCTGTGGCCACATTCTCAGACATGGTTTTGCCCGTGACAGTTACGGTTGTACCGTCCAAGAGCCCCTTCTCTAAAAGGCTTGCCATAATGGCAGGGATACCGCCTGCCATGTGCAAATCTTCAATATGCTGTGTACCGGCAGGAGAAAGCTTGCACATGTTTGGCGTTTTTAAACTGATGGTGTCAAACATTGTAAGGTCAAGCTCAAGGCCTGCTTCTGCGGCAATGGCAGGTAGGTGTAGAGCAGTGTTTGTGGAACCGCCAAGGGCCATGTCAACAGCCACACTATTTATAAGCGCGCTTTGGGTAAGAATTTCTGAAGGACGCACCCCTTGGGCCAAAAGCTCCATAACGCGCATGCCTGATTTTTTGGCAAGGCGCAGACGTGCAGCTGCCACAGCAGGAATGGTGCCGTTGCCGGGCAAGGCCACGCCAAGGACTTCGGTCAAGCAGTTCATGGTATTGGCTGTAAACATTCCTGAACAAGAACCACAACCGGGACAAGCCTGTTCTGCCAGTGCATCAAGGGCTTCTTCGCTCATTTCACCACGGCTGACCTTGCCTACTCCTTCAAATACAGAAATAAGGTCAGAGCCCTTAGGGCCTGCCATCATGGGGCCACCACTCACAAGAATAGAAGGAATATTAAGGCGCATCATGGCCATGAGCATACCGGGAACCACTTTGTCGCAATTGGGTATGAACACAAGGGCGTCAAAAGGATGCCCTGTGGCCATTATTTCAATGGAATCGGCAATGATTTCACGGGAAGGCAAGGAATATCTCATGCCCTCATGGTTCATAGCCAGCCCATCGCACACCCCAATGGCCGGAAAAGCCATGGGAGTTCCACCTGCAAGGCGCACACCGGCCTTTACCGCTTCTGCAATATTGTTCAAGTGGATGTGCCCGGGGATGATCTCATTTGCAGCATTGACAATGCCCACAAGGGGTCTGTCCATTTCTTCACGGGTCATGCCAAGGGCATAAAGCAAGGAACGATGGGGGGCTTTTTCCAGCCCTGCTGTCATTTTATGGCTACGCATAGTATCTCCTAAGTTTTTCTGGCATGAGTGTAACAAGGTAATGCATGCATTTGTAGCAACATCCGTGGCCATTTCCACGCAATAAGGGGCTACATCTGTAAGTATAAAATTGCCAGAAAAAACGCATGGATGCTTCTTTTTCCGGCAATTTTATATATTTATTAAAAACAACAACGATTTTTACAAAAAGTTATTATTTTTCAATATCAACGGGGAGTATATCCTAAAAACCTTTGCCTATTTGGCAAAACCAACAGCCCTACGTTCGCGAATAACCGTTACGCGAATCTGGCCGGGATAGGTAAGCTTTTTCTCAATTTCCTCGGTAATGCCTTTACACAAAATAAAGGTTGCGTCGTCATCAATATTTTCAGAGTTCACCACCACACGCAGCTCGCGCCCTGCCTGAATGGCATAAGCTTTGGACACGCCGTCAAAATCAGTAGCAATCCCTTCCAAATCTTCAAGACGCTTGACATAATTTTCAAGCAATTCTTTACGCGCACCTGGGCGCGCTCCTGAAAGGGAGTCTGCGGCCTGCACAAGAACAGCAAGAGCGCTATCCGGGCGCTGGTCTTCATGGTGTGCGGCAATGGCATGCACGATTTCTTTATTTTCGCTATATTTTTTAGCAAGATCTGCACCAATGATCGCGTGGGGGCCCTCAACCTCATGGTCAACAGCCTTGCCAAGGTCATGTAACAGCCCTGCGCGTTTTGCTTTTTTGATGTCCATGCCAAGTTCAGCAGCCATCATCCCACAAAGGGCCGACACTTCTAAAGAGTGCTGTAAGACGTTTTGCGTATAACTTGTGCGATACCGCAACTGCCCAAGAAGGCGCACCAATTCCGCATGGATCCCATGAACACCGGCACTAAACGTGGCTTGTTCGCCTACTTCGCGGATCTGTTCTTCAAGCTCTTGTTCACATTTTCGCACCACATCTTCGATACGGGCAGGGTGAATGCGTCCGTCTTGAATAAGCCGTTCAAGTGACATTTTGGCAACTTGCCGCCGCAACGGGCTATAGGCTGACAACACCACGGTTTCAGGGGTGTCATCAATGATCAAATCCACACCTGTGGCCGCTTCAAGGGCTCTGATATTGCGCCCTTCACGCCCAATGATGCGTCCTTTCATATCCTCACTTGGCAAGGTTACGGCAGTTACTGTATGTTCGCTCACATAATCGCTGGCATAACGCTGCACAGAACAGGCTATGATTTCTTTGGCTTTACGGTCAGCCACTTCCTTTGCTTCTGCCTCAATGACGCGCATCATGCGGGCTGCCTCGTGACGAGAGCGAGCTTCTATTTCCGAAAACAGCCTTTCTTTGGCTTCTTCAACCGTAAGGCCGGAAACCTCTTGTAATCGTTGTTCTTGTTCATTAATGCGGGAATTGAGAGTTTCTTCTAATGTGTTAAGTTTGCGCTCGCGCTTGGCTAAGTCTTTTTCCACAGCCAAAACTTCATGCTCCATGGCTGTGGCCTTTTCCAGCTTTTCCTCCAAACGTTCACTATATTCCTGTAATTTACGATCTTTTGCTTTTAATTCTCGTTCGCGCTCTTTAAATTCGCTTTCAAGTTCACGTTTTTGGTTGAATAAATCATCTTGTCCTTGTAAAAGGAGCTCTTTTTTCTGGGCCTGCGCCTCTTTACGCGATTCATCCACAATGCGTTTGGCTAAAACTTCAGCATCGCCTATCCGTTTGGCATGTAGGTTTTTACTTACATAAAACCCCACCACTCCGGAGGCAGCCGTTGCAAGCGCAATGCCCGACAGTGTTACCAGTTCCATACTTCCTTCCTCTTATGTTATCGGGGCCATTTGGGTAAAAAAAACAGCTCCCGTTGTCGTAAGCGTTAGCCTAAAGGCTAGCGCTCAATCAAACACGAAGAGCAGCAAGGTAAAGAAGTAGCAAGGACAACAAGACACCCCAAAGAGCCGTGTTGATCACACCGATGCAAAACCTGGTTGCCCAGGGGGGAACCTCTGTTTGTTCATCAGGCTTCCTGTTAGGCAAAGCCCAGCAGGCATGCACACAAAACAAATCGAGTCTGGCTCCCATTTGTATGCTTGTGAGGTTAGCACCAATATGGCAATCACGCACTCTTCAGGGATTTTTGTCACAATCAACGCGTGCTTTTTTCCACGTCATCTCCTGATACGGCTAAATCCTCATCAGAAGCGTTCAAGTGACCAGCTATATGTTCTATCAGCGTGTTCATGCGTTTTTCATGTATCCGCATGGAACGCTGCGACTGCAATAAGTTGTCAGCAACTCCCAACACCAGCAGCAATAACAATTTTTCCTTGCCAAGCTGCTCTTCGTGGGCTTTCATTAAGTTATATTGTTCTATTATAAAGAGTCGAGCTTCCTCAATACGTTCAGGTGTTGCACGACTTGTAAATGAAAGTGTTTCACCAAGAATTTCAAGGCGAAAACGTTCCATAACCACTCTTCCTTATGTTCCGATACTATACTAAAACAACGACTTATTGGCTTTATGCCGTATAACGCAATGTCAACGTTATTAAAGATCATATCGTATTATAACGATATTTTTCGCGTTGTCCATGCCTTACAGCGTACGTTGTCACTCTTTGGAAGTATCTAAATGTCCATCAAGCTGCTGGAGTAAGCCGGAAATACGCTCTTCCACAGCTTTATTGAGCTGTCGCTCTTTTTCCAGTTCTGCCTCAAGACGGCGATTTTCTTGTTGTAATGCATCGGCATGGCTAGCCGCATCGTACAAGGCACGATTCTGCACACGTAACGTATCCATCTGCTGAAGCAGGTCATTCACACGATGCTCAAGTAGGGTAAATATTTCCATGACCAAAGATTACACCTGTTTGATATATTTGGCAACAAGAGAAAAAATCGGCTACAAACAATACAACCGCCTAATATTCTATTATAATCGCACAAAAACACACCTTAAAAGGCACTAGGCTGACTATGTATTTTGTACATCTTTTTGCAAAAATAACATTTTGTATAATTCCTTGTGGGCGGCAAGCTCCGGCTTATCCAGCTCAATAGCCAAAATGGCATAAACTGTTGAAATAAGTTGTCGGCGATATCCTGCGTTTGCCAAACGTTTTTGAACACAGCCTGCTTCGTGCAACCACAGCAGCTTTTCTTCAATGACAACAGCTCGCGTTTTTGCTGTATGCTTATCACACACAAGGTTGTAGCCTGCCATGGCTATTTTTGCCAGCTCTTGCGGTTTTTCAAGCCATTCTTTGGCAATGGCTGCAGCTTGAATGGCGTCTCCGCGTCGATATAGGGGAAGGATCGTTTCACCGGGAGTAAAGACGTCTTCTATCCCGGGGCATGCTTCCATAAGTAAGGCCGCGCCACACGCCATGGCCTCAAAACAGCGAAAATTCAATTCTGACACCGCTGTTTGATTCAGCACAATGCGTGAGCGTTCAAACACCGGCACAAAAGCACCTTGCTTGCAAAAAAGGACATGCTCTCGCTTGAACGCATCCAAAAAAGGTTTGCGCTCGGGAATATTTTTGGGATTAAGAGTCCCCACAAAGCTTACGGGGATGTCTCTATTAAACCAAGCCGTCCCCCCTTGCACAGGTAAAACATGCGAAGAGTACAAAGGGAGCCATGAGGCCTGTACATCTCGATTGTCAGAAAACACGTCCACATAGGGTTTTTGCGCCACAAAAACATGGTCAAAAGCATTGGCAAACGGGATGTGCCACGGATTGCAATAGGTATCAATCGAGTAAAAAATAGAGGGCACGGCGCAAGATTCCAATTCCAAAAATTGGGGCAGGTTGCCATTGTCCTCATACACCATGGCTTGTGGTACAAATCCTTTTTCTGAAACCTTATGAAGCAACTTGGCAAGGGTTATGGGGTGCACTTGCACAATATCGGCATCGCTTTGGGGCCCAACATGCAAAACAGCATGCCCTGCCTCACGCAACGCAAGGACCATGGAGGCACCACCAAGATACAGAATGGAAATAGGCGTCATGATTGTACTACTTGTTATTTTTTACAAAACAAAACTATCAAGTGCTCATGCAATAGCTTGTGATACTTTTAACTTTCGCTTTTTGAAAGAGTATCCCTAGCACCTTGAGTCAAAGGGCGCGCCTCTTCAACCAAAAGAATGGGAATATCATCACGCACAGGATAAGTAACCTTGCAAGCAGCACACACAAGACCTTCCCCTTGCTGAGCAAGGCCCGTGCGGCAGCTAGGACATACCAACATGTCCACAAATTCGTCAGATAAAGGCATAGAGTATTCCTTAACATGGGTTTGAGTTAGCCATGCAGAAAAAAATAAGTTTCTCTGCTACAATGTCTATCGTTCTGTCCATGCATACCTAAAAATACACAAAAAGGCTAGCTTTGTGCCTAGGGACATGCCTTGAGGTGTTGCTATTCTGCTATGACTACACTATGTTTTGAGTACCGGAGGTTACATGCCACGTTTTTTAATCATCCAGCTTGCCCGTTTTGGAGATTTACTCCAAACAGCACGACTTGCAGCAAGCCTTGCCTTGCGTGGCGATGTCCATTTTTGCGTGGATCAAACACTGGTTCCGCTTGCAAAATATCTGTATCCGCAAAGTGTTATCCATGGTGTTTTGGCCCATGCCACCGAAGAACTATCGCCTAATGATGTGCTTATAGGCATGCATAAAACCCTATCAGACATTGCAACCTATTCGTTTGATGGCGTCTATAACCTCAATCATTCCGCCATGAACCGCGTTTTGGGCTCGTTTTTCCCGCCTGAAATTCAGCACGGCTACCGCATGGCTTACGGTCAAGCGCTACAGGACACTTGGATTCAGCTGACCTTTCGCTTGGCTTTAGAGCGGCGCATCACACCGTTAAACTTGATGGACTTTTGGGCTCATTTTATTCCTGATCCCATTGCCGGGCAGCTTGTCAATCCAAAGGCGCAGCCCGGGGGACGTGGGATTGGCGTGGTCTTAGCAGGGCGTCATGCTAGGCGAAGCATTTCTCCTGAGCTTTTATCCCTTTGTGTGTCAGCCCTGTTTGAGCGTTTGGGCGGCCCACAGATTTTTTTATTTGGTACCAAAGCGGAACGCCCTGTAGGGCGGGCCTTGGCGCGGCTCCTTCCTGCCCATATGCAGGACAATATCCATAACTATGCAGGAAAAACATCCTATATTGAGCTTGCCGAAGCCCTCACCGGCCTTGATGCCCTGCTCACCCCCGATACAGGCACCATGCACTTGGCAGCCCATCTTGGCGTTCCCGTTGAAGCGTTGTTTTTGTCCTCTGCCTGGGCGCATGAAACTGGCCCCTATGGACAAGGGCACCGCGTATGGCAGGCAGCACCTTCATGCGCCCCATGTACCGAGCACGCCCATTGCGACGCCGTGCCATGCCTTACGGCGTTCGAACCGCGTTGGCTCATGCGGGCCATGCTTGCAGAAAACTTAGAGGGCTTACCGCCACCGCCGAAGGATGTACGCGTTTTAGAAACTTGTTTTGACGATTTTGGGATTGTGTTTCATGATATGGTACACAAAGAGACGAAGGACACGCAAACACGAGCGCAACTTCGGCTTGCGTTGCAAACCCATGTGCATGCAGGCTCAAGCCTACATCCCGAACACCTTGCCCCTCAAATCGTAGCGAACCTTTATCAAGAGGCAGACTGGATGCTGCCAAACTCAACATCATGAAGACTGCTCATACATCAGATTCTTTTCTTGCTTCTGCTGCTGCCCTTGGTCGTCCATTGCGCATCATTGTGGCCCTGCCCTTTTATGGCGGCTCCCTCCCTGTGGGGCGTCATGTGGTACACGCGTTGCGCGAACTTGGACATACGGTTGAACCTTTTGAAGCGCCGGATTTTTTTTCTGCCTTTGAGGCGTTACGAAAACTAAAAGTCACCTCTGATCGTTTACAATCTTTAGAAAACAGCTTTTTGCATGTGCTCTCGCAAGCTATTTTGGCCAAGGCTGAAACCTTTGAACCTGACCTTGTGCTTTCCATGGCTCAAGCAACCCTGAATAGACAGGCCTTAAAACGTCTAAAAAACGACAACATCGCCACAGCCATGTGGTTTGTGGAAGATTTTCGCCTGTTCACCTATTGGCGAGCCTTTGCGCCTTACTATGATGTTTTTGCTGTGATTCAAAAAGAACCGCTCCTAGGCGAACTTGATCAAATGGGCGTGCGCTCCTTGTATTTGCCCATGGCAGCGCGTACAGATTTGCATTGCCCGTTGCAACTTGACGCGGCAAGCTTGCGGCGGTTTGGTTCAGATGTGAGCTTTTTGGGCGCAGGTTATCCCAATAGACGCTTGGCGTTTCGCCAGCTGATGGATTATGATTTCAAAATTTGGGGCTCTGATTGGGAAGGAGAAACCGCGCTAAAATCCCTTATCCAGGCAGACGGCGCACGGATAAGCACTGAGGATAGTATCAAAATTTTCAATGCTACTACAGTCAATATCAATTTGCACTCCAGTGTGCATACAAACAGCTTGGTAAGCCATGGCGACTTTGTCAATCCGCGTACCTTTGAGGTAGCAGCGTGCGGCGCTTTTCAGCTTGTGGATCAGCGTGCCTTGCTTGCTGACTTGTTTACAGAGGATGAACTTGTCACGTTTACCAGCATGGAGAGCTTGCGCGAAAACATTGCCTACTTTCTTGCGCATCCCAAGGAAAGGAACGCTTATACGGAACGCGCAAGGGCACGAGTACTTGCAGAACATACCTACGTACACCGCATGGATAGCCTGCTTGCCTTTGTGGGGGAAAATTTCCCATGGACACAACGCCAGATGACTGAACTGCCGCAAGACATCCCACCCCATATGGCAGAGCAGTTGACAGCCCTATTACAACGACTTCAATTGCCATCACACGCCCCCTTCAATGAGGTTATTACACGGCTACGGCAGGAATCAGGCGTTTTGTCTGAACTTGAAACGTCACTCCTTTTTATGGATGAATGGCGTAAACAATATAAAAAAGAGTAACGCAGGCACAAAACATGAGGCTGTTTAACCGTGCAAGGTTTCGGCCTGCATAGGCTAAGACACGCTGCCTGCACGGCTTGGCGCGTGGGATTATGTTGTGTACAGAGCTATCAAACCTTTGCTATCCTTTGCCCCATCCTTTACTTGACAAATACTTTGTCTTCACCTATGGTTCAATCCGATTGATGCGCAGTGCATTTACGGAGAGGTGGCCGAGTCGGCCGAAGGCGCTCGCCTGCTAAGCGGGTATACGGTGTCGAGCTGTATCGTGGGTTCGAATCCCACCCTCTCCGCCATTTTGAATCATTATAGTTATATACATATATTACCGCAAAGTTTGTTGATACAGGCTTTGCGGTTTTTTTATGCTTTAGTAGCGTGAAAAGCGTAGCCCAACCCTAAGGACGCCGTAGGCGTAGCCGTTATGCAAGGCATGAGCATTACGGATATCGAAAACAACGCGCGAACGCTCTTGAGGCGCCCAGAGGCTCTCTTCAGATACTGATCTGTTACAAAATGTTAGAAGCTGAGCACCGCAACTCCGCCTTGTCAAGCCCCTCCTCTCTTGCATTAAATTTCATGCCTTAACACCTTCTATCTGAAACGCCGTATCATGCGGATGGAGCGGGGTGTATCTTTAGCTTTGCGAATTTTAGGTAAGAATTGAAAGGCAGAGCCATTACTTCATCTTATCTATACAGCTCCCTAACCCTACATCTTTCAAATACGCATAAATAGCATCATACTGAGCTGTTGGCCTAGTCACATCGTTATCATCCCCTTCAGGGATAAAAATTACAAAACCCTGACGAGCCCTCGTTAAAAGCACTCTATAAGAGTTTTTAAGATACTCTTTCTTCTCTTGGGCCCGTATGGTTTGCCACTTTGCGCCCTTAAAGGCATAATGCTCAAATCCTTCCTTACCCACTCGCAAGTCAATATCCCAAGCGACAATGCACCAATCAAGCTCTAGCCCTTGAATGTCAAATTCAGTGGCGGTATCTTCTAAAAAGTACGAAGAACGCACATCCTCATCATTATTTAAAAACCACTGAACAGCATCAATCTTGCTTTGTACCCATACGCCGTACTTTTTAAGTCGTTTGGCCCCTGAACTTGCTGTTAAGCCAAAACGCTGTGTACCCTTAGCTTGTTTTTTAACCCATGCTTTTGCCTCGTTAAGGTCACGCGTCATAACAATGGGATATGTTTCGTTCACACGCTGATAAAGATTTTGTGCTTTTACTAGATCATAATCCAGCAATGCCTTTACAAAGGAAGCTACATTTTCACTGCGAAAAGAACGTAAAGGAACCGATAGATGCAAACCTGATTCCCTGGTCACCTCAGTTCCAGCAAAAAATTGCTCTAAAGGGATCCCTTTCGAATACTCCCGGTCAGTAATTTTATCAGAAATATAAACATTCCAATGAGGGAATGACCTGGCTAGTGATGAAAACCACTCCGCCAGCCCTGCTTCGCCAGTATTGATTTCTTGCCCCCCACCGATAAGACAAATAAGCACAGCCCAGTCAGTATGCCTATCCATGACTCCAACAAGAAACTCTGGCTCTGACATGGCAAAATTTGGTTTCCCTTTTTTACGTAACATAAATTTTTCTAAAGCTTCTCGCGTCCACGCACGTTGAGCTTCGTCATACAAAACAACTTTCTCCACAGGTGCAGCTTCAGTAATTATGGTGTCATCGCGAAAATGGTGAATAATTTGCACAAACTCTTTTGCCTTGCGTAAAGCCTCTGTTTTTTTAATCCCCTCTCTTGCGCTTTGATCTCGCGCTAAGGCTTCCTGCAAAACATCTACCAAGGGCCCATTGCCAGATAAAAAAACTGCATGTTCATCGGCGTCCACACGCTGTCTATCTATGGCAATATTAAGACCTGCTAGAGTTTTTCCTGCCCCCGGCACTCCTGTAATAAAGCAGATAGCTTTTTCACCTCGTTGCTTTGCAGCATCAATGATTCTATCAATAGTTTGCGTGGTCAAAGTAAGATTGTAAGCGCTTGCATCGTTGCGTGAAATATCTTTCACAGAATGATTGTGGTATAAAGCTTGCGCAGCTTCAATAATGGTTGGAGTGGGCTTGTAGGAGGAATGGATCCAAGTTTCAGGTGTAAACGCTTCAGCACTAAAGAACGTCAACACCTTTCGGATGGTGGAACTAATTGTATTTTTATTACATGCCTGCACTTGCACAATGCGCTTTTTAACAAATCCATTTTTAAAATCGCAAGGTGAAGCCTCCGTGCAAATAAGCAAAGGAACGAGCAATACGTCATGACTTGCTTCATGAAAATCCTGTAAGTCGAGCGCATAATCAAGAACTTGATTTATGGCGTGTCGTGGAAAATTGCTCTCTCCCGCTTTAAACTCCAGTAAAAAAACCATACCGGCATAAAGTAGAACAGCGTCAATTCTTTTTCCTATGCGAGGAATGGTATACTCAAACAAAATATGCCCATCATCAAAACCTATAAGTTGCTCTTTTAAAATATGAATTTCTGTTTGCCAAGTATTTCTCTGTAAATCATCCAAAGAGAATTGATTATTTGCAGCTAATTTACCCAAAATACTTGCCTCTGGTTCTTTCAAAAAAACTTCCACAGAATCGCTATAATAAAATCGCGTCATATCATTCTCCTAAACTTTAAGTACGCCTTAAGATGAACCGGGATAGAGTAAAATGTCAACGAGCACTGTACAAACCTCTTCGTACCATAGCTCGTACATTATTTTTCAAAAATATTTTCGTACATACTTCCGAAATTTTTGATCTTTAATGCGGATCCTCATCTCCGCCTTTTTTGAATCATTGCAAGCATACATATACAACCGCAAAGTTTGTTGATGCAGGCTTTGCGGTTTTTTTATGCCCTCCCAAGGCAAATGCGCTCTTGACCTGTGTATGCTTTCTATACTAAAAATCGGGCATGCAAGGTCTACATCAACATATTTCTTCCTTAAGGGCTCAGGGCAATCCTGTGTCTTTTGGTGTTTTTCCTTTGCTTTTTCTTGGCTTTACCTGACGCACAATGCACAGGGGCAGGTTGTCCCTTAGCACTATGCCCATGGTATAGCATCTTATCATAAGCTATCTTCCATCATCACCATCGGCGTAACGCTAAGCGCATTTCCTTGCCCGTACCATTGTGTACGGTTTTTTATTGCATTCCAACTATTACAAAAGGTTACAAAAACATGTCTGTTCAATCCATTGATATTCAGGCGGTTAGGGCTCGCGCTGAGCAGTATTACAGAGACGGTGATTTTTTTTGTTCAGAGGCTGTTGTTAAGGCCATAAAAGACGCCTTTAATGCGCCCTATGACGATTCCATCATTAAATTGGCTTCGGGTTTTCCTGTGGGCATGAGCCATGGTTGTACATGTGGTGCTGTTACAGGTGCCGTCATGGCCCTTGGCATGTTCTTTGGCAGAAGCCAAGGAAAAGGCGAAGAAGTCGTAAAAAGCATGGCACTTGCCAAGGAAGTTCAGGAAGCATTCACAGCAGCGCACAAGGTGTGCTGTTGTAAAATACTGACCAGAGGGATGGAGCTTGGTTCAAGTAAGCACATGGAGCAGTGCATCGCCCTAACAGGAGAAGTTACAGAAATTACAGCAAAAATCCTTGTTCGCGAACTTGCCCTTTCGCAGGCAAAGTAGCATACGTATGCAAAAAGCGACCTTAACTTCAAAACATGTCGTGCAGGCCGTAGCAGGCATTGATGTGGGTTCCATGGCGACCAAGGCTGTTATCATGGACGCACAAAGCAAAAACATTCTTGCCACGTGCGTCATTCCCACAGGATTTGAGCCGCATAATGCAGCAAAAAAATGTCTAGAAGAGGCCTGCCTTATGGCACATATCAATGGCATGCAAATACAAGCCATTGTCGGAACAGGATACGGGCGCATATCACTGCCGTTTGCACATAAAACACTTACAGAAATATCTTGCCACGCCAAAGCAGCTGTTTTTGTATGTCCGCAGGCTACACTCGTGCTTGATATTGGCGGGCAAGACAGCAAAGCCATTAAGGTTAATCCTAATGGCTTAGTCGTTGATTTTGTCATGAATGATAAATGCGCAGCCGGAACAGGGCGATTTTTACAAGTGTTAGCCGGCATTTTAAACATGACCTTACCAGAGCTTGGTAATGCCGCTGCCAAGGGGCAAGCAGTATCCATATCCAGCATGTGCGCCGTCTTTGCAGAAAGTGAAATTGTAGGCCTTTTGGCACAGGGTGCTAAGCCTGAAGATGTTGCAGCAGGGGTTTTCGTGTCCATTGCCAAGCGTATGAAGGGGTTAAGCGCAAGAATTGGTTCTCACAGCGCCACTAACAATCAAGGTTTATGCGTGTTTAACGGTGGACTTGCAACTAATCCGGCCTTTGTACAATGCCTTGCAAAGGAACTTGGCAAAGACATTATTGTCCATGAGCATGCCCAGTGCATGGGCGCGCTTGGAGCGGCTCTTTTTGCATCAGACCTTATTTAGTTGATGCTGAAAAACGTTTTCATACGTGTTTTAGAAAACACCACGCGTGGGCTACTGCCCACTGCTGGCATAAACACCACGCGTGGGCTACTGCCCACTGCTGGCATAAACACCACGCGTGGGCTA
>CAYJIX010000051.1:0-17266 GCA_964370375.1 uncultured Desulfovibrionaceae bacterium | reverse complement strand
TTTTGTGCTTGTAATATCCATTAAAAAAATTAATTTTCGATTAAACATACTGTTTCCTCCTACATCTATATTTCACATACTAACACAAAAAACAACATGCTTTTAAAAAAATGACAAACTGTCATTTTTTGTCATTTATTGTCACGTGAATTTTTCTTTTGTTGTGATATAATAAACTGAATATGGCAAAAAATCCAGTAAAATATAGTAATTTACTTGAAATTGCTATGTCGACTGCGATAGCAGGCGACTGCCGTACTTCTTTTTACATCTTTTTCGAGACAAATAGAAATAGTTAAATTTATTTTAGTAAATGATGCAGATAAAAGCTTAAAAAATAAAAAAGGCTACACAGCACTTCAGCTTTCACTAAAACATCCAAATGAAAATACCTTGCTAAAGTAAGCATTGTAAACATTATTATACAAAGAATTTTTGGGGAGGATGTTTTACTCTGAAGGAAAATCGAAATAAAAATTGAATTGATAACCTGTAACTTTGTTAGATAAGGAGTTTGTTATGAGAATGAGAGTAGTATTACTTGCCTTAATGTGTGCCTTAGTGATGAATTTTGCAATTGTGTCTAATAGTGTAGCGGCGACAACCATAAATATTAACAATAAAACTCAGAATTCATACGTCGTTTTTTACACTAGCGTCTCAAACAACATACTAGGTCCCCAATGGATTGAGCCATATAAAAAACTGACTATTTCATGCACTGGTCGGGCCGCATTTGAAGTTGCTATTAAGAATGTTAAGACTAAACGAAATCTATACGTAGGCTCTACTCGCACAATAAACGTTGACCATTATGGCAAATATGGGAGTTTTGAACTTTTTAGTTTTCCGTGCGGAGAGACTTTTAACATTAATCTTAAATAGTGTTGAGGTAAGTGCCTTTTTAGGTTGTCTCGCAAAGCTAGGTAACCGCTGATATAATAGAGTTTTCGTTCTCTAACAAGGAGACGAATTTTGCTAAGGGTGCATAGTATAAAGGCATACATGCAGTCTTAGTAAGATGAGACTGACGCAGTTAGAGGGTGAAATGGCATTTACTCAGTGTTTTCCTTGAAAAAGCGTAGTGTGTGTACTGCTATCCCCACGCTGCTGACTTCGCCTACGATGTGAGGATGGCAGTACATGCCTTTAAAAAAGCTATGAAACGGGGAAATTAACCAAAACCACAAATAAACAAAGCCAACAATGGGTAACATCATGAAAAAAATCTTATTTATGAGCAGCATACTGTGTCTATGCATATTAAGCTTTACTATTTTGGTGCAAGAAAGCCACGCCAGCTCAGCACAAAAAAACTATGAAGCTACGCAAGACGTATCCTTACAAAGGCCAAGTGCTGGGGAAGGCGTTAAAATAACTTCCAAAGCCGGTGATCGCTATGTATTCGATTTTGATATAAGCGATGCCACGTTAGAGCGAAAGGGTAAAAGTTTTCTACTGTCCTTTACTGATGGAGGCAGCATTGAACTTGTTGATTTTTATACCGTGTTTAATAAAGACTATATGCCAAACTTTGTTGTGAATGGTGATATGGTTTTTCATGGTAGGGAATTCTTTGGTTTTTTGCCTGAGGGGCTTATGCCTTAAGAGGGAGTTGAGGGGGCAATCCATAAGTAACGTCACCAATATTTTAACCTCAGTGAAAACGGGAGCTGACATGAAACGTAGATTTTTTATTTTGAGCCTTCTTTGTGTTCTTTTTGTAAGCTTTATAGCAGTTGATATGGTGGTGGCAGATACTGCGGAAACTAAGACGGTTACATTTATCAATCGTCATCGTGGCGCAGTTCTTTTGGCTGTGCGTTATAAAGATGCACAGTACGGATGGGTGACGGAAGGTTGGCACATATTTCATTCTAATACCACAAACAAAATAAATTTTAACTCTAATAACAAGATATTTTATCTTTATGCAGACGGTCAAAACAAAGAATGGGAGGGTCAAGGTAGCTCTACAGATAGAACTTATGGTGTTGGAAGGATAGGGGCAAAATTTAGATATGTAGGCAGTGACGACAGTCGTTCTATTAGAGAAGTTGATTTTTTCCAAGTAAATTTTAGTGGGAATTCTGGTGTTTTCGTTTTTGCAGATTAAAGCATAACAAGCCAATATGAAAAAATTAGCGTATTAATTGAAAATTTTTATGGCTTATGTCTTGATAGCTTATACGGTTTTTAAGTAGGGGTATTTATGCTAGGCAGAAAAAATATTTTTTTATTTCTGTGTGTTATATGCCTATGGGGAGGCTCTTTTTTAAGTTCCCATGCCCATGCCAAGCCAAATTATGGCTTGTATACATCCCTAATCAATGCCTATGCCAAGCAATTTGGCCCCCTAAGCGCCCAAAAAGTCAGTTTGGGTAGATACATACTCTATTATACCCATGGGCTTATCTATACCGACCTTAAAGATTTAAACCATGACGGCACAGACGAGCTGATTGTAGTACGTGTGCAGAAAAATCTTGAACGTTATGGCAATGAAGAATACTTAGGATTAAATACAGCAGAGCGCAAAACCCTGCAAATATTTACTATTTCAAAAGCAGGTATGCTCATGCATGTGGGTACCCTTGAGCCTACGATGACTGCCAATGATTTGCCCGGTTGGTTTAGCGTGGATTATACCAAGGTGGGCGGCAAAAATTATATCATTACAGGTAAACCGGGCCAGGTTTTTGATAAAACCTTGTGGCACATGCAAGGCTATGACCTAGAAAAAGTCATGCGCATTGAAGGCCCATGGGATGATGGCAAAAAAGCACACTATCACGTAAATAACAAAGAAGTGAACAAAGCTGCCTATGAAAAAGCAAAAAAAACATGGTTTGCTAACGAAACATCCATTGGCATCACCAATTTTGTCAAACAAGAATTTGATGTTTTGCAACAGCACAATGATCAAGTGCAAAGGGCACTGCAAAAATATACCCCTGCCCAAGGTGTGACCCCTACCGCAAGCTTTAATGGGGAGAACTTTGTTGTTTTTGAAGATACCCCTGAGAATATACAAGAAAAGCTTGTGCAAGATTTTTATTCCGCCGTTGTTATAGAGGATTTTACGGCTTTTCCCAACATCATCCCCACCATACAAGGCTTTGATATGGCATCATATGGTTTTGACTTTAATTCTGCACGGGCCTTTACAAAATTTAGTGACCAAATCGGCCACGAAATGAACGGGGCTGCTCTCTCCTTTATGGAAGCCATAAACCCAAGGCCCACGAGCTATAATCCCAAAAAAGAGCGCTACGGCTATGTTATTGAAGAATTTTTCACCTTTGATAAAAACAACATGGACTTTATCGCCCGTAGCCCCAAAAAAACAGGTGCAGACATCAATACCAATACCCTCATTTACACCTTTGAGGGCTTGGCAGAAATTTATGCGTATTCTGCCAAATACGAATTCAATTTGGCGGATTATAAAACCGTTTTTGTAACTGTTAGGGATAAACCCAGTAAAGACAATCCCAGCGGCATAAAGCATCATTGGTACTTAGTGGGTGTTGAGAGGGGTTCGAGTCGGTGGAGGATTTACGATCTCTACTGACAGGCTGCCCCAAAAGCACCGTATACTGCTTCAGTGGCAAATTTTAATCGAGTCATGGGACCCACCCCACACCTACTTGGGCACCCACAATCTTTATAGCCATGATGCTTTACAGCCCAAGTAGGTGCGGGCCCCTCCCAAAATTGGCCGTATATAACCCTAAACCATACAAGGAAATTACCATGAAAAAACCTACCCTAACCCTCATTATGCTTGTAAGCCTTGCCCTTATGACCGCTTGCGTTGGTTCAAAAAGCCCTGCACCGCAAGCACAGGCAAACCCTGCTACCATAAGCGCGGAGTCTTTTGTACTGGCTGCCGGATATAACAATAATCTGGCGAGAGTACAAAAATATCTTGCCCAAGGTGGTGATATCAATGCACCTCGTATATTCAAAAAACATCTGCGCCCTCAATATGCTCTTTCTGAGGCTATGTTTCATAACAACAAAGAAATCGCACTGTTTCTTATAGAGCAAGGCGCAGATCTGAATATAATGGAAATGACTGGTGCTACACCTCTTCTCCGTGCTGTCGTAAATAGAGATCCGGAGGTTCTTGATGCGCTGTTAAAGCATGGAGCCGATGTTCACAAGGCTGACAAAGATGGCATTCTACCTTTTCATCATGCAGCCCTATTGGGAAGAACAGTGTTATTTGAAACATTTATAGCAAATGGCGTTGATGTGGACATGCCGGATCAGAACGGCAACTCCCCTCTTCACTATGCCTGCATTAATGGACAAACACAAAGCGTGCGCGAATTAGTGGAACATGGGGCCGATATTCATCGGAGAGGAAATTTTGACAATACAACCATTATGCTTGCCTCAACCAATAACCATGCCGGTATCATAAGCTACCTTATAGGCTTAGGCGGTGATGTTAATGCGCAAAATAGTCTTGGCACTACCGCCCTTTTGTTTGCCGCACCAAGGGGGCATGTGGAAGCTGCAAAAGTACTTTTAGAAAAAGGTGCTAACCCCAATATCAAAAACAACAAGAACGAAACCGCCCTCATGTTGGCTGACCTTGAAGGGCATACAAAGCTTGCAAACCTGCTCAAGCAACACGGTGCAAAATAGTCGACGCTTAAAAAAATACAACAATAACATAACCCAAAAAAACCTCATGAAACAAGGGCATACAGAAATAGTAAACTTGCTCAAATAACGGGATTCAACCTAACGTCATAACAATCCAAAATCATAACCCACCAAAGTAAAAGGAGATACCATGAAAAAACTTAGCCTAACCCTCATTATGCTTGTAAGCCTTGCCCTTATGACCGCTTGCGTTGGTTCAAAAAGCTCTGCACCAAAGCCTGCACCACAAGCACCGGCAAAACCTGCTGTCATAAGCGTGGATGATTTTACAGCGGCAGCCTATAATGGCAACATGGCAACAATAAAAGCCTACCTTGCAAAAGGTGGCGATATAAACGCCTATGATTCTGATGGAGATACCGCCCTTATAACAGCTTCTAAAGCAAAAAAACACTCCCGCGCCACGGTGGAATTTTTGCTGAAAAACGGTGCTGATGTGAACAAGGCGAGTGCAGACGGAAATTCAGCGCCCCTTTACGAAGCCGTTATCCATGATGCTCTATCAATACCTCTTCTATTAATAGAAAATGGAGCGGACGTGAATTGGGCCAAAAAAGACGATGGGGCAACGTCACTGCTTGCGGCAATCAGTCGAGCAGGCAATGGAGACAAGATTTATATAGATACGGCATTGATGCTTATAGGTTACGGTGCTGATGTGAACAAAAAGGGTAACGACTACTACAACCCCCTTGGCATGGCCTCTTTTCACGGGCTCACTAAAATCGTGCGAACCTTGGTGGAAAAAGGGGCAAATATCCATGCCAAAGACTTTAGAGGCACAACACCCCTTATGGATGCCGCACTATCGAATCAAACAGGCATCATAATATATCTTATAGGGTTAGGAGCTAAAATAAACGCACAAGACAACAAGGGCATGACAGCTCTTATGTATGCCGTATCAAAGGGGCATGTGCCTGCTGTAAAAGCCCTTTTAGAAAACGGTGCAGATGCTAGTATCAAGAGTAAGAAAAATGAAACAGCCTATATGTTGGCCTCCCTTGAAGGGCATACACAAATAGCAAACTTGCTCAAATAACGGGGCGCAAAATACAACAGCGTGTACACATCCAATAACAGCCTGACAGGAGGGTTTATGTCTAAAAACTACAAACATACCCTATTGTATGTTGGTATGTTCCTATGTTTTTTGGGAACTGTGCAAGTCGCACATGCCGCCGGTTTACCAAGCTATCAAGAATTGCATGCCTTAGAACAAAAGCACCTGTATGCCCTTGATAAAATAGCACCCCGAAGCATCGTAGCTGTTGTGCCAATGCGTGATAACGAGCGGCGCGCACTCAGACCCGGTATACTTGTGGCACCTGGGTATGTGCTTACGACCATAACCGCTGTTTTAGGGGTTTCTGAGTGGCAAGTAAGTGGTAGCAATAATGAGATTTTTAACGCAACGCTTGTTGCGCCTACGAAGGATCCTAAAAAAGAACGCTTCGCCCTTTTAAAGGTGGACGGGCTTGACGGGCGCGTTGCAACCTTTGACATATCACGCATACGCAGAACCGACCCTGTGTATGTTTGGGGGTATAATCACTTCACTTTAATAGTGGATGACAGTTTTATACAGTTTAGAGAAAATAAAACAAACAAAATACCGTCATTAGTGTATACTGATGGGGCTGTCACAGGCCTTGTAAAAGACAGACGAGAAGAAACACTCCATTCTGCACCCACTGCCAGCGGCAACGATGGAGGCCCGCTGGTGAATCGCTATGGCGATATTATAGGGATGAATACTACACTTAAATACAAACCTGAAGCTAGAGACATTTTAAATATCTCAGAAACAGCAAAGGCGGCAGTGGAATTTTTACGTGCGCATGGTGTTGAGCCACAAATACGATAATCAGTCGACATTATCTAACCATAGAGGTAAAAAAATGCACACTATCTATAAAAACCTAACGCTTTCTTGTTTCTGTTTTTTTATAGCCCTATTTGGAGTATCACAATATGCCCGTGCAGCAAGCCAGGCAGACCTTGAAACCTATTGGCAACAAGAAGAACAATACCGCCTTGCCCTTGTTGAAAAAATGAAGGAAAGCACCTTGCTTATTGGTGTTACCTATCATTCTGAAGGAACAAGGTCACACGGTACGGGCTTTGTGGTGGCACCTGGCTATGCAATAACCAACCGCCACGTGGTTGATGATGATGTAAAAACCATTCATGTGTACGGGAAAGACTTTAAAAAAATCAGGGCAAGTATAGTAAAAATCAATAAAGACGATGAACTTGATTTTGCTTTGTTAAAATTTGATGATGCAAGCATCCCCCCCTTAACCTTTACAACAACGTATCAGCGCATTGAGGCTGTCAGTGCATGGGGTTTCCCCTATTCCACAACGCAATTGGATAAAAATTTTAAAGCCCTCTTATCCAGGGGGGAAAATGTCATTGTGCCCATAACGGCCTCTTTTGGTAAAATCAGCTTTTTTGCTGACAATGTGAGAGGTACTTTTATAGAACATACCGCAAAAATAGCAGATGGAAGTAGCGGCGGCCCGCTTATAAACCATGACGGCTATGTTATTGGTGTCAATACCATGGCGCGGCACCAGGGCAGAAACGCTGCAATGACAGCCCTATCGTTGCATGCAAAAGATGCCATTGCGTTTATTCGGTCTGCAGGCGTTGAGCCACAAATCAAGTAAAAGGCTGTCCTAAACAGCAGGCTGAAATAAACAACAGCAGTAATAACAGGAGAAAAACATGCGCAACATGTATAAATATTTATTTTTATTATTATTTTTATTTGCTGTGACATCGCAAGCACAGGCCGCCACAAAAGCTGACCTTCAGGAGCTTTGGCGGCTACAAAGGCAGCAGCTGCTGGCCCTTGACAAAAAAATGGAAGAAAGTGTCCTTTTTATCATGGGTTATGATAAACAACAAAACATAGTTGCGGCAGGAACAGGCTTTGTGGTGGCACCAGGCTATATGCTCACTCATGCCAGCACCTTTAAAAAGGCTACATTACTGCGTCTTTTTGGAAAATTAGATAAGTACATGAATCAGTTTTCTTTGGTGAAAAAAGAAATTTCAGAAGCAAACGACTATATGCTCTTAAAATTTGAAAAAAACTACAAAATCCAGCCCCTAACCTTTAACCTGTCCTCTAACCTTACTGACCCTGTAAGCTCGTGGGGCTTTCCTGACCGCTTGATGGAAAGAGACATACGAGTACACGACATCGCAGGCAATACATACACTGGCTTTCCGCCTGTTATGTACGTGCCCGGCACTATCACCACCTATGTGGACAATGGCAAAAGGAAAAGCATTATCCATTCAGCCGTCATTGCCAACGGTAGCTTTGGCGGCCCGCTTGTCAATCGCAAAGGCGAAGTTGTGGGCATGAACGCCTGGGTAACCACAGATCCGGAAGACAGAAATATGGTCAATGCAGCCTTTCCCGCAAAAGATATTGTTGCCTTTTTACGCGCTAACGGTGTGGAACCAAAGGTTAGGTAAACATACATACCATACTAATCACTACCCACTAACCACTAATCACTAGCCACTAAGCACGAACCATCGGAGGATTTTCATGAAAAAAACGTACCCTTATCGTCATTATCCTTTTTAGCTTAGCTTTACTCACAGCTTGTGGTGGTGCAAAAAACACGACCCAAAGCCCTGCACCAAAAACCGCCACGAGCAGTGTTGATACATTTACAAAGGCAGCTGGTAACGGTAATACTCAAGCTGTGATAGATTACCTTGCAAAAGGTGGCGATGTAAATGCCAAAGACAGAAATGGAAGCAATGCACTTTTGCAAGCAGCGTATTATGATCAATCAAGAATTGTTACATATCTTTTGAGCAAAGGGGCACACATAGATGTAAAAAATAAAGATGGTAGAACACCATTAATGCTAAGCGGTAAGGAAGTGCCCGTCCTGGATCATGATTCTAATCGTATGAAATCTTTAGATACTATGAAAATACTCATAAAGGCTGGTGCAAATCTTAACGCTAGAGCTAACGACGGCCAAACAGCAATTGTGTATAGTATTTGGGCGAACAGAGAAGTAATGGGCGGTATAGGTCACGCAATGGGTGCTGTAGGGCTCCTTCTTAAAGCAGGCGCAGACCCCAATATAAAAAACAACAATGGCGATAGTGCTCTTGTCTTGGCTAATCTGTATGATATGAAGTATGTCGTGGATGAACTCAAAAAATTTGGTGCTAAGTAAATTGCACAATAATAAAAACCCTATGGGCAAATATAACCAAAGGAGTTATCATTCAAAAACGTACCCTCTGCATAATTCATTGCGTAGAATCTTATGAAGCATTGACTGCCGTCAACGCTGTAAAATCCTCCGCACAATGAATTGTGCAGGAGTCTTTAATCACCGTCAAAGCCTGTGGCTTCCACCTCTCTTTTTTTTGCAGCTGTTGACACCCATACCCAAAAAAGATTGTTCAAAGGCTGTATGCCCTGCAACTTTTTGTGCTGTCAAAGTCTTCTACGTCTAACACGTTATAACATGACACGCTTTTGCCACCAATGCTCCCTTTTTTTTTAGTAGACCTGTAAAACGCACATGGTACCCAAAAAGTGCCAATTTGTTGACTTTATGGGGTATGCCGTTTGAAGCTTGCTGAAAACTGGGTTTTTGGGGCTGTCTTTTTTTCTTGACAAATGTGTGACGTTATAAAACACTGATAACGCCTAAACAAGGCTTGTGAACAAGTCTTTTGTAGGGAATTTGTCTTTTCACCATGCATGTACGCTTGTTTGTAAAAGTACGTATGCAGGTCTCGTATCGATTGCTTTACTTTTTCCCCAAAGAGGTGTTGCATGAGGAAGCAAGAGGCTCAAGAGAAGAACAACATGTACAAAAATATGGATGAGCTGTTTTTGTTGGCTATCCACAACAAAGCCCTGCTCAACGTTTTGGACGATCTGTATGAGGAAAACATTCGCCTAGACGGCAATTCTCATGAAGAGATGGTTAAAATAAGCGCGTTGCTTTCTGCTACGCTTAAAAATGCCCAGCGTTTGGAAAAAATATGCTATAAAATCATGCACTGCCATGGGCATCGCTATGGCAAAGAATGATATACACTTAGGTTGATAAACAGAACCTTGTGCGCATACGCTTTTTTAACTACTTTAACTGCATCATCAAATTGGTTTACTTAGCTAAGGTAAGGGGCTCTATAATCTGCGGTATTTAGGGCGTCATTACCGTGATCTGGTTTGGCCTTCTACTTGCCAAGGGCCTTGTTTTGTGTCAACACTACCTCATTCTTTGAACCTATGTAAGCCTTTAGCGCAATCTTTAGTGAGGAGTTTTTCATGAAACTTGCCGATCGTATAAGCCGTATCAAGCCTTCTGCTACACTTGCCATCAATGCCAAAGCCTTAGAGCTAAAATCTCAAGGCATTGTCATCACAAGCCTTGCCGTTGGCGAACCTGATTTTCCAACCCCTGCCCACGTGTGTGAAGCTGCCAAAAAAGCCATTGACGAAGGTTTTACCAAATATACTGCCGTGCCGGGTATCCCTGAAGCGCGTAAAGCTGTAGGAAGCTATTTTGAGCGCGTGTATAAAACCTCTGTACCTGCAGAGTCCGTCATTTTAAGTGCAGGTGGGAAACACTCTTTATTTAATCTTTTTCAGGCCCTTTTAAATCCCGGGGATGAGGTGCTTATCCCTGCACCTTATTGGCTCAGCTATCCTGATCTTGTTGTATTGGCTGAAGGGGTTCCTGTTTCTGTTCTTGCACCTGTCAGCAAGGGCTTTAAACTTAACGTCAGCGACCTTGATGCTCATGCAACGCCCAAAACCCGAGCCCTTATTTTAAATTCGCCCTCAAACCCCACAGGTGCCTGCTACAGTCAGGAAGAAATCGACGCCATCATGCGCTGGGCCATGGATAAAGGGATATTTGTTGTATCTGACGAAATTTATGACCAGCTTATTTATGAAAACACAACACCTGTCAGCGTGGTTAAATGGTGGAAAGAGTATCCTGAACAAGTGGCCATCATCAACGGCCTTGCCAAAACCTTTGCCATGACAGGCTGGCGCGTGGGCTACACCGTGGCGCACCCTGACATGATCAAAGCCATGACCCAATTGCAAGGTCAGTCCACATCCAATATTTGCTCTGTTTCGCAAAAAGCAGCCATAGCGGCCCTTGAAGGTTCCTATGACATGCTTGATACCATGCGCGCAGCCTTTAAAGTGCGCCGCGACAAAGCCTTTGCAGAAGTGAGCACATGGCCCGGCGTTGTGTGCCCAAAACCAGGTGGCGCCTTCTATATCTTTATGGATGTTTCCGCCCTGTTTACGCCGCAAATGCCTGACGCCGCTAGCATGTGCACCATGCTTTTGGAAAAAGCACAAGCAGCCCTTGTGCCGGGTGATGTGTTTGGCGATCCAAGTTGCGTGCGTTTTTCATACGCCTTGTCTGACGACGCGCTTATGGATGCGCTTGGGCGGATTAAGGCTGCTTTATATCCTTCCTAAGCGGCAGGCTGTTGAAAAAGCACCGTTTACTGCTTCAGTGGCAAATTGTAATCGGGTCATGGGGGGAAGAACCCCACTCCCCTCTTAAAATTTACCACTTCATTGTATCCGGCACTTTTTGAACAGCCTGCCGTAAACGGACGGTTGAAAAAGGGGCTGCCTGCTTTGCTCTCTATATCCGTAACACTCGTTCCTCGTGAACGGCTACCTCGCTTTGCGGGGCCCTTCGGGTAGGTGCTACAAGATGTTGCTCCAAGCGTCATCTAAAAATCACCACCTCTAACACCATGATAAAAACATCTGCCGCCCACAAGGCTGTAGCCTTGGGGCGGTAGTTTATATCCACATATAAACATACGTTTTTGCCGTACACAGGAAGCACATGTACCACATAAACGATACCCACGCATGGCAAGGCCGCTTAACAAAGCCTGAAACGCTGCAAGCAAAAGTTCATGCTGATAGGCTGGCTCAAGAACTTGCCGCAAGCACCTTGCCTTTTATTGATATGCCGTATTATGCCGAACTTGTGCAAGAACTAAGCGCAGATACGCCGTTGCTGCGCTCGTTTAAGCACATGGTCTTGCTTGGCATTGGTGGATCAGCCCTTGGTGCAAAAGCCTTGCAAAAGGCCTTTTTTCCCGAACAAGACCGCCCGGGGCACACAGGACCGTGGCTATGGGTTCTTGACAATGTGGATGCAGGCAGTTTACGGGCCGTGCTTACAAACCTACCCCCTGAAGAGACCATTGTTTTTGTGGTCAGTAAATCTGGCGGCACGGTAGAAACCTTGGCCCAATACGTGCTTACCAAAGAATGGCTACAAAAAAGCCTTGGTTCGGCATGGACAAAACATGTGCGCGTTGCCACAGGGCACAACGAAGGCTTTTTGTACGCTGAAGCTGTGCGCGAAGGCTTGCGCGTGTACCAGATCCCACAGCACCTTGGGGGGCGTTATTCGGTGCTTTCTGCCGTGGGGCTTGTGCCATGCGCCTTTTTGGGCTTAGCTTGGACAGACTTTTTGGACGGCGCACGGAACCTTACTGCCCCTTTGCTCAACAGCAAGGATACGGCCAAAATGTTAGCAGATCACAGTGCCTTTCGCATGGCAACATGGGCGTATTCTTTATTGCAGGCACAGTACAGCCAGTTGATTTTTTTCATGTATGTGCCGCAATGGGCTTCGTTTGGGCCGTGGTTTGCCCAATTATGGGCAGAAAGCCTTGGCAAAGAGGGCAAAGGCTCCATGCCGCTGCCTTCTGTGGGGGTTACAGACCAACATTCCACCTGCCAAATGTTTTTGGAAGGGCCTGCCGATAAGGGCTGCCTTGTGCTGTCTTGTGCACAACACGATGACGGGCTTTGCCTGCCAAAGGGATTGCCAAGCCATTTACATTTTCTTGAAGGGCAACCCTTAGAGGCCCTGCTTGCGGCAGAACGCCTTGGCACGTCAGCCGCCCTTGTGCAGCACAATGTTCCATTGATGGAGCTGTCTTTTACCGAAATAAATCCCTACAATGCCGGCGCGCTCATGCAGTTTTGCATGCTTGCCACCTTGTTTACCGGCTGGCTTTTAGACATCAATCCTTTAGATCAGCCTGCTGTTGAGCTTGGCAAGCGTTTGGCGTATGCTCGCCTTGGCAGTACCGCGTATCCTGAGGAAGCGGCTTTGCTTGAACGTTTTTTGGGACAAAACACCGTGTAACCGACTGAGACACCATGAAAGAAAATAAAATTGACTTTGGATTGACCAGATTTCTTTCTTGGGTCTCTCTTGTGCTTATTTTAGCGTCAAGCCTTATCCTTGCGATTTTTATTGGAAATTCTGCCCGAAGTACCTTGTTGATACGTCAGCAAGAATACGCATTGCTTTTAGTAGAAAACCTTAATTATCAGATCTATAGGCGGTTTACGCTGCCAACCTATCTAACCTTTGGGCGCATTGCCCTGCGGCAAGAAAAGCAGTTTGAGCTGCTTGATGAAGTGGTGCAATCCACCATCATTGGTTTACAGATAGACAGTTTGCGCATTTACGGCACAGATTATATGATCAATTATTCCCTTGATTTGCGCGAACTTGGCCTTTCTGAAACGGTGCATGCAGCCATTTCTGATGTCATGAACAGCGGGATTCCTACCTTTGAAACCATATCAGATCTTTCCTGGTACGAGGCCTTTTTTACGCCAAGCTTGCCGCCAAAAAGCTATACTTTGCGTACGGTTTTTCCTTTGCGAGTGGATTTACAATTTCGTGAACGCGTTGAGGATGAGGACTCTGTCATTACCGGTGTTTTAGAAATATCTCAGGATATTACCGATGGTTATAACACGGCTTTACGTTTTCAGCGCTTGATTTTGGCCACAAGCCTTGGTTCTGCCATTGTGCTGTTTGGGTTTTTGCAGTTTTTTATCAGCCGTTCCGAAAAAACCTTGGCTGAACGTATGGCGCGCAATCAAAAACTGGAACACCAACTGCATCAAAGCGAAAAACTAGCCAGCATGGGTCGGGTCATTGCCAGCATTGCCCACGAAATCCGCAATCCTTTGGGGATTATTCGCTCCACGGCCGAACTTTTACTGCGGCGCAGTGAAGATAAGGATAAGGCCAATACCCAGCTTCTTACCGCTGTGTACGATGAATCCTGCCGTTTAAGCCAGACGGTCAATGACTTTTTGGATTATGCGCGTCCGCGCGTGCCACGGCAAGATGTGGTGGACATCGCCTTTGTGTTGGAGCAGCTTTTAGGCTTTTTGGAGGGCGAGTGCGCGCGCTTTCACGTGACGGTTCTGCGCGACATTGTGCTACCCGTTGAGGTGAAAGGCGATAAGGATTTATTGTATCGCGCCTTGTACAATGTCATGAGCAATGCCCTGCAAGCCATGGAAGAGGGCGGTACCTTGCAAATAACAGCACGCCGCGCTATACCTGAAAAGGTGCCGGAAGGCGTGGTTGTTCAAGATTTTGTGGTGGAAGTGAGTTTTTACGATTCAGGCCCAGGCTTTGATGAAACAACGCTTCCGCATCTTTTAGATCCCTTTTTTACAACAAAGCACAACGGCACAGGCCTTGGTTTGCCCATTGTGAATACGATTATTGCAAGCCATGGCGGCTGGATGGAATTGAAAAACGCACAGGAAGGTGGAGCAATGGTTACCCTTTTTATGCCCACAGTCTAGGAACGTGCGATAACGATTAAGGAACGATTATGGCGGAAAAAGCGCATATATTAGTCATAGATGATGAAAAGAATTATTTATTGGCATTGCAAATCCTGCTGCAAGATGCAGGCTACAGTGTTACAGCTTTAAGCGATCCGGAAACAGCCCTTGCTTTTTTGGAAGAATCCGACGTGGATGTGGTCATCACAGACATGAAGATGCCCAAAATTTCAGGCCGTGAAGTTTTAGCCAAGGTAAAAACCAACTGGCCGCATATTCCTGTGCTTATCATGACAGCTTTTGGCAGCATCGAAAATGCCGTAGAGGCCATGCGTTACGGGGCTTTTAATTATCTTACCAAGCCTTTTTCCAACGATGAATTGCTGTTGTCGGTGCAAAGTGCCGTAAGCCTTGCCCATGCCCACAGGCAGTATCGCTTGCTCAGTGAAGTACTCGAGGACAGGTACGGCAAACACCAAATTGTTGGGCGCAGTAAAACCACCATGAGCATGCTTGAGCTTGTGGATCGGGCAGCACCCAGTAAAGCCACGGTGCTCATCACAGGCGAATCCGGCACAGGCAAGGAGCTTGTGGCACGGGCCATTCATTTTTCGTCAGCGCGCAGTCAGCAGCCTTTTGTGTCGGTAAACTGTATGGCGCTCAATCCCGGCCTTTTAGAAAGCGAGCTTTTTGGCCATGAAAAAGGCTCGTTTACCGGAGCTGTGGCCTTGCACCGCGGACGCTTTGAACAGGCCCACGAAGGCACGCTGTTTTTAGATGAAGTGGGCGAATTGTCCCTTGATTTACAGGTTAAATTGTTACGAGTTTTGCAAGAAAGACGCTTTGAAAGGGTTGGCGGTACAGAACAGGTGGAGGTGGACATTCGTGTTGTGGCAGCCACCAATAAAGATTTATTCACCATGGTTGCCGCAGGGACTTTTCGTGAGGATTTGTATTATCGCCTGAACGTGGTGCATATTCCAACGCCTGCCTTGCGCGAACGGCGCGAAGACATTCCGCTGCTTGTGGCCCATTTTATGGAAAAAGTATGTAAAGAAAACGATATAGCCATAAAAACATTCAGCACCGAAGCCCTCAATTTTTTAACAGGGTACGAGTGGCCCGGCAACATCCGTCAATTGCAAAATGTGGTGGAACGGTGCGCTGTGCTTGTGCTTGAACCTGTCATTAGCCTTGACCATTTGCCACCGGAAGTGCGCGATGTGGAAGCGCAGTTTAAAAGTGCCGTGGACTTATTGCCTGTGCAGCTGGATTTGGCAGACACCCTTGAACATATGGAAGCTGCCATTGTGCGGCGCGCCCTTGTGCGAGCTGAATTTGTACAGGTAAAAGCTGCTGAAATGCTGGGTATTTCTAAAAGCCTTATGCAATATAAGCTGAAAAAATACGGCATAACAGGGCACTGATGGCAAAACAATCCCGTTCAGGCCCTGCACAGGGCCGCGCAAGGCCATTGGCTGTACGCGTGCTTCAACGCACAGATAAGGGTGTGCTTGTGCAAGAAGCCTTGCACGAGGTTTTAGCCCAAGGTGATGTGAGCAAGCAAGATGCAGATTTAGCCACGCATCTTGTGTACGGATATTTGCGCACGTCCATACGCCTTGCGTGGGCAACGAAGCATTTTTTAAAAAATCCCGACACGTTACCGCCTGTCATGCTTTCTATGCTGCACCTTGCCTTATATGAACTCTGTTACCTTGACGGCATTCCGCCACGGGCAACGGTGCACAGCTGGGTCACGCTTATCAAACGCCGCTTTGGCGAAGGGCTTGGGCGTGTTGCCAATGGGGTTTTGCGGCGCATGGCTGACATTGGCTCTGATCTGCGCGACAGCTCATGGTATGAGGATGCGTTCAAAGAACGCAATCTGCCCTATGCCGAACAATTGAGCGTGCTTTTTTCCATACCAAGCTGGATCATTGGGCTGTGGCTAAAGGCCTATGGGCAGGAAAAAACGCATATCCTTGCAAAAGCTGCCAATGTTACGCCGTGGCCTTGCGCGCGCGTCAATGCTGCAAAACAAACAGCCATTGCGTGTAGAAACGACCTTCTGCAAAACCCTGACAGTATCCCTGTGGGGGCGTTTGGAATTTGTTTTTCGCCAGAGCACATGAGCGCGCCCCTGTCTGAACGTTTGCGTAATCTCCATGCCAAGGGCGAGCTTTCTTGGCAAGGCGGCGGCAGTCAGGCGGCCTTAGCGGCTCTTATCCCTCACCCTTTGGACATGCTATGGGATGGTTGCGCAGGGCGCGGTGGCAAAACCTTGGCCTTGCTTGAGCAGGGCACAACGATTGCTATGGCAAGCGATACAAGCTTTAGCCGCCTTCAAGGCATGGCAAAGGACGCCAAGCGGTTGGGGTTACTTATGCCACATCGCTATGTGGGGTCAGCTGCCGAACCTGCCTTTATGGGGCAGGCGCAGCACATTTTGCTAGACGTGCCTTGTTCCGGCCTTGGCACCTTGGCAAGACGCCCTGACATTAGGCGCAGCCAAAGCATGGAAAACATGGCATCGCTCTATGCCTTGCAGCAAAGGATTTTGCACGGCGCGTGGGAAAAATTAGCCCACGGGGGAAGCCTTATCTATATGACCTGCGCCATCAATCCATCAGAAAACGAAGAAGCCCTTGCGCGCTTTATGCAGCAGCATGCAGATTGTACCCTTGTGCGCATGTGGGACAATATCTTTGACCAAGCGCGCCTTAGCTGTGGCATGGACGCGCTTTTTGGTGCGGTTTTGGTAAAGAAAGAACCATAGATTGGATGCACTGCCATCCTGCTAAACATCATGTATTCAGCAAGGTTACGGATGGATCACCTTGTCTGCCAGGCCAAGGGCTGTAACAACATCAAGCATGTTGGTGGTTTGGCCGACTTTTTTAGCTTCTAAAAGTTTGT
>CAYJIX010000050.1:1399-17336 GCA_964370375.1 uncultured Desulfovibrionaceae bacterium | reverse complement strand
CCCCTTTTCAGCCGCCTGCTCGTTTTAGCTACGACGTAAATCCTCTACCAGGGATGAAAGCTGCTGGGCTTGTTCAGCCAAGGAACTTACAGCTTCAGTGGCCTCGGTCATGGCATCAACGTTGCTGTTTGCAATGTTAGACACAGCCATGATGGATTGAGCGATTTCATCAGATGTTGCTGATTGTTCTTCGCTTGCTGTGGCAATGGCGCGGATGCCGTCAGCGCTTTGTTCTGCCATTTCCAAGATGCCTTGCAAGGCTTCTTTGCCTTCAATGGTGAGCTGTGTTGCTTCTTCAATGCAGGCAACAGCGGTATCCACCTGCTGCACATTGATGTCGGTGCTATGCTGGATGGATTGGATGGCTTTGGCAACGTCAGAAGTTGAAGCAATGGTCTTTTCAGCCAATTTGCGCACTTCGTCGGCAACAACGGCAAAGCCACGTCCTGCTTCACCTGCTCTGGCAGCCTCAATAGCAGCGTTTAAGGCCAACAGGTTGGTCTGGTCGGCAATGTCTGAAATAACACCCATAACCGCATTGATGGACTGAGCATGGCTTGCCAATTCGTTCATATTATGGCGCAGTCTAATGGCTTCGTCCTTGACTTGGCTCATGGAATCCTGACATTTTTGGGTGATTTCTGCGCCTTTGAGGGCTTGGTCTTTTGTGGTGTCGGCAAGCTCGGCACTGACGCTGGAGTTTCTGGCAACTTCAAGCACGGTTCCGTTCATTTCATCCATGGCAGCCGCTGTTCCGCCAAGGCGTGCAGATTGCTCCTCTGCCCCCTTGGTTGACAGCTCAATCTGCGAGGACAGCTCTTCAGAAGCAGAAGCAACCATATTGACAATGCTTTCAAGCTGTTCCACGGCCACAAGGATGCTACGGCGTTTTTCTTCAGCCTCTTGAGCGGATTTTTCAGCTTCCTTTGAAGCCACTTCGGCATTGGCAGCGGCATGTTGGGCTTCTTTGCTTTTTTCCTCAGAATCAAACACCATTTTTGCCAAATTGGCAATAAGGGTGCGCAGTGCCAAAGCTAGTGTTGAAAGCTCGTCCTTGCGCTTTATGGAGTCGTCCAATTGGATTTCTTGAGCAGGTGTTAAGGTCAAATTGCCTTCAGCAACATAGCTTGCAATAGTAGCACTTTGCGATACAGCAACAGAGGCCTTTTTCACTACAATATATACAATGGCTGCCACAATAAGCAAGGTTATAAAGCCCGCAATGGACAGATATAAGCTAAGCTCATTGGCAGTGGTGTAAAAATCGCTTTCGTCGGTTTCAATGCCAAGGATCCATTTGGTGGTGGGCAGCTCGGCAAAATGGGTATGTTTGGCTACACCTTCCCAGTCATAGCCTGTAACGCCGGTTCTTTCGGCCATAATCGTGCGAACGTATTCATAAATGGTGTTGTCTTTACCCACAAGCTCAGGGAATGCGCGCTCCATAAGCATGACCCCGTCATTGCCAAGCAAGAACACGTTTGATGAAGGCATCAATGTTACATCTTGGATGGTTTGATCGGCTATGGTGGCTAAATCAACCACAAACAAAAGCACACCGTCAGCTGCTTCGTTTGAACCGTCAGCTGTTACAGGGGTGGCAAACATGGCGCTCATTTTTCCGGTGGATTGGGAAACTTGGGTGCCAAGCATGGCGTTGCCTTGAAAGGCCGAACGCACACTGGCATAATTGCTGGCGTCAAAATTCTTTATTCTATCGCTGGAATAGCTAACGCTTTTGCCGTCTTTGGCTATAAGCACAACAGCACTGATATCCGGAAAATCTTCTGTTATTTCAGCCAAGGTGTCGTTGGCGTTTTTTTGCAACTGTACATAGGCTTCGTTAGAATCTCTGTTGTTGCCAAGGCTATTGGCCATGGCAGAAAGGTTTTCTATGTCATTGTTCCCGTCCATCATGTCAGCAAGGCGCATGCTGTTTTGCATGATGCCGTCGATTTCAGAAGCCTGCTTTTTGGCAAATTCCAAAAGCTGAATGTCAGCCATGGCATAAAGCCCCTTTGAAACAAGGGTGGATGACATTATGGTTAAAGCCACAAAACCCAAAGCAATGGGCGTCAATGTAAAGAGTAGCACTTTTCCTAACAATTTGAGCTGCATAAAATTATCCTGCCTTTGCTTGCTTCTTTTTCATCCATGCGTGGTTGCAAACGCTTTGACACAATGTACAAAAACCATGCACCACCACAAAAGATGCAGAGATAAAATTCTCTACAATTCTGGTGCAATACCCTACATCCCATACTGTGTCAACATAAAAGCACGCCCTAAAACGGGCAACACCTTGCCATAGCCGGTACGACAAGGTGTTGCAAAGTGGCAGAACAACATTGCTTGCAATCGAAAAAGCAAACATTACGCAAACAAATATGGCTTTGTACTCTATCTGCTCAAAGATCATGTTCTACCCGTACAAATGCACTACAAAACCTACAACAAAGCATCTATAAAAATGGTACAGGATTCTTACAACAAGGCGCAGCGTGCCGAAAACAAGTTATGGCTCACTGCATAAAGATACATAAGAAGAAAAACATTGTGTTGCGGCGTTCCATTGGTTCGTTTTATATACCTTCTTTTTGTTGACATTTATAGTTTTTTTGGTAGTATTACTTTAACGTAAACTCACAGACGTCTCTTTAACTTTACAAACTCCAGTGAGGTTCCCATGAAAGTCGCAACAAAAATCCTGTTGCCCATGTGCAGCATCATATTGCTGGGCATGCTGTTTATTGGCTACACCACTTATACGCTTAGCTCTGAAAACATGAATACAGCACAGCAAGACATCAACGTTATGGCTGTAAACAACACCATTTCTGAACTGAACGGGATCCACGAATTTAATGTGCTCAACGCCATTTCGCTGTCCCAAACAGGCCTTTTGCAGCCCTACCTTATCGGCACACCTGAAGAGGTTGCGGCCAACACCCAAGGTGCCATTGATCGTATTGTCAATATGCGCAAAACCTACAGCTATGCCATGCTTGGTATTATTGATACCAATGGTAAAACCTTGCGCCATACCGAAACAAACCTCGTAGGTACAGACTTTTCAAAAGATTTTATGTTCACCAACGCCATGCAAGGGCATGTGACTGCCGGTGCGCCTTTTATGTTTAACGGCCGCGTGGTCTATGCTGTGTCGTCGCCGGTTTTTAAAACAGGCACAAAAGAAATCATCGGCGTTGTCTTTAACGTAACCTACCTTGACGATACCTTTAGCCAACGGATCCCCCTTGGCGATAAAGGCTCGTTTTTGGTGGCAGACAGGAACGGCTCTGTATTTTTGAGCAGTAATTCCCAAAACGTACTAAAAATGAACCTTAAAAATACCCCTTGGGGTAGCAAAATCATGCAAGCCAAATCCGGCAACCTTGATTTTGACCTGAACGGCGAAGCCAAATTTGCCTATTTTGACGAACAAAAAGAAACAGGCTGGATAGTCATTGCCGCCCTTGATGTGCAAGAAGCCAACGCCTCAAGCCTTGCCCTTGGGCAAAGGATTTTTGGCATTGCCGCTCTGGTGACGCTTATCATCATGCTTGTGACCGGTTTTTGTGTATGGAACATGCGCAAATCCTTGATGGTTTCGGTAAACTTTGCCCGCGATATTGCCAGAGGCAAACTTGACGCAAACATCCAAAAAACATCCCGTGATGAAATGGGCATGCTGGCAGATTCATTACAAAATATCGCCCTTGTTCTGCGCAACATCATTGCCGAATACAGCCGCCTTGAAGACGCCATCAAACACGGCGACCTCATGGCAAAATCAGATACCAAAAACTTTGAAGGCGAATTTGCAAGCTTAGTCAACGGAACCAATGCCATTATTGCTAGCTATGTCGAAGTGTTAGACAACATCCCTTCACCTGTTGTGGTGCTTGACAGCAGCTTACATGCCAAATACGTGAACCAAGTGGGTGTTGAACTTGCCGGTTCTGCCTACTATGGCAAAACCTGCCGCGAGCTCTTTAACCGCGAAGACGACGGACAAGGCGACGGCCTGCAAAAAGCCCTTGCCTCAAAGCTGCCGCAACGTGGCGAAACCACGGCCCATCCCAAAGCACAATCGCTTGATATTGTGTACAATGCCATACCGATTCTTGATAAAAAAACCCAAAAGGTTAACGCCATTTTACAGCTGATCACAGACGTGACAGCCTTTAAAGCCACCCAGCAAACCATCATGCACGTGGCAGAACAGGCAAACCAGATTTCTTCTCATGTGGCCTCGTTGTCGCAGGAACTTAGCGCGCAATTACAACAGTCTGAAGAAATCGCCACAACGCAAGCGCACAGCGCGTCCTCTGCCAGCAACATCATGGACAACATGAACAACGAGGTCAACGCCATGGCCTCTATGGCACAGGAAGCCTCAAACGCGTCTGAACAAACAAAAGATGCCGCAGAAACAGGATCTCTTGTTGTTGAAAAGGCCGTCAAAAGCATCCAAGTGGTGGAAACACAATCGCAAAAGGTCAAGCAAGGCATGGAACAGCTCAACGTCAATGCCAACGCCATCAATGAAGTTATCATTACTATTGGTGATATTGCCGACCAAACCAATCTTTTGGCCTTAAACGCTGCCATTGAAGCTGCCAGAGCAGGCGAATCGGGACGCGGCTTTGCCGTTGTTGCCGACGAAGTGCGCAAACTGGCAGAAAAAACCATGGCTTCCACAACCCAAGTGCAAGCCGCCATCACCGCTATCCAAAACAGCGTGAATGTGAGCGTTGACCAGGTCAATCAATCCGCTGTGGAAGTTCAAAAAACCAGCCAATTGGTCAATGAAACAGGCTCTGTGTTCAAAAGCATCTTGAACATGGTGGAACAAACCACCGTAAAAGCTCAAGATATTGCTTCTTCAAGCGTACAACAGGCAGAACACAGCCACACCGTCAACGAACAGCTTACCGAGGTGAACCAGTTGGCAGCCCAAAGCGCAGAAAACATACAAGTAGCCTTGAACGCCATTGGCGAACTCAGTGTACAAAGCGAAGCCTTGCGCGACCTTATCAACACCATGCAAAAACGATAACGTACGCATACTAAAAGCGTTGCCGCATAAAAGAGCAACAAGACACGCAAAGCCTCATTGAACACAACAGCCTAACAGGCTGACAGACGAAAAAGAACAAACAAAGCCGTGCAAAAACATACACGTTTTTGCACGGCTTTGTGCTGTCGTGGGATGGGGGATGTAGGGGGAAAGGGGTGCTAAAGCCATGTCACCTACAGCCTTCATACAACATTGCACCGCGCAACATTGCTGTTTACTCTATCCCCTCTTTCCTATAAAATCACATCCAAGATTTTGGCAAACGTTTACCTACTCGTCCTGATAGCAGTAAAAAGGGGAAGCTTATGCGTCGTTTTTTATCATCTTTTCAGCTAGTTTTGGTATTGATGCTTTGTGTTTTTTTACTTGGATGTGTGCAAAGCACAACGCCGCCTGTGCCTGCCCCCACCTTTCAGCGCAACGCCTCTGCCATTGAGACCATGTTTGCCAACATTGATGCAGGCCGTGGCCTTACATCTGCCTACCCGTCAAGTGCTGAACGCAGCAGTCAATACAGGCAAGTGTTTGCCAATCTGCAAGCCTTTAAGGCAAAGTATCCCAACTTTTCCATGGCAACGCCGGAGCAGCTTTCGCAGGATTTGGGTGCGGTTCTTGTGGAGCCCATCAAGCTTATACGCCGCGCTTTGGCAACCAAGAACGCCTTAAACGCAGACGCGCCAACACAACCTGTTGACGGAAACATTGTTATTCCACCCTATTCCATGGTGGAATGGAGCACAAAGGGCAATTGCATGGATCCCAGCCTGCCAGCTCCTAGAGGTGGCGACGCTTTTCAATTAACCTCTGTGGATTTGTATATCGAACCTGAACTTATGCCTATTTATCAGTGCATTATGGATAAATCAGGGAACGATCCCTACATTCAACAGCATCAGCAAAAGCTGGTTTGGGCCTTGCGCACGGTCAATTCTGCGGACAAATCCTACGCTGATTCCTTAAGCGCCGAACAATTACAAGTGTTTAACGAGTGCATGGCCAACGGCGCCGAGGTGTTTAAAGATACCAGACGCTCTGCCGCGTCCAAGGCAAAGCTGCAAAACAGCGTGCGCAATTTTTTGAAAAACACCCTTGGCAGTGTTACCATTGCCGGCACGAACTATAATTTTGGCGACATGATTTTTGACGGATCTGACAATCAGGTAGAAGACCACCTTGCCGCCCTGACCAACATGCCCATTGACGAAGCGTTAAAGGATGACGGCTTTGAGTTTGGGCAGATTGATGATGATGTGTACACCCATGCTGTGGGCAACGGCACCTTGTCGCTGGACATACGCATTGTCAACGCATCCGGCGAGCCCTATACCATAAACCCCACCAATTTTGTGGCGCATCCGCAGCGAAAAGCCCAACGGGTCAGCCTAAGCCCGCCTTCATCGGTGCGCTTTACATCCCTTGCAAACAGGCCCCTAGCAGAGCAAATGTACGCTGAAGATGTCAATGAAATTGCTAAATTTATTGAAGAATTTACGCCGCACCTTAAAGCCAATCTAAAAGAAGGCTTTGGTTTGACCTTGCTTGGGGCTGATATTGCCGTGCGCGCCATTGATAAAGCAACAAAAGAGCTGTTTGGCGATGTTGACATGCCCATGACCAGTGTGAAAGATTTAAAATGGTATCTTTTCTCCAACATGGTGCAATCTGCCAAAAAACATTACGATCCCCAAGCAACCGGCGTTGCCAAGGATTTTGTTGATGCAGCCAATGCCCTGATTGGTGGTTAGCCAACCATGATACGCATGCTTTAACTGCCTGTTTACAGTCTTTTTCAGTGTGCAAAACGCTAGAATAACAATTAGAATGACAGCTTGCATTATTCAGTAAGAATCGCTATACTTTAACGGTATCTTTCGTAATGCTGAAGGAGGCATGTATGGAAATGGCTAAAAGAGACGACGAACTGTTACAACTTGTTACCTTTAGAATCGGCGACGAAGAGTTTGGCGTTGACATCCTAAAGGTACAAGAAATCATCCGTATTATTGAAATTGCCAAGGTTCCCCGTGCTCCGGAATTTGTTGTGGGGGTCATCAATTTACGCGGTAAAGTGATTCCTATTCTTGATTTGCGGTTGCGCTTTTCCTTAAAGCCTAAAAAACACGACGTGTCCACACGCATTATTGTTATTGAAATGTCCGGCCTTATTGTAGGTTTTGTGGTGGACTCGGTGTCTGAGGTGTTGCGGATTCAGGCAAGCACGGTTGAGCCGCCGCCATCGGTTGTGGCAGGGCTTGATTCTGATTACATCAGCGGTGTTGGCAAGCTGCAGGATCGTTTATTGATTTTGCTTGACCTTGACAAGCTGTTATCCTCTGAAGATTTGGAACAATTGGCTGATATTTAATACCGCCGCATCAATTGCAGCATAAGCCATGCTTTAGCAAGCTGTTAGGCATTGCTGTATTGCTGTGCTTTTGCAGCAAGCTTTAAAAAGCAAGCATGCAGCGTGACCTTTGCCAGCCATTGCTATACCCCATTGTGAACTACGCAGAATTACTAGAACAAATAATAAAGGGCCGTGCCTCACACACGGCCCTTACCCGAACTGGCTTGGCCTCATTGGCACGGCTTGGCTGTGACCTTTTGGATCAGGGGCGCGGTGTGGCCCTTGTGGTGCGTGATCGTGACGAGCTTATGCTCATGCGCTCTTTCATGACATTGTTTAGCCCTGCCCTTTCCTGTGGGCAAGAGGCAACACCCACAGGAACAAAACCTGTACAGGCCGAGGGGCTTTTTCACACGGCACAAAGCGCGTCTTGGGTCTTTCTTCCCCCATTTACGGGCCGCATGGCAAATCGTGAGGGCTGGTCTGAGCGGATAGCCGCCCTTTACGCCTTAAGCCATGGGCATGCTCGCGCTGTTGTTATGACGGCAGACACCTTGCTTGCGCGCCTTATCCCCCTTGATTTTTTTACCGATCAAGCCCTTGAACTGGCCCAAGGTGAAGACCTTGCGCCTGATCTTTTGACCGACCAGCTTGTGGAATGGGGCTATAACCGCGTTTCTATGGTTGCAAATCCTGGAGAGCTTGCCAGACGCGGCGACATTGTGGATGTGTTCCCACCCGGCTATGCCATGCCGCTTCGCCTTGATTTTTTTGGCGATACGGTGGAAGAAATACGCCTTTTTACCGCCACAAACCAGCGTTCCATGGGCACGGTACAAAAAGCAACCTTTTTGCCCGTACACCCTGTGCGTACAAACGCGCCTGCCAGACAAAAAATGGAGCAGCGCTGGCAACGCCTTTTGCAAAAAAAGGTGATCACCGACAACGAGCATGTGGGCCTTTTCCGCTTGCTTGAAGAGGACATGTTCAAGCTTTTGCCCGGGCTCTCATACGATGCCGCAACAGTCTTGGAAGAATGGCTGCCAAAGGACACCGTCTTTATCATGCCGGGCAAGCATGACCTTCACGACACCTTGCAATCAGCCACAGAGCATTGGCAGACAACCTTTGAAAACTGGGCCCACGAGGGACGATCTTTGCCAAGCCGCATGGGGCTTCGTGCTGTATCAGACGTGCAAAAAACCCTTGAAAACCGCACGGTTTTATACGCCGAACCCCTCATCATGGGCGCGCATATTCAAGACGGCGTTGACGTGCAAGAGCGCAGCTTTTCCTCCTTTACCAGCCTTTTTCCTTTACCCACAGATCAAGACCGCCCCTGGCAGACCCTTGTTACTGCTCTTAAAAACTGGCAAAGCTCACGCAGGCAAGTGATAGCATCGTTTGCCACAGAGCGCAGCAGGAACAAATTTTTGCAGCTGGCAGAGCAGGACAATCTGTTCCCTGCCCTGCGCTATAACAAAAAAGACAAAGGCTTGTTTGCCCTTGTGGCACCGTTTCGCAGTGGTTGTGAGCTTGTTTGGGATGATGTGCTGATCCTTGGTGAGGATGTGTTGCAACCCTCGTCAGCCTCGTCGCAGCGCGTGCCCACAGGGGCTTTTAAAGGGCTTGACCGTTACGATGATTTGCACAAAGGCGACCTTTTGGTGCACCGCGATTACGGCATAGGCCGTTTTGACGGGCTCATGCGTATGGAGCTTGGCAATGTGGCCAACGACTTTTTGCTCATCTATTATGCCGGCAACGACAAATTATACGTGCCTGTGGACAGATTGTCCTTGGTGCAGCGCTTTAAAGGCGGGAGCGATCTTACACCGCCTCTTGATCGCCTTGGCGGCGCCTCATGGCAAGCGGGCAAGGACAAAACCCGTAAGGCCATTGAAAAAGTGGCTGAAGACCTTATGGAAATGTACGCTTGGCGTAAAGTTGCCAAAGGTTTTAGGTACGGCCCCCTTGGGGAGATGTACCGCGAATTTGAAGCCACGTTCGGGTTTGAAGAAACAGCAGACCAAGCCCAAGCCATCCAAGATGTTTTGGCTGACATGGAAAAATCTGAGCCCATGGACCGCCTTGTGTGCGGTGATGTGGGCTTTGGCAAAACCGAAGTGGCCCTAAGGGCAGCCTTTCGCGCCGCCGCAGAAGGCAGGCAAGTGGCGCTTTTATGCCCCACGACCATCCTTGCCGAGCAGCATTATCAAACCTTTCGCGCGCGGCTTTCAAACTTTGCCATCAATGTGGGCATGCTCAGCAGGTTTGTGTCTGCCGCTAAACAAAAAGAAGTCCTTAAAGCCGCAGCAGAGGGCAGAATCGACGTGCTTATCGGCACGCACCGCTTGCTGTCAAGCGATGTTGTTTTGCCCAATTTAGGATTGATGATTTTGGATGAGGAACAACGTTTTGGCGTGCGCCATAAGGAAAAGCTCAAGCAGCTTAAAAAAAATGTGGACGCCTTAACCTTAACGGCAACGCCCATTCCGCGCACCTTGCAACTGTCCATATCCGGCGTGCGTGAACTGTCTGTCATTGAAACAGCCCCCTTAGAGCGAAAACCCGTGTCCACCATGCTGATGGAGCGCGACAAAGGCCCTCTAAAACAGCTTATCGAGCGCGAGCTTGCCCGTGACGGTCAGGTTTTTTGGGTGCATAACCGCGTGCAAGGCCTTGAGCGTGTGGTGGAATACGTGCGCGAGCTTGCGCCATCAGCGCGCATTGGCATGGCTCATGGCAAGCTTGCCGAAAAAAACCTCGAAGAAACCATGCACGCCTTTTGGCACGGCGACCTTGATATTTTGGTATGCACAGCCATTGTGGAATCCGGCCTTGATTTTCCGCGGGCCAATACCCTGATTGTGGATCAGGCGCAGATGTTTGGCCTAGGTCAGCTTTACCAGTTGCGCGGACGTGTGGGCCGCTCGGACAGGCAGGCGTTTGCCGCCTTTGTGGTGTCAGACCTTGATAAGCTGTCAGTCGTCGCCAAAAAGCGCATGCGCATCATCCTTGATTTGGACTATTTGGGTGCAGGCTTTCAAGTGGCCATGGAGGATTTGCGCCTGCGCGGTGCCGGCAATATTTTGGGCGAAGTGCAATCAGGGCACATGAACAGGGTGGGCCTTGATTTGTACCTTGAAATGCTAGAAGAAGCCGTGCGCCGTATCAAAGGGGGCGATGAACCCTTTTATACAGAGCCGGAAATCAATCTTGGCTTAACAGCGCATATTCCTGAAGAATTTATCACCGACAGCCTTGAGCGTTTGCGCTATTATAAGCGTTTGTCCGGCGCGCTAAGCGTTGCTGCTCGTGAAGAAATAGCCCTTGAACTGCGCGACAGATACGGGCAATTGCCTGAAGCATTGCAAACCTTTATGGCCGTTTTGGACGTGAAAGAAACCCTAAGCCAGCTGCAAGTCATGCGGGCAGACATCCATTCTGAACGCCTGCGCATTGTCTGGAGCGAACAACAAAAGGCCGTGGAGCCGCAAACGCTTTTAGCCTTTTTACAACAGCACAGCAAAAGGGCGCGATTCATACCCCCTGTAACCCTAGAAATCCACGCAAAAACAGACGTGCCCATGCCGGAAAGGCTGCTTGAAGCAAAAAATTTGCTCAAAACGTTACAAGCTGGTACAAAAGCCTGATACCATAATATAAAGGATAGTTATGCGCCATTACCTTTTTATTTTAAGCTGCGTCTTATTCATAACTGCGTGCGATCCAAGCGACAATCCCCCCACAGGCACCGTGGCCATGGTCAACGGACAAGCCATAAGTTTACGCCAAGTGGATGAATTGTATACCCATGACGAAAGCGCGCGCACCATGGCCCATGACCCTTCTGTTGAGCGTTTGCAAAGCCAGTATGGGGATGTTTTGACATCGTTGATTGTCAACGCGCTCATGGAACAAGAGCTGAAAAAACTCAAACACGACATCACAGACGCCGATGTGGAAAAAATTGAAAAGCAAGTGCGCAGCAACTATCCCGGCGATGCCTTTGAAAAAAAACTTGACGAAGAATATATACATTTAGAAACGTGGCGAATGATGCTTCGTCAACAGCTTATCACAAAACGCTTTCAAGAAGTAGTCTTGCGCCCCCTTGTGCGTATTTCAAAAGAGGAAGTGCGCTCAGCCTACGCCAAAAAGCAAGAGCGCATGCAAACGCCAAGCCGCGTATCCATGACCATTTATCACGATGTGGATAAAGCCCGTGTTGAACAAGCACGAGCAGCCCTGCTTGCGCAAAAGGGCACGCCCTTAGCTGACGAAATAGTGACACAAGACGCTGCCAAGGCACAAAAAAACGCCGAAAGCACACCGACAAATAATGCCGAGGATGAAACAGCAAACGCTCCTACAAGCATGCCCGGCGCACCCAAAACCGACGCAGCCAAGGCACAAGACGTTGCCAAAGCCACGGCAGCTATTTTTCAAGACACCTTACACATTGCCTTAAACCGCCTGCCACCTTCCTGGCGCGAAGCCATTGAACAAACAAAGCCAAACACCCCAACGCCCATTGTGTTTTGGGAAAGCGAATACCATTTTTTTGTCGCTGATTCGCCAATAGCTGAGCACACCTTGAGCTTTACCGAAGCCTATGCCTACATTGAACAAGAATTACTGGAAGAAAAAATTGAGCCTGCGTTTACAGCATGGCTTGAACAGGCCGTTAAATCGGCGCAAATAACTGTATCAACACACCTTTTACCTACACAAAGCAAAGACAAAGAATAAGTTGCGCAAGTCCGAAAGTCCGTTTATAAAAAAATAAGACCATGGCAGACGTGTTGCGTGATTGCATGATGGATTGCCACAAAAACACAATAGCTTTCATAGTTACAGCCAAATGCCATTTGCCTTTACGATTGAACGCATGTGTCTTTGCATCGACAAAACACCTTGTTGGCTATGGCTGTTTTGTCGCTACATTACGTTAAAAAAAACTGCACAAGCCCTAAAGCCCTACAAGGCCGGAGAGGTTCATGAAATATCAAAACAAAAAAACACTTGCAGCTTTTTTTCTATCCACGTCCTGCCGCATGCTTATTGCAATAACATTTGCATTTTTTCTAATTTTTTCACATACAAACGTGTTGGCAGAGCAGGCTTTTTCCCTTAATGCTGCGGAAAAAGAATATATAGACAATGCCAAACCCATTACCATTTCATATGATGCCTTTTGGCCCCCGTTTGAAAAATTTAACGAGCAAAACAAGGGTGTTCAAGGCATAAATTACGAAATACTTATGCTTATTGCCGACCTTACGGGTTTGAAATTTGAATTTGTGCATGGTTTGGACTATGCCGATGCTTTGAAAAAGCTAAGCCTTGGCGCTACAGATATGCATTTAAGCTATGATACGAACCCAACAAAGGCAAAAGAATATAATGCCATTTTGTCAAACACCTTTCTTTCCACCCCCATAGCCATGGTGGGGCAAGGTTATCAAATCACAGCTGACAGTGTGTTTGCTGTTTCAAAAATGCATCCTGTAATACTTACCTTTGTAAAGCAAACCTTTCCAAGCAACCCCATTCTTGAAGTTGAAGACATCACAGAGGCTTACAAAGCTGTTGTAAACCATGTTGCCGATTTTACCTTTGAAAATGTGTATGCCGCGCGTATCGCTATTTCTGAAGGTGATTTTCCGCTTTTGCATATAGCAAACATACTGCCATTGCACGACAACTTTTCCTTTATCTTTAATGAAAATGTGGACCCAAGGCTTGTTTCTATTTTTAATAAAGCCATAGCAGCTTTTCCGCAGGACAGATTTAGCGCAATTTTGCTAAACCATACCACCCAAATCAGCTATACAACTCGGTTTGTGCAGTTTTTGTCATACTTTGGCATGGATCTGTTAATCGGCATTATCGTGTTATTGTTTGTTTTAATGACAATGCTTTTTTTCTACAGCAGGCGGCAAGGAGTCATGCAAAAAGCCTTGGAAAGCAGGCAAAAGCAAATCCAAGGGCTTCTTGATGCATTTCCCATGCCTATATATATATCAGATCTAAATACGTATGAAGTACTGTATTGTAATGAAGCTGTATATACGTTTTTTAATATTGATAATGCATTGCATAAAAATTGTTACGCTCTGTTTCAAGGTAGGGATAAACCGTGCGATACATGTACCAATAGCATTATTGCAAAGCAATCGCATCCTCATATCTGGGACAGCTATAATGAACAGACAGGCAAGCATTTACAATATATTGATTCTTGCATTTCTTGGGATGATAAAGAAAAAGCACGACTTTCTATTATAACTGATATTACAGAAACACTGGAACTGCAAAAAGAAAACATGGAGGCAGAACTTTTTGCCGTTGTGTACGATAACCTTCCCTTGTCTGTAACTGTTTGGAATAAAGCCGGTGAAATAATCAATTGTAACCAAGAAACAGTGCGCATGTTTGGATTTTCAAACAAGGAAGAATATTTAGAGAAGTTTTATCTGCTATCACCCAAATACCAACTTGACGGTAGAAAGTCCAAGGAAGCTGTGGCTCAAAACCATATAGACGTGCTTGAAAAAGGCTATATCCGCTTTGAATGGTTGCACAATACGTTAGACGGCGAGCCTATCCCCTCGGAAGTTATCATCATAAAAACCATCCTTGGGGGCGAAGAGGTTGTTCTGTCGTTCATTAAAGATTTGCGCGAAATCAAGCGTGCAGAAATCTTACTCAAAGAGGCAGAACTTCGTAACACGCTTATGCTTGATTCCATGCCCATGGGTGTAAATTTTTGGGACGATAATAACACGCTTATTTACACCAATCTTGAATCGGCAACGCTTTTTGGCTTTGAGAGCAAGGAAGATTTTTTACAAAACTTCCACAAAATACATCCAGAATTTCAACCGGACGGCACAAGGTCCCTCGAATTTGTAAGAAAACAAGTCGAACAAGGTCATAAATATGGCCTTAGCAAATCAAAAACCATGTGTCAGCACATTGTTACAGGCGAGCCCATCCCTGTAGACCTTCTTATTGTACGCGCATCGTATCAGGGCAAACGGGGCCTTATCGTGTACTTTAAGGACATGCGCGAACACGAAGCCATGCTGCAAGAAATCGCCATCAACGAGCAGGAATTGCGAAGCGCAAAAGAACTTGCCGAGCAAAGCACCAAGGCGAAAAGCGAATTTTTGGCCAACATGAGCCATGAAATACGAACCCCCATGAACGGCATTTTAGGCCTTTTGCGCCTTTTGAACCAAACAGACATGACTAAAACGCAAGAAAATTACGTGGAAAAAAGCATTTTTTCTGCAAACAACCTCATGCGTATCATCAATGATATTCTTGACTTTTCTAAAATTGAAGCAGGCAAGCTGGAAATGGAAAAGCGCCCCTTTATATTGCATGACCTGGGGCAAGAAATTATAAACTTATACGGGCCGCAATGCGAAGAAAAGCACATCACCTTGGATGTACAAGCCTGTGAACATGCAAAAACACTTATCCTTGGCGATGCCTTGCGCTTAAAGCAGGTGCTTTTTAACCTTGTTAGCAATGCCATTAAATTTACCGATGAAGGCGGCACTATAGGTTTAAAATCTACATGCACCTTGCACAACGACAAAAAATTGCATTGCCAATTTTCTGTAAGCGATACTGGCATAGGTTTAAGCCCTGAACAAGCTAGCCGCTTATTTTCTGCATTCACTCAGGCTGATAATACAGTTACGCGCAAATACGGCGGAACAGGACTTGGACTTACCATATCGCAAAATATTATTTCCATGATGCAGGGTTCCATTTGGGTTGAAAGCGAGCTTGGCAAAGGTTCTACATTCTTTTGTACAGCTGTATTTGAAACTGCTTCTGAAGCTGTTCAACTTGATGCACAAGATGCGCATGTTGAAGAACACGTGCTAAAAAATACGTTACTGGGAACGCGCATACTGCTTGCAGAAGACAACGAAATAAACCAATTGATTGCAGAAGAAATGCTAAACGCTGTAGGCATAACATTAGATATTGCGCAAAACGGGCAAGAAGCCTTGGATTTACTAGAGCAAAACATCTATAATGCTGTGCTTATGGATATACAAATGCCCATTATGGACGGATATACAGCCACAAAAAACATACGAGCACAAGAAAAATACGCAAACCTGCCCATCATTGCCATGTCTGCCCACGCCATGAAAGGCGATAGAGAAATCAGCCTTTCTGCCGGCATGAACGAGCATATTACAAAACCCATTGATCAAAACATCCTTTACAAAACCTTGCATTACTGGCTGTGCAAGACCAAGTAGATGGGAAGGATTGAGCACAGCCTGCGTTGAGAAGGCATCCTGTATTGGCGACAGACTACCTAGAAGAGGCGACCTGCATTACCTACAGTCTGCGCTTAAGACCGTTTGTGTTGGCACGGCATTGCCCACTGATTGCGCTTCAAGCCGCTTGTGTAGGCAATAACAGCGCCCACAGCTTATGCTTAGACCGCTTGTGTTGGCACGGCATTG
>CAYJIX010000050.1:0-1299 GCA_964370375.1 uncultured Desulfovibrionaceae bacterium | reverse complement strand
GGCAATAACAGCGCCCACAGCTTATGCTTAGACCGCTTGTGTTGGCACGGCATTGCCCACAGCCTGCAAAGGTTTTCTGCCACAAGCTCAGTTTTCTTACACCGCGTACATCAAGAGCGCAAAATTTCGTGCAAAATGTACGACCGCTTAGACGCGCATCCTTCCACGCCCTCGTCTGCGTCCTCAAACCATTGATTGTTCAGGTCTAAATCCTCTATATTGCAAATGGAACGACACCTGGGGCACACAACACGTTCGCATGTAACAGAAACATAACGCACGTTGACGGGAGTGCTACATTCAGGACATTGAAAACGCCTGCCTTTTATGCTGTCTTCCTCCCTATCCGGACAGTTTTTTGGTATAAAGCCGTACCTGTCGATGCACGAACCGGTTGGCCCTTCATAAGGGCACCCCATTCCATAACACATGTTTTGCCTCCATAAGCATCCATAAAAACAAGTCCAAACCTGTCTTATGCATGGGCATACGCCCGATTATGCGTTAAAGCTTTGCCAAATCAGTCGACACTAAAAGCAAGCTATTTATCGAAACAATGTGACTTTTTAGCCATACCTACAGGCATAAGATGCTGTTTTTAATGTTGATTCGTAACACTTGAGCGCGAATAATAAACATACGCCAAGGGCAATAAGCCAGAACGTGCTTCTGACGATCGTGAAGGAGGCTTTGGTAGTAAGTGGCTTTTTTGAAATCGCATAAAGTGGGTATTCTGCATCGACAGCCTCATTGTGATCGCTAAAATCGGCTTTTGCCTGCAAGATAGGCTTGTTTTTAGGTCAGCCTTCAGGCCTTTGCAAAACATGTGTAAAAATAATTTTATATTGCAGATAGTTATACAAACAAACCTCCTGTTTTTCGCAAATTAAGGCACAGACTTTGCGCGCTTTCCAACAGGATAAAGCCGCATACAAAATCAGGAATAAAAAGGATTTTTCCGTTGCAAAAAATCTTGCATTTCTTTGCATTATCAACATCCATTATAAAAGAATTTCTTTTAATAGTCAAGATTCATGCAAAGAAATTCTTTTATAAAAAAAAGTGCGTCACAAAAATCACAAGTTTTTTTGGCTGTATTAAACGACAAAAAAAAAGAACAGTGGTGTTGCCACACCCTGCCCTTGAAAAAAAGCTTGACTGATAACATTGTGCAAAAAAGATACGCTACACAAAAAAAAACGCCAAACACAGAGCGGTTTGGCGTGAAAGAATATTTTTATATATAAGCCAATGCGCCCTGCCTGAAAGCTTTTGCAGACTGCTAGGCCAAAGACTGCC
>CAYJIX010000049.1:6444-17395 GCA_964370375.1 uncultured Desulfovibrionaceae bacterium | reverse complement strand
TTTAGCCTTTGGCAATAAAAAATGTGCCATGCATGGGAAAAAATGCCGTTTAGACCGCAAAAAATCAGGCAGTCTAAAGGGTAAAAATGCACGCTCCTCCATAAACCACAACAGGCAAACACGCCGTAGAAAGGTAGCTTATGGCAAACAAAAAAACCCTTGCCGTTGAATTGGGAAAAATGGCCCTGCTCCATCATCGCACCATGTCGCCCATCGAGCTTGAAGCGTTAACAAGCATCTGGGATCCCTTGTGCCTGCCATTAAGTGACGAGCAGTTGCGTTTGGCCTGTCAAAAGCACAGCGCCTCGTCAGCACAATTTCCTTTGCCTGTGCATATTTTACAAGCCCATAGAGAGCTAGAAGCGCGCAAAGTTACCGACACCGGCCCTGTTTACGAACCAATATCCGAGCATCACGCGCAGCAAAATCTTGTGTGCCTTGCCATGCTTACCTACGCCACTTTAAGCGGAGACCCTAAAGGCCTTGCAAAACGCTTTTTTTCCATGGGCGAAGAGTGGAACATACGCGACGCTTTGGCCAAAGAAATCCTTGGTCCAAAGTATCCGCACGTCAAAACCGTGCGCCCTTCCACGGGCCATTGTGCAGATTGATGGCCCAGTCACGACAGAACATCCATCGTTGTGATGGCGCACCTTTAGCACAAGTGGTTTTATATGTATGCAAAAGCTTGCCTCAAAGGTGCCTGTAAAAGCATGCACCTTTACGGGATAGGATGAGCTTAAGGGCATGCATGTCCTTAAGCTAAGCAGGAGCAATCCTGCTTGGCCTTGGTGGAAAATATTGTTTTTATTAAAAAAATCAAAGTGTTACACATGAGGTCAAGAGCAAATATAGCAGCCTGAGAAAAGTCCATTTTTAAAAATATAGCTTTTAGTATATTTTTTACAAGCTGTTCAAAAAGCGTAAGCGGCAAGAAAGATGTATGTTGTTGGGCAAGGCTTGGACTTTTATGGCCATGCGACAATAAAAAAAGGAATCTGGCGGCGCACTACCCGAAAGCGTTCTGCAAAGCGAGATAGCCGTCCGATCGACTGGCGGTAAAGCTGTTGCTGTTGGCGAGTCTTCGCCCCTTACGAGAATCAAGAGCAGATATATACGAGGATCAAGCGCTACAGATATAAAACGCAGAACGATTGCACGTTTGGGCAGCCTGTTCGCCTAAAAAAACAAAACAGACTATACGTACATGCCTCAATGAATATACAAAAGCGGCATTGCTCATGCTAACGCTATGCATAGGGCATAAAAGGCTATGGTGCTGTAGCGCATAAACCATGCAGGTTATTGCAAAAACAGCAGTCAGCACAAACAAGGGCCTTTCCAAAAACGCGCGTTAAAACCGCTTATGCTTTGGGGCGATCGTACACATACAGGATGTTTTTTTTGATTTGATCCCTAAGCTCGTTTTTTTGGACATTGGGATTTAGAACAATGGTTCCCGTATGAATGTAATGCGCAGGAAAATCATTTAACGTAAGGGCATAAACATCTTGCACTTCTTTTGCAGAAAGGGTTATGCCTTCTTCATCCAAAATGCGTTTCAGCTCACGCCGCACAAGGTATTCGTTACGGTTATAGAGGCTGTCAAAACTAACGCCATCAATGCTGTATTGCGGGCCTTTTTTAATCATGCCGAACTCCAAAACATGCTTTTTCAAACGATTATTGTTACAAAGGCGGCTTTTTTGTCTGCGTTTAACGTGTTGCCGTCCCCCACGCTTGCTTGTCAATGTTTCATACTATGCATAAAAAAACAGTATTTTTTCACAGTGCTGGGATTTATATGTGTTTATGCGAACACGCTCTAGCAGCCTGTTGAAAAAGTCTGTTTTAAAAAAACTTGTAAAACCCTTAGGATACCAGCTTTCCAAAGGCTGTTCAAAAAGTGTCCTCTTCAAAAATGATGCTAGGAAGATTATTTTTTTCGAGGCAAGCTACGGACTCTTGCTACCCAAAGTGCGGCGTAGCCGTTTGCGTTTGCAAAGCATGAGCAAGTACGCAAATAGACAGCTGGTATGGTCCATGCAACGAGAAAAAAGTAATCTGACAACGCACCTACCCAAAAGGGCCCCGCAAAGCGCGGGTAGCCGTACACGAGGAACAAGTGTTACGGATATAGAGAGCAGAGCGATTGCGCTTTTAGGGTTGCCTGCTAGCAGGCAGTTTGTCCTTGCTCTTGTATATACACAGCCAGCCGTTCCATGGCAAGCCGTATATTTTCCATAGAATTTGCATAGGCAAAGCGTAAAAAACCTTCTGTTTGTGAGCCAAATTCACTGCCGGGCGTTACGCCCACGTGGGCTTTTTCAAGGATATCGTAGGCAAGCTTCACAGATGAGCCCCCAAATCGTGCCGCAAGATGTTTTGCATTGACCAAAACATAAAAGGCTCCGCTAGGCTCTACAGGAATGTGAAAACCAAGCTCGCGCAAAGCAGAAAGCAGGTACAATCGGCGCTCGTTATAGGTTGCTCGCATGGTTTCGACATGCTCCTTGCAATCTTGCAAGGCCGCAACACCTGCATGCTGCGCCATGGCAGAGGTGCACAAGAAAAAGTTTTGCATAAGCGCTACAAACGGCTGCACATACTCTTCAGGTACAATGGCATAGCCAAGACGCCAGCCGGTCATGGCATACGCCTTAGAAAAACCATTTATAACAAGAGCATGGGGTGTGTACTCTAAAATGCTGTGCTCTTTGCCCGTGTAGGTCAGCCCGTGATAAATTTCATCGGAAAGGATCAAAGGACGCACGCCTTGATTGTGCGCCGCAAAGCCGTTGCACAAGTCGGCCAAACCTTGCATCCTTGCCTCTTCCATGACAATGCCCGTGGGATTGGTGGGTGAATTGATAAGAATGGCCTTGGTCTTTGCGTTAAGCGCTGCCGCAACATCTTGGGTACGGAACTGGAACCCTTCTTCTTCATAGGTTAGCACTTCGCGAACGCATCCACCTGCATAGCGTATAAAATTTGCGTAACAGGCGTAGGAGGGATTAGAAACAATCACCTCATCTTCTGCGTCAAGCAAAGCACTAAAAAGCATGAACATGGCCGCAGAACTGCCGGGAAACACAAAAATTTGATCAGGATCAATGCGCACGCCATACGATTGCTTATAGTGATTTACCAAAGCCTTGCGTAATGAAAGGATGCCTTGCGCCTGTGTGTAATGGGTTTGACCTGCCAAAAGAGCGTCCTGACCTGCCTTTATGATGCAAGGCGGCGTATCAAAATCAGGCTCCCCTATCTCTAAACGAACAATATCATGGCCGGCCTTTTGCATTTCCTGAATCTTTTCCAGCATATCCATAACCAAAAACGGCGCAACGCTTGAACAACGCTTGGCCAATGAAGGCAACGACATAACTTCTCCTTAACAAAGGCTTGCGCAAACAAACCATGAAGCAACAACAAAATATCAAACATTCATTACAAAAAAAACCGCACGTTCCATATGCTGGCCCCGTGCTCACAACACGAACTTTTTCAAAAAAAGACGCTGCAAGGCCAATCGGCGCGCAGCGGATGTCACCATAATCACAAAAAAACGTGCCTAGTTCACGAGCTAAAAGTATGCATAAAAGCCTCAATGGGGGCTTCGGCAGCATTTGAAGGAACACAACGGCGTTGCAATTCTGCCACAATGATGCGCTCATAATCGATAGCAGGCACAACGCCGCGTTGATGTTGATGGCTCAACATGCGCTGCACTTGCTGCACCTCTTCCCAAATATCAAGCAAGGTCTCTTCAGACAAGGACCTTATTTGTTGCTCAAAGGGAATGTGCTCGTCCATAGATGAAAGACGGTAAGCCATATATCCTCCGTGAGGCGCACGTTGCCTCAACTGTAACCGTAAATGTCTATCTGCAAAAAAAGAGTATACGCACTCCATTATTATCTGGCAAGTGCCAGTGAAGGCGGCTCCTCGGTACAATACATAGTAGACTCGTTCACAAGAGGCTTTCCAATAAGCAAGCGCCCCCCTGCCTGTAGCCTAGCTTTGCCTAGTTGGCACATGGCTTTATTTTTGACAAAGCACAGCACCGCAAGACAACACCAACAAATAACACATAGTTTTAAAAAAAACACCGCGAACTGGTTCTATTTATGACCCCAAATTGGCGTAATAGCGCGGTATAGCAAGGAAAAAAAAATCGCGTTTTTTTTGCCTTTTTAACATCCCGAAAAGATGAATATTTCGATATTTTAAGATATTTTTAGATTTTTAGCATTTTTTTAATTTACCTATGTTAATTAGTAATTCACTTTTTTTTAATATCATAACGTTTATCTGTGGAAATCGTGCTATGGCAAGGCTTTTCAAAAAGGAGTCCTAACCCTGTAAAATCAAAAATCATACATAATATTAGTATATTATAAAAAAAAATTTTGTGAGCGCCATCATTTCCAAACAGGCGTCAAGGTTCCCTCATACTCTATTGCCAAGCTAAGCCCAACAGGCTAAAAGGTACCCCATGAACAGACAATGGCAAAAAATCTACGAAAATCTACAAAAAACCCTAGCACCTGGGATAATCAAGGTATGGGTTGATCCTTTGCGTGTACACATGCAGGAGCAAACTCTTACCCTTGAGGCTCCCAATGATTTTGTCGCCGACTGGGTTAAAAATCGCCTGTTGGATAGCATCCGCCAGGTCACTCTTGCCGCTTGCGGTCAAGGATGGACGGTTGACGTGCTTGCCGCACACAAGGTGCACCATATTGCCAATGTCTGCAAAACAGAAGCTTTTCAAGCCAACGCCCATATAGCAATCCCCCCTGCTACAGAAAATTCTGCTTCAGAACTTTCTGCCTCAGGACTTTCTGCTACAGACCAGCCAGGATCAGTGCTCCACACAGCTAAAAGCCATGCCACCGGAACGGCTCGTCGTGTTACGCTTGAACAAGGTTTTTTACCACTTCGTGCAGCCTCAGCACCTGTGCAATGGCGCCATAGCTTTGATGATTTTGTGGTGGGCCCGTGTAACGATTTGGCCCATGCCGCTGCCCTTAACGTATCGCGCCTGACTAAAAATGTAAGCACGCTTTTTATCAGTTCAGGCCCTGGGCTTGGCAAAACGCACCTTACCCAAGCTGTTGGCAAGGCCCTTTGCAACGCAAGCAACACCACCCCAAGGGTTGAATACCTAACGGCTGAACATTTTGCCTCGTGCTTTGTCCAAGCCATGAAAAGCCGCACCATTGACGCGTTCAAATCGCGCTTTCGTGATGTTGATGTGCTGCTTCTTGAAGACGTGCATTTTTTGCAAAACAAAGAAAAAATGCAAGACGAAGTGCTCTCAACCATCAAAACCCTGCACGACAACGGCAGCCGCGTTGTTTTAACAAGCTCCTTTGCCCCCAACGAGCTGGCAAATGTGGACGAACGCCTTGTTTCGCGCTTTTGCTCAGGTTTTCTGGCCCATATGCAAAAACCGGACAAAGCCACCCGTAAGCTCATGTTACAAGAAAAAGCGCGCCAACAAAACGTGCCGTTACACGATGACATTGTAGACCTTTTGGCTGATCGGCTTTGCGGTGACGTGCGCCAGATGGAAAGCTGTTTGCACAACGTGTTTTTGCGTGCAAGCCTGCTTGATTGCCCGGTCCATGCAGACATGGTCCTTGAAATCATGGCCCAATACAACCTTGAAAGCCCCTTCCTTACTATTGAAAGCATCACGCGCAAAGTTTGCGAAGCCTTTGCCTTAAAAGCTGACCAAATTGCCACAAAAAGCCGTAAAACCGACCATGTTATGGCCAGAAACACCATTTTTTATCTAAGCCGCCGCTATACAGACCTTTCCCTTGCGAACATCGGCGAACATTTTGGGCGTCGCCATTCAACGGTGCTCAAAGGCATTGCCACGGTTGAGCGCGAACTTACCAGAAACACCCACCTTGGTCGACAAATCGCCACAACGCTTGAACGTATTGAACGCCAACAATCCTCGACAAAAAAGTAAGGTTGTTGTATTTTTGCAAAGCACATACTTTTTCATAAAAAAATTTATTTTCCCTTTTTTATGCCTACTTTTACAACTATCATTCTGTTTTTTTTGAATAAAAATCACAAAACCTTTCCCAAAACTACCCATAAAAACGCGCTGTCAACCTCTTAGACCTTGACAACATGACCATGTAATGGTCAACTTCGTAAGGCAAGTCTGTTACTTGGACAACCTTTGCAAAGGTACAGTGCCTTTAAGCAAGCAGTTGTCGCTAACCACATGGATTGCTTAACATAAACGTACATCTTATTTTGGCCTTTTGTCTATACATGGACTTACAGCCAAGCGTTCACAGGCAAAAACCTAAGTATACTTAAAAGTTAGGATATCTTCTCGGAGGCAGCATGTCACAAACCAATATTCTTCTTGAAGCCGGAACCAACGAACTTGAAATCGTAGAATTTTTCCTCGACGAACCCGCCGACGCTGACGACGAACTTGAGAATGAACAAAACACATACCGCGGATACTATGGCGTAAACGTCGCTAAAGTGCTTGAAATCATTCGCATGCCAAAAATAACTTCCCTTCCGGAAGTGCAGCACCCATCGGTCCTTGGCGCGTTCAACCTGCGCTCGCACATCATCCCATTGGTGGATTTGAACGCGTGGCTAAACAAACCCTGCGTGGGTGAAGATGAGCAAAGCAAGGTCATTGTTACTGAATTTAATGGCGTTACAACTGCTTTTAAGGTGTCCGGCGTAAACCGCATCCACCGCATCAGCTGGGAACAGGTCGAGCCACCAAACCAGTACGTGGCCATGTTCTCTCAAAACACCATCACAGGCGTTGTGAAGCTTGAAGAGCGCATTGTCTTTTTGCTCGACCTTGAAAAAATCGTGGCTGACCTTAACCCGCAATTGCGCCTTTGCCTTGATGAAGCCGTGGATTGGACGAGCGATGTACGCTATCGTGCCCTTATTGCTGACGATTCAACGCTTATCCGCGGCATGCTCAAAGACCTTTTGGAAAAAGCCAGCTTTGAAGTAGAAACAGCAACCAACGGACTGCAAGCGTGGGAACGCATCCAAGAGCTCAAAAGCAAAGCCGATGAAGAAAAATGCCCCATCACCGACTATGTGCAGGTGATCGTTTCAGATATCGAAATGCCGGGCATGGACGGTCATAACCTTTGTAAAAAAATCAAAGACGACCCCCAATTACGCAACATCCCTATTATTTTATTCTCGTCGCTCATCACGGACAAACTCCTCCATAAAGGAGAATCCGTGGGCGCAGATTTCCAAATCTCAAAACCCGGCGTCACCCAACTTGCCCAAAAAGCCCACGACCTTATTGCTGAACGCAAAAAAGAAGGGCTCATGTAAGGGCGTGAGGAACTTGCGCTTTTGATTGCCTTTATCATCTTAGTTTTATAAAAACATACCCAAAGGGCCGCCTGCTTTGTTTGACAAAGAAGTGCGGCCCTTTGTTATGGGGGGGGTGCAGCGCGAAGGATTCAAAAGGAGGCCTATCGGGCGTTGATTTGTGTATGTTTGCCTTGTCATGGCTTGGTTTTTTGTGCCAACATTTTTTTACAAATCTTTTGTTTAGACGAAGTACCTCGCGTGGGCTTTCGCCCACTGCTGGCATAAACACCACGCGTGGGCTTTCGCCCACTGCTGGCATAAACACCTCGCGTGGGCTTTCGCCCACTGCTGGTATAAACACCTCGCGTGGGCTTTCGCCCACTGCCGGTAGAAGGATGATACATTTTCAGATAATAGCGCGTAGGCGACTCGAAAAGAGTAGAGCCGAAGCGGCATTGCTTGAACAAATAAAAAGCAGTGAATAAACACAAAAACAGCACACGTTACAAAAAAACGTGTCCACCGTGCCAACCTACGATTGTTCTATCTAAAATTGCCTTATCGAATATTTTTTCACAAGCCCATTTAGCAAGAAGTCTTCTTTTGTATTGACGTAAAAAGAAATTGGTGAAGAATTTAAGGATTGCATTCTTAGTGAGTTAAGAACAAACATGACAATAAAATCATATGAAGCTTCATTTTTAACTTTAGGTCACGAGCGTAACATGCTCGTTCACAAAAATTTTAGTGAGTACACACTTAATAAAAACACTCAGGAAATTGAAAAACTTTTTGATAAATCCATAATTTTTTTTAATTTCATTGAATCAAAAATTATGCAACAGGATGTAGGAATAACTTGCTAAAAAACTTCTATTATTTTTACACTAAGAATTTGTAAAAAAAAACTTTGAATAAAGCTATTGGTAATAATGAATCTACAAAAAAACATAAATTATATAGTCAGGTCCTAACAAGCAGTCTTAGCAATAAGACAAAACTATAAAGCTCGCAACCGGTGCATTGTCCTTACATTTCTGCTTTTCGCTGATAAAATCGTGCCGTTAAAATCTGCATCACTTATTTGGACGTTTTTTATTTTTTTCTTTTATCTGTAGCTTTTTTTGCAACTCACAGTTCTTTCTGGAGCTCACCCCCCTCCCCACCAAGGATGGCACACAGCAAATTGACATTGTATCCTCTTTGCGTATAGTTAAAAATCGTTATAGTGCCTTATCATGTTACAAACAGTCCACAAAAGGGGTGTGCCATGTTGTCGAAAAACGCCATAGGAAATTTAAAAAACCGTTATGTTGCCGTATTAAAAAAATGTAATTTGCTAAATATTTTCGGTACATTAGCTATTGCCGCATTGTGCGTTTCGGCACTAAGCCCCGTGAGTGCCCATGCTTTAGAAAATCCGTTGGGCACAACCCTTAATGCACCAATGCTTGCCACGCCTACCGATTCTGAACTTGTAAACCGCGGTACCATTACCTACAACACCGGCGATTCCGACACGCGCGTGATGGAATTTAATGCAGGAACCGCAAGTATTTTCAACTATGGCACTATAGACGTTACAGGAAGCAACGTTTGGGGTATGGATGGAGATATACATGCTGTAACATCGAACGCGACGTTGGCAAACTACAAAAACATGACTCTCACCTCAAAAGAGATTGGCAATGCTACAGGCATGCGCTTGGAGCATGCTAGCGATACACTTGAAAGCTCAATTATAAATGCTGAACATGCGCAAATCACAATCAAATCTCAAAATGTTGCATGGGGCATAAATATCGAGTCGCAAGGTATTTTTACCATCGAAAACAAAGGTACAATTGACGTCAACGCAGATTTCTATGCTTATGGTATTAACGTAGGAAGTACAGGCACATACAATATCACATCAAACGGCACTATGAATGTTGAATCAACCACAGAACATGCTTACGGCATTTATACTGAAAGCATTGCCAATATTCATCATACAGGTGTAATGAATATCAGTGCGCCTATAGGGAAAACAGCAGCCGAAGTCTATGTTGCTGCAAGCGGCACGGCAAATATTCAAACCTATGCCCTTGATTTGAAAGAAAATTATGTGCCTTTTGTTGTGGATAACGGTGGCACATTGAATTTTGACGATACGCTCATTATCGCACGGCAAGGTGAAAGCATTGCTGACACGGGCAAAACCTATAACATGGCTGATTTTATTGACAATACGGCATTAGGAACGGTTTCGGGCGAAATAGCTTCTGTGGTTACGGTGGAAACGCTCAGCGCAAGCTTGGGCACAATTTCAAGCACAGCTTCGGGGGTTTTGAACCAAACCATAACATTAAAACCCAATTCGAACATTATACAAGAGACACCCTCCTCACAACCAATGCAAAGTATAGAGACCCAGCTTGAAATAACTGAGCGCCATGAAAACAATTTTATGCAAGGCGTATTAGAACGATTTTTACAAAATGAAGATTCAGGCGCAGGTTCGAGCCAAGCTTCAACAAACGTGAGCGGTGTAGACAGGATAGCCGAAGCCAAAGCCGAAGCCAAAGCCAAAGCCCTAGCCGAAGCCGATGCCAAAGCTAAAGCCGAAGCCCTAGCTAAAGCTCAAGCGGAGGTAATCGCAAAGCTAAAAAGTAAAACCCCTCTCACATACGACGAAAAACAATTGCTTGCAGGGCTGGACTTGTCAAAAATGGACTTGTCAGGGATGGACTTGTCAGGGGCGAACTTGGAAGGGACGAACTTGACAGGGACGAACTTGTCAGGGACGAACTTGACAAAGGCGAACTTGGAAGGGGCTTATGTGATGGCTTATGAGACAAAATGCACTTTCAGTCATGTAGAAAAGACTAAAGGGCTTACGTTATATGGTGAGTTCAACAGTCTTGTTTTTATGGATCAAAACAGACAATTTAGAGAAACCATAAAACGTCCACGTGAAACTGAAGGGATTACAGGCGGCACAGGCGCAGGTTTACAGCAAAATACAAGTCCGCCAAGCCAAGGCACAAGCTCAGGGCAGAACGACAGCGAGCTAAGGATTACTCTCATCGCGCCAGAGTCAAGCCTCACGACCAGTCCTGAGCAAAGCATGCCTGCTCTTCAAAACCCAAGCCAAGGCGCAAGCCAAGACGTAAGTGCAAGCCAAGGCGCAGAATCAAACCAAGGCTCAAGCTCAGGGCTGAGCTTGCCAGGGCTGAGCATGCCTGCTCTTCAAAACCCAAGCCAAGGCGCAAGCCAAGACGTAAGTGCAAGCCAAGGCGCAGAATCAAACCAAGGCTCAAGCTCAGGGCTGAGCATCAGCATGCCAGGGCAAAGCATGCCAGGGATGGGCAGCATGCCAGGGACGGGCAGCATGGGCAGTCCTGAGCAAAGCATGCCTGCTCTTCAAAACCCAAGCCAAGGCGCAAGCCAAGACGTAAGTGCAAGCCAAGGCGCAGAATCAAACCAAGGCTCAAGCTCAGGGCTGAGCATCAGCATGCCAGGGCAAAGCATGCCAGGGATGGGCAGCATGCCAGGGACGGGCAGCATGGGCAGTCCTGAGCAAAGCATGCCTGCTCTTCAAAACCCAAGCCAAGGCGCAAGCCAA